>CAZCJN010000058.1:0-1660 GCA_964498865.1 uncultured Bacteroidia bacterium
CGGTTATATATTTTAAACTCGAGTAATTTTTTAATTCCCCACCCATCTACGTAAATAATATCATTCACACCATCGCCATTTGGAGTAAAGGCGGTAGGCACATCCAATGAAGACTTAGGTAATATCTTGATGGTTATTTTTGAATCCATAGAGAAACACCCTGTAGTATCACTGGTAGTAATTGTAAAATCTTTATCAACCAAAGGAAGTATAAAGGGTATGCCACAATTGGAGCAACTCAACGAATCAGCGGGAGACCATACATAATTAAAGTTTGCACCTTGATAGGCAGCATTTAACGTCAAAGACTGGCCTATTACAATAGTAGTGTCCCAAATAATTTGATCGGGAGGTTGTTGAATATATACTTGTGCTGTAGATGTTCCTGAACAGGCATTGGCATCCGTAACTGTTACAGTATAAATAGTGGTAACAGATGGGGTAGCAATAGGATTAGCAATGGTCGTGGAACTTAACCCGGTTGATGGAACCCATAAATAGGAAACACCACCTGTTGCATTTAAATGAACAGATGACCCTTTACATGTATCTCCACCTATCGCGGTAATAACTGGTGAGGGGTTGATGAACATTCTCTTAATAAGAGTATCCACACAACCTAAATTATTGTCTTTAATACTAAGCTGAACAGGATAAGTTCCGGAAGCAGTATAGGTATGCGTCGGACTATTTGCAGTACTTGTGTTACCATCCCCGAAATTCCATATCCATGTGCTTGCACTCTGAGATGTATTCGTAAATACATCTGGCACACCAATACAATGAACAGAATCTGCCATAACAAGTTCATCATTACGTTTAAAATTGGCTTTAACACTATATATGGTAACGTTATGGGTTACGGCCTTTTTGCAACTGGAATCGGCAGACCAATAAACAAGAGTAATCTGATATTGCCCGCTGGATGGATGATGGTTAAAGGTATGTTTCACAGGACTCACAGCAGTTGTATCATACCCGTCACCAAAATCCCAATTGTAAGTAAATACACTTGATGTATCCTTTACATTAAATTGTACTTCTGAACCTTTACAAATAGAAGTAGGTGTAAATGTAAAATCGCCTAATGGTCCGTTTACGGTTAGACTTTTGGTTACTGTATTTTTACAACCATACGTCGTAGTCACTGTTAATGAAATAGCATAAGTGCCGGGCAAGAGATAGGTAGTGCCCACCGTTGCATTGGGAATTACATTGCCACCATTTCCCAAGTTCCATATACGTGATTGAAAGACATTCGCTTTTGATGTATCGGTAAAATTGACAAGTAACGGATAACAGTTGGCAGCCTGTGTTGTATCTACCGACGAAAAGAAACCTGCTTTAGGAACATCTTGCACATCGATATAATTAACTTTCGTTTTTTTACCGGTACACCCTATGGAATCTGCAACCGTTAAGGTAATAGCATAGAGGCCGGGTTGTGTAAATACATGCTTAGGCGATTTAACAGTAGAGTTAGCGGTACCATCTCCAAAATTCCAGGTATAACTTAAATGATTCAAATAACCGGGAGTAAATTTTACTGAATCCCCCACACAAACGGTTGTGTCGGATGCAGAGAAAGTAGAATCCGGTTTTGAAGGTGTTATCACGGTGGTATACGTAGCCGTGCAACCTAATTTATTAGAAACAGTTT
>CAZCJN010000058.1:1760-14463 GCA_964498865.1 uncultured Bacteroidia bacterium
GGTGTTATCACGGTGGTATACGTAGCCGTGCAACCTAATTTATTAGAAACAGTTTCTGTTACTGTAAAGGCCGGTACCGTTGTAAGCGTAAACGTATGAGAAGGATTTTGCAATGAACTATTCGCACCATCCCCAAAATTCCAATTCCAAGTAGTAACAGTTGTATCTGAAGTAGACTGGTCGGTAAAGTTAACAACCAACGGTAAACATCCATGATTTACATTCTGAGTAAACTTTGGAGTAAGCCCGCTTGCTTTTACTTTTTGCACTAGGGTATCCCTACAATTATTAACGTCCTTTACTATTAGCTTAACATCAAAATAACCGGCATAAGGAAATATGTGATTAATACTTGACGCTGAAAGTATATCAGGTCTTGTTCCATCTCCCCATAGCCAATAATATCCGGAATTACAATCTGTACCTACATCAACTGATGATGAAGCATTAAATGAAATGCTTGTACCTGCACAAAAGATAGTACTGGGATTTATCAATGAAGCTTTTACTTGTCTTACATACGCCATTGCTGAATCTACACTTGCCGGACACCCACTCGTATTGTTATAAGCAGTTAGTTTAACTTTAAAATTTCCGGAAACAGAATAAGTATGAGAGATAATTGACGCTGTGGAATTAGTAAAAATATTTCCATCGCCCATATCCCATGTCCAGTAATCAGCATCTTGCAATGTGCCTGTAAATTTATATACTCGTGACGAGTCACAATCAGTATCTGTAACAAACTGAGCCAATGGCCCCTTTACAGTTATATAATTTGATTTTGTAACGGACGCATAACATCCTTTAGAGCCTACAGTAAGAGTCACATTTTGAGGACCGGTTGTAGCACCAAATACCCAAACAGGATTTGCCGTACCCGGGCAGGCAGATAGCATAAATGAACCATCGGTAGCATAATGCCATGTATCAACTGAATCAGAAGCGGGTGTTAAGTCTGTAAACTTAACTGTATCACCAGGGCAAACATTTAAAGGTGTAGCCGAAAAATCAGGATTAGGCAAATTGCCAACATTAATTTTTATCCGATACGATGTATCGATACAACCTTTTGAATTTTGTATCACTAACATTGCATAGTAAGTTCCTGCAGCAGTATAGGTATGTGTAGGAGTTGGGTTGGAACCTGAAATAGAAGTGCCATCACCAAAAATGTATTGCCAATTTACAATAGGCTCCTTCGATATGCTGGAATCTGAAAACTGAACTGCCAGCGGAACGCAACCTTCTGTTGTATCGGGCATGAAACGTGCTGTAGGTAAATTGATAGTATCATGCTTTGCTATGGTAACTGTATTTTTGCAACCATGAGCACTGGTAACCTCTAACGTTACATTTATATATTGAGGTTTATAAATGGTGTACTCATTGGTATCCTTATTTGAAAATAGAAATGTTGGATTTTGAGCGGTGGAAGTAGTAGGACTCGCTATAAAATAAGTATATGTACTTGCAACCGACCAATTCCATGCAACCGCATTTGTTGATTGATCCTGATAGCTGATAGATGCAGGCAGATCACAAATATATTTTGGAACAGAAGTAAATTGCGCTTTCACATCCTCTACAAGAATAGTTCTTACTGTATCGTCGGAACACGCCCCTGCAGTAACAGTAAGTTTAACTGTGTATGTACCGGCAGTAGCATATGTATGCGTATTACTGACTCCTGATGTCCCATCGCCATAATTCCAGAAAGGAGAACCGCCAGTTGAATTATTAGTAAAAGTTACTGTTTTACACACCGTATCTTTCACAAAAAAAGAAGCAACCGGATTATTAACCACTACTTTTTTAGTAACAGAATCGGCGCAGCCGTTATTATCAGTAGCAATAAATTTAACATCATAAGTTCCATAAGCAGTATAAGTAACAGCCGGAGGGGCAACCACATTAGAAGTTATTCCATTACCAAAATTCCAGCTATAGGTAAGTGAAGAGCCGGTAGTAGAGTTACTTGTAGTTCCTGTTCCGTTAAACGTAACGGTAGTCGGAGGTGCACATGCTGCCACTATACTAGCTGTTGGTACAACTACCAAAGTAGGCTTCTTAGAAGCAGTGATGTATTGAGAAATTGAATAGGAAGAATCGCAACCATTAGCATCCGTAACAATTAAACTTACATTGAATTGCCCTCCTATGTTGTAAGTATAAGTGGGTGTAGGATTATTAGACGTATTCACTCCTCCATCTCCAAACGACCAGCTCCATGCTACAATTTGACTACCTCCTCCGCCAATCGATTGGTCTTGAAACTTAACTACTAAGGGAGTACAACCTTTTTTAGGATCGTTAGTAACAAATTTAGGAGCAGGTTTTCCATATACTTTGATAGGAATTGTTTGCGTAGCAAAATTGGAAGAAGTAAATGTTACCGTATAGTTGCCGGGGGTGCCAAATGTATGTGTTGGATTAAGTATACCCGAAGATGATCCGTCGCCAAAATTCCAGTTAACATTAGTTGCACCGGGTATGCCTGTGAAGATAATCCCTACAAAGGGGGCACAACCTGTACTATCACTCGCTTTAATTTGTTGAGACCATCCATTATGAATAGTTGCAATAAATACAAAGAGTAAAACTACAAATGGTTTAATGTATTTAGATTTCATGCTAAAATTTCGATAAGTTAAAACAAGCTTAATTTTTGCTGTTTCAAAGATAATTTTTAATAGCACAAGAAAAAGTTTTTTATTTAATAACCCATTAAATAATTCCTGCATATTCTAATCTATTTTTCTACTTTCGCTACTTACATATTTACATACATGAAAAGAATACTTTTTTTATTTATCGCACTATTAAATTTGAATGTAATTCACGCGCAAGACTCATTTATATGCGGCACAACGGTTGACCCCAAACAAAAAGCAAATGCATTGAGTGTTAGTGAGGCAGCTTATACGGTTCCTGACTTATGTTTGAAAAAAGAAGTTTCTGTTTACGCTTATATTGTAAAAGACAGTTTAGGAAAAACAATTATTACTGCTGCCGATGTAATGCAAGCTATTGATACAGCGAATAAATATTTCAGACCGATATGCTTAAGTTTTAAAGTATGTAAGATCACTTACATAGATAATTGGAAGTACGATGATTTTAGTCAAAAAGCAGAAGAAAATGAAGTAAGAAACCTATACTGCACTCCCAAGGTGATCAATATGTTCTTTGTCAAAACAATTATAGACCCTGCCGGAGCCGGAGGCTATGCACCGGTAGCCACTGCATTACCTCTTGATCCTAAAGATATTATTGTAATTAAAAAAGGAGGGGCACCCGCAATGGGACGAGTTATCACTCATGAATTCGGACATTTCTTTGGCCTCTACCACACCTTTGAGGTTTCTTTTGGTACTGAGTTAGTAAATGAATCGAACTGCGCAACTGCAGGCGATCTTATCTGCGATACAGAAGCAGACATTAACCCCGTAACCATGGTACCCACCTGCCAATATACCGGCAATACAAAAGATGCCATGGGTAATTTTTATATGCCCCCAATAGGTAACATTATGTCTTACCACCCTAATTGCTTTTGTAGATTTACTACAGGGCAATACAATAAAATGGCGTTTGGGTTTTTAAACTACAGGAAGTATTTGTTGTAATTCAAGTACTACGTACTTCGTGGCAGGTTAGATTTGCCATAGCAGTTTTCAATCATTCTTAAGATAGGAAGTCCAGTTAGCTTTCCTAATAAATACATGGACACTCAATCAAAAAAGAAAAGACTAATCTTCGTATTCGATTTCGGTAAGCGGAATAGTACCTATGATCTTAAATTCAGTACGGCGATTTTTTTCCATGCCCTCTACATTATCACTTCCGTCCGGGTTTTTATTGGGATAAAGAGGATTGGTTTCCCCATAACCTTTTGCCACTAAACGTTCTTTAGAAATGCCTTTGTTGATTAAATAATTCACAACACTTTCTGCTCTTTTTTGAGATAAGTTCATGTTCAATTGATCCGATCCTTTGGAATCGGTATGGGAGCTTATTTCCACTTTAATATCATCATTTTCTTTTAGCACTTTCAATATAGTTGAATCAATAGCAGCAGTGGCAGAAGCCTGCAGATCGGCTTTACCAAACGTGTAATAAATGTTTTTCAGAACAATGGGCTCTTTAGGGGTTGGCTTCAATACCAGATCAGTAGTAACGGATTGAGAAGTAATGTATGATTTAGTAGAGAGTTCTGCATCTGCTGCATAGAAACCATCCTTCTTTACTTGTATTTTATAATTCTCCCCTACTTCGAGATCAATATTGTATTTACCATTTTCATCGGTAGTTACTGATTTGATATATACAGGATTAGGTTCTAACGTATCCTTCACATATATGTGTATGGTTGCATGTCTGGAAGGAATGGTTTTCACAGAATCTTCCTGTTCAGTAATAAATCCTTGTAGTTTTATACGTACATAATTTAATTTCTTAAAGGAGTAAAGATCATCACAGCAGGTAGGGTTTTTTACAGATACACTCCCCTTTCTATTAGAAACAAAATAGCCCTCCTCTTTATTTTTTCCTTCGGCATAATAGAGATCATCGGTACTTGAGTTAACAGGATAACCAACGTTCACCGGGCTGGTAAATTTATTTAACTCTCCACGTACTTGAAAAATATCATAGCCTCCTAAACCCGTCCATCCTTCCGAACTAAAAAATAAAGTATGTTTATCCAGGTCGTAGTAAGGAGTTATCTCATTTTGAGCTGTATTCACTTTAGTACCTGCATTCTTGGGAGCACGGAAAGTTTTTTTCTTTGCATCGTAAATAGTGTACCAGATATCCATACCACCTTTACCTTTTGGTCTGTCCGAAACAAAATAGATCACTTCGTTCTTTTTAAGAGATTCTACTGCAATAGTTGGTTGAGTAGAGGTGTACTTAGGATTATTTACAAGTTCATTCAATGGTTGCGGTTCTGACCATGTGCCGTTATCATTTTCACTTAAATAGATAGCACATATCATTTTACCTTCCCAATTTTTCTTACAGCGGGTAAAGTAAAAGCGTTTTCCATCGGGAGAAAAAGCACCGTTACTTGTGTTAACACCTGCTTGATTAAAAGGGCCTAGATATTCCCCTTTATAACTCCAGGTTTCATTGTGTTTTTCCGCAAGATAGAATTTTCTTACAGCAAAATTCACCGTATCATCCGACCGCATGTATTCTTTCTTGTTCGTACGTAAAGAGGCAAACATTAATAAAGAATCGTTAAGTGATAAAGGAGATGCTTCTATATGAATTTTATTAATAGAAGTATCCATGTGGAGTATTACCACTTTAGTGGGATTAGCAATCATTTTATTGGCTGTATCGCAACCTGCCAGATCAAACTTAAGTCGTTTTACATAAGGCTTTAATTCAGACCTTCCTGAACTTCTCTTTTTAAACTTTGCAAAATTTTCAGATGCTTCTTTGTATTTTTCATTCATCTTCTGCATGAGTGCCAAATAATACAATGAAATAAGATTTTCATTTTTGCTATGTTCAAATGCTTTCAAATACCACTCTTCCGCTTTTATATAATCACGATAATTCCTGTAGCATTCTGCCAGTTTAAAAGTAATAGCAGGATCGTTGTGTACTTGCTTTAAATATTGCTCATAATAATACACCGCCGAGCCATAATCACCCTGTTTTGCAGCACCTTTGGCAAGCCTTTTAATCTGTCCGGGTTTATAACCACCAACACTTAGTGAGTCAGCAGCATAAGCGGAATAAAAAAATTGAAAAAGGATTACAAATAATCCTAAGCACTTTTTAATATCTATCACAGGGGATTTCGGTTTTGGATAAGTGTGTGTTTATACCGGTATAAATCAAAGAGAATTCTAAAGCTCCTTTATAGTTAGTTGCCGAATGAAGCGAAGAAGTATTTACGTCATAGCTGATCGCGCCATTCCAATTAAAATATTTCATTCCTACAACCAGAAAAGCTGCATCGGTCTTAATTTGAATACTGTTGCGTTGAAAAATACCGGCATAGATGGCTTTTCTTTTAAAAGGGTTTTCCCCTTCGGCAAGAGTGTACTCTACCGTGCTGCCTATTAAAAATTCGGATGCTTTTGTGGTATAGGTTAACAGCAGATCAGGCATGATACCTATTTTTTTAGCTAACTGAATAGTTGTTCCGGCATTAATAATGCTTCTTGGCTTCAAATGATTCTTTCCCTCATCAAAAAATGTTTCTCTGGGAAAATAAGCATGATGCATAGAAAAAGAAACAAAGGGTTCAATTTTACTACCTATCTTTTTATTCCATCCTATCCCCCAATTCAAATCAATATTCGTTAGGCTCTCATCCATTCCTTCATAGTTCGGAAAATTAGAATCGAAATAACCTTTATCCCAATTCATTTGGTTAGGAAAAGTTTCGTCATTGATCGAGAAGCGTTTTCCTACATACCCAAATTGCAGGCCTCCATGTAAATTATGGCCCGCTAATGTTCTATGATAACTGCCTGAAAGTAAAATTTTAGTAACTCTTAAACGGCCTCCGGATTGATCATTAATAACGATCAACCCACCGCTTACCCGTTGTCCATAAACATAAAATTGCTTATCAAAACTAATATCCTGTGTAAGGTAGGGTTTAGAAATTTCCTTCCATTGGCTCCTATAATTACCCACAACTCGAAAATCTCCGGGTATATTACCGGTATTAGAAGGACTAATTATAAGAGGGGTATTAAAGAATTGTGAGAAATGAATATCCTGCCCGTATACTTTGTAAAAGAAGCAACTGAACAAAGTAATAGAAACTAACAATCGTATAGGTGCACTCATTAAATAAATATTAAGTATCAAATGTAAAAAAAAATAGATAGTTAATACCAACTTACGATAAGTACATTCTCATTAAAAGCTGTGGCATCTTATTAAATTTGCAGGTATTTTTTTTACCTTCTATGAATTCATTTATTAAATATAATACGCTGTCTATCCTATGGACAGCTTGCATACTTATAGGTTGCCTGCTACCGGGAAGGGATTTGCCGGATGTTGCCATCAACATTTCAGATAAAGCCATTCACTTTACTATATATTTTCTTCTATCAATATTTACTTATTACGGATGGATAAAACAGAACAGTTTCTATGCACTTCACCGAAACACGATCTTAAAAATTGTTTTACTTACATCCACTTACGGGTTTTTAGTAGAAATATTACAACACGTTCTTACGACTGACAGGCATTTTGATCTATACGATGCTCTTGCCAACTCAACGGGCGCAATTGCGGGCTGCATGGTTTGCATATTTCTTAAACCAATGCGAAGCCAAAAAGCGCGGTATTAAATAATAGGAAGATTTTAACCAAAATTCATTTTATCCTGGCTACCAATTCGTCAATTTTATTTTGTCCGTTTTTAAAAAATCTATGTCTTTGCTTTTCTGCGGTGCCGCTTATCATTAAGGATTTTTGCATGAGGCTTTTTAACCAGTTCTCCGTTTCATTGCAAAACGAACTGTTAGTAGTTGCCATGGTGTTAAATGTATTATGGCTTAAATATATCTTCTTCTCTACTCCCCTGGTTACAAATATGTGATTGTTACTTAGCAATAATTCGCTTTGGTACATAGTAAAATTACCTTCATTCTCTGCCCATTTTTCTTCTTTCATAAACTTAGAGCTTCTTGCTGCTTGTTTTTCAACAGAAGCAAGTAGTTCAGAAAATTCTTTGCAGATGGTCAGGGCATCTTCTTTACATGAAAACAAGCCGGCATCCCATGCATACTCGATTAACTTAAGATTACTATCCATAGTATCCTCGTGCCATATTTCAATAGAAGGAATTTGGGTGTAGAGCTCCGCTATTTTTTTACATGCATCTGAGATTTCAGGTGGCATATTAGAAATATTAAACTTCAACGTTTCGGTTGTGGTAATATTAAGAATTGTTCTCTTCCATGAAAATATTTTAAAAGCAGCATAATGCGGATATCTGAACTGGTGAAATACAGGCAGATCGTTGGCAGCATAAATAATCTGTTTAGGATTGGAAGCATATATAGTCTTCATGTCTTCCAGAATGCTATTAATATATTCCTTGAGTCCTTCCGCTTTATCAACCAATTTTCTGAATGTAAAGCTGGCCCCTGTATCTTCAGCATGTACAACAAGATCAGGAGAGACTTTGTAGTGACGACACAAGAGCACCAATTCGTCCATACTTAAAACAGATTCCCCTCTCATTCTTCTATATGCCCCATCGGCACTTATCTCCAATATTTCTGCAATGTCAGCTGCCAACGAAATATTAGCAGGAACCGAAGTCCTAAGTCTTTCAAAGAATTTTATCTGAATCGGATTTTTTGTTAAAGTAATGGTCATGTATTTTAAAAAGAAAAATAATACTTGAATTAAAAACTTTTGCAAGGTATAATTATTTGGTGTTTGCTTTTGCAGATAATGCAAAAAATATTCTATGCAATACATTAAGAACCTGATTGTCTGGCAAAAATTCTTAAAATTTCAATACTTAACATGAATTCCATATTGGGTATATTTTATCGTTGTTAATGCAGAAGACATTCTTAACTAATCACCAATATCTCCCCAGATCACTGCTTGAACATCTTTTAATACATTTGTTTCATGGCAAACGATATAGCAAAAAAGATAGTCGATAAAATGTTCGACGAAGACCGGTTCAGCCAATGGTTAGGTATTGAACGCTTACTAATAGAGCAGGGACATTGTATTTTACGAATGAAGCTCAGGAAAGAGATGCTCAATGGTTTTGGCATTGCACACGGGGGAATATGTTTTTCATTTGCTGATAGTGCTTTAGCCTTTGCTTCTAATGCATACGGCCGACTTAGCGTAGCACTTGATTGCTCGATATCTTTTCCTGTTGCTGTTAAAGAAGGCGATGTGTTAACGTGTGAAGCAAAAGAACTTGCGCTCACCAATAAAACTGCAACCTATTTAATTGAAATAACCAATCAAAAAAATCAAAAAGTTGCTTTCTTTAAAGGAACCGTTTTCAGAACAAATAAAGAATGGACTGTATAAAAAAGCATTTATGAAATCAGTTTATATAATAGATGGTGTTAGAACACCCATCGGAAATTTTGGTGGCACACTTTCCGTAGTACGACCCGATGATATGGCAGCACTGGTATTAAAGGAATTGTTAAAAAGAAATTCATCTGTAGATCCCAAAGAAATAGGTGATATAATACTTGGCTGTGCGAACCAGGCCGGAGAAGACAATCGGAATGTAGCCCGCATGAGTTTATTACTTGCAGGACTCCCCTATTCGGTTCCGGGTGAAACAGTAAATCGTTTATGTGCTTCAGGATTATCGGCAAGCATTGCAGCAGCGCGTGCTATTATGGTGGGTGACGCAGACATAATGATTGCCGGAGGAGTTGAAAATATGACCCGGGGTCCTTGGGTAATCTCCAAAACATCTACTCCTTTCGGGCGTGATGCACAAATGTTTGATTCAAGCTTCGGATGGAGGTTCATTAACCCTAAAATGAAAGAGCAGTACGGGGTTGATTCTATGGGAGAAACTGCTGAAAACTTACGTGAACGGGATAAAATATCGAGAGAAGATCAAGATAAATTTTCTTTATGGAGCCAGCAAAAAGCAAGTGCTGGACAAAAAAAAGGGAGATTCAACAAAGAAATCATTGGTGTTGAGATATTACAAAAAAAAGGGGAACCTAAATTATTCGATGCTGATGAATTCATAAAAGCAGATACTACTTTAGAAATATTAGCTAAACTAAAAGCTTCTTTCAGAAAAGAGGGGACGGTCACTGCCGGAAATGCTTCCGGCTTAAATGATGGTGCTTGCGCTCTGTTGCTTTCTTCAGAAGATGGAATTAAAAAATACAACCTTAAACCCAAAGCAAGAATCGTATCAAGTGCTGCAGTTGGTGTTGAACCTCGTATTATGGGAATCGGTCCGGTTGAAGCAAGTAACCGCGCGCTTAAAAAAGCCGGACTTACGTTTAAGGATATTGATATCATTGAACTTAACGAAGCATTTGCAGCACAAGCATTAGCCTGTACCCGTTCATGGGGATTGGCCGATAACGATCCAAGAATCAATCCCAACGGAGGTGCTATTGCATTAGGTCATCCGTTAGGAATGAGCGGAGCACGCATACTCAACTCTGCCGCTCTTGAACTACAGGAGCAAAACAAAAAATACGCACTGGTTACTATGTGCATTGGTGTAGGGCAAGGATATGCAGTTGTGATAGAAAAAACCTAACCTTTCCCATCCTTCCCGAAGGGGAGGGATAAAATGTGCAGAACAAAAAATATAAACTTAACAAGCCCTTCCCTTCGGGAGGGACTTAGGATGGACCTATGATATATAAATTCAAAAAATACATTCCCGTAATTCATCCCTCGAGTTTTATACACCCGCTGGCATCGGTCACCGGAAATGTTACGATAGGTAAAAATGTTTTTGTCGGAAGTGGTGCTGCTCTTCGAGGCGATATTGGAGAAATTATTATTGAGGACGGTTGTAACATTCAGGAGAATTGCATCATACATATGTTTCCGGGAGCTACCGTACATTTAAAAAAAGGATCGCACATTGGGCATGGTGCTATTGTCCACGGAGCACAAATAGGAGAAAATGTTTTAATAGGAATGAGTTCTGTTATAATGGATAATGTAGAGATCGGGGACAATTGTATAATAGGAGCGCTTTCCCTCATTACAGAAGGAAATAAAATCCCTGAAAGAAAAGTGGTTGTAGGAAATCCGGCGAAAATTATTAAAGAAGTGTCAGACGAAATGCTGAAATGGAAAACAGAGGGAACTAAAATATATCAGCAACTTACTGAGGATTGTCTTGCTGATATGAAAGAAGTAAAGCCACTTAAAAAAGGAATTAAGAAAGTAAAACAGACAGGCAGCTATAAAACCTGGAAGAATACCAAGAAGTAATTACAGTAGGTAAATATCATTACCTCTTAAGAACAACTTTTTGAGTGACGATATTTCTATCTTTCCTTACCTGTACAAAATATATTCCTTCGGGTTGAGATGAGATATCTACTTCATAAAATTTTGAAATCCCTTTTCTGTATACAACTCTCTTACCTAAAACATTATAGACCATAAGTTCGCAGTCATTCATGTTCATATTCAACTGATCGAACTTTATAATAAAGCTTCCTGCAGTAGGGTTTGGTGATAGTGAAAAAGCTTGAAAAGAATCATACTCATTAATCTTTGATGGGCATTTTACCTCAAACAGAGTAGTATCCTTACATCCTACGGCGTCCGCAACAATCAACTTATAATTACCATGAGCAAGCCCGCTGATAGATGCAGTACTTTTTCCATTAGACCAAAAATAAGAGTAAGGAGTATTTCCGCCGGATGTGGTAATATTGATGGCACCATCATTACTGAAACAGGTGCTTGCATCAATAACAGATCCGTTTATTACTATTCCTCCGCTATCAATAACAGCAACTTGAGTAGTGCCGTTCAAACATCCGCCGGAATCAATAACAACAACAGTATAACTACCAGGCGCTAACCCTGTTGCAGTAACTGTAGTTTGGACAGGATGTGTACTCCAGAAATATGAATAAGGTCCATTGCCTCCAATAACATTGGTCACTGTAGCCGTACCTCCGCTAAAACCGCATGTATACGGAGTTGATTTAGCAGTAACAGAAAGAGCAGCACTGCACTTAGGTGTATAAGCTGAAAAAAACACTCCTGAATCGTAAAACGCATCGCCTGCATCTGCAACAACCAGCTTAAAATGATAGGGTGTACAGGCAACCACCCGCAACCATGCGTTAATGGGTTTTGTAAACCCATCGTATTGAACAGTTTTGCCGCTATCATTAGCAACATAGTAGTTGGGATTATTAGTAGTATTTATATTATCTATACTTACAGGAGTAGTAGTAGAGGGAATTAAAGCCACATTGTAATTTACATAAGCAGCTCCGGCAGGATTAGCACCGGTAACAAATATACCAAACACATCATTATATCCCCCATTCACAAACTCAAGGTATTCTTCTGATCCAAAAGAAAAAGTAAAACCCAGTGTATCGCAAGAAGAAGTGGCGTCAAACTCTAAAATACATACATCATATTTTGCCTGCGGTTCGACAGCTATTAACAGAGAATCTATATACATCGCTTGATTATCAAACCCTGCACTTCCTTCCGAGTTAGGTCCAACAGCAAGTATAGCTTGCCCGGTAGTAAGTAATATACCATTTGCAATATTTAAATCAGAATTAGTACCATCAAAAGTCCCGCTTGCACCCTGAGGGCAATTTATAGTTGCATTGGTGATAATGGTTCCCGGGCTTTTTAAAGTCTCTGCAAGCTGAGCAGCATTATTATTGGGAGCTACTATTAGTTGAGCAAACAGATTTATTTGATGATAGCAAATTAAAAATAGTATGGTGAAAGTACTTTTTATGTATTTACAGGATATCATGTTCAGAATATTTTGAATATTAATGTATTAAAAGTTACTTTGCGGAGAACAGCTCTTGCTGAGTTAAAACCCCTTCATGCTCCAGCAACCACTTCTTTTTATCCAGACCACCACCATATCCTACCAGATCTCCACTGGAACCAATAACGCGATGACAGGGAACAATAATAGCAACAGGATTTTTTCCATTTGCCGTACCCGCAGCGCGGATGGATT
>CAZCJN010000059.1:0-2072 GCA_964498865.1 uncultured Bacteroidia bacterium
ATCCAAAAGAAATAAGAAGAATCATTTACACGACAAACATTATTGAATCTTTTCATTCTCAGTTACGCAAAGCCACTAAAAGCAAGCGGGTTTTCAGTTCAGATATGTCTTTACTTAAATTGCTATACTTGATCCACCTTAATCTGAAAGAATATTGGAAGGGACCTATGCTTGGTTGGAAACTTACTTATGCACAAATGATGATCTTATACGAAGACAGAATGAAACAACATTAAATTAACCCTGACACAGTTCATTGAACAGACTCGTCTACCGAGAAAAAGGGCGGGCGACTGTTGTTTAACATACCATCATTTGCTAATGTCAAAGAACCCTTAGGAGATCTTCCGGTTGCCATGCTATTTGTAAAATCGGCTTTCTTACTAATTGTGCCGGTAAGTGGTTCGTATTGAAAAATAGTTCCTTCTGCCCCTGTTTCACTTGTGGATGTCGTACCATATAACATTCCGTCAGTTAATTGTATTAAAGAACCTTCCGGTTTTCCTCCAATAGTTTTTCTATCAAAATCTATTTTTTTTGTATATACATGAGTAGACGGATTATATTGGAAAAGCACTCCTTCATTATTTATTCCTCCTTTATAGGTTGTTCCATATAACATACCATCGCTCGCTTGTATAAGTGAACCGTGCGGGTTGTGCCCGTACAGGGAGGAGGTAAACAATAATTCTGTGCTGTAGGATGAATTGACAGGGTCGTATTGAAATATTGCACCCTTAACTCCATTTAGCATTCCGTAAAGTTGCCCGTCATCCGTCAATAATAATGATCCTTTAGGATTTACGTAAGGAGTATTGTACTTCCCAAAGATCACCTTTTTAGTATATGTTGATGAAGATGGATTGTATTGAAACAATACTCCCTTGCAAAAAAATACACCATCACTTGAACCATTTTCCTCAGCCATACCATATAGCATTCCGTCTTTAGCTTGAACCAATGATCCTTTGGGCGAGGTTCCGTCGGAAGTATTAAAATCAAATTTTTTTTCAAGAACTGATGTAGTCAGGTTGTATTGAAAAACAACGCCCTCATAGTATGAACCGCCCTTAGAAGTCATTCCATATAACGTTCCATCACTTGTTTGTATTAAAGACGCAGTAGGATTTGCCCCATCTGTAGCTCCTTGAAAATCTATTTTTTTTATAAAAGCTGAAGTAATAGGATTGTATTGAAATAGAGTTCCCCTGTCGTTAACTCCGCCCTGATAAGTCATTCCATATAACATACCATCGCTTGCTTGTAATAATGATCCATAAGGAGTATTACCATTTAAAGAATTATCGAAAACAAACTTTTCGCTATAAATTCCTGTTACAGGATTGTATTGAAAAATAACTCCTCCAGGAAAATTTATAGCATCACAGCTTGTCATGCCGTATAACATTCCATCATTTGCTTGTATCAAAGAACCATAAGGAGTTTTTCCGTTAATGAAAGAAGAACTACCGAAATTTATCTTTACGGTATAAGTAGCATTTGAGAGATTGTATTCAAAAAGTACACCTCCATTTGCAGTTCCTCCTTCCGAAGTCATTCCATACAAGTTACCATTACTTGCTTGTAATAAAGATCCCTGCGGAAGAGCGCCACCAGTATCATTAAAATCTAAAAGTTTGATATAAAATGAAGTAGCAGGGTCGTATTTAAATAAAACCCCTTTGTTTAACTTCCCTCCATAGGGGGTCATCCCATAAAACATTCCATCTGTAGCTTGAATAAGGTCATTATAATTGGGATTAATAGCATCGATGTAATCAAAATCATATTCTACAGTATAATTATCTCCTTGGCCATCCGTTCGGAAAATAACACCACCACCGTTTTTTCCTCCTTCTGATGTTAAACCCCATATTTGAGTTTGGGAATAGGAAAGAATATTTAGAGCGAATGACAAGCTGAGTAAGATAATTTTTTTCATAGTAGGGAGATAAAAACCCAGGATCGTTTTTTGCAACCCTGGGTTTGTTTGTTTCCGATTATTTTTTTATACACACTTTGTTGTGGCTGATCTGATTTCCTGATACGACGGAGACATCGTATAAACCTGT
>CAZCJN010000059.1:2172-14057 GCA_964498865.1 uncultured Bacteroidia bacterium
GTAACAGTCAGACAAATTTGATAATACCCCGGTGATGCATAGGTATGAGTTGGATATTGTTGAGTGGTAGTATAACCGTCTCCGAAATTCCAGGAATAAGAGAAGGGTGCAGTTCCTGCTACATGTGGATAAACGTACCATGTTTGAGGGTTTAAACTATCTTGGTGCAGATAAAAATTAGCACTGCATCCGACAATAGGATTGATAACAACAATATGACAATCATAACATGAATCTTGTTGGTTAGTAAATGTGGTTAAACACACACTATATGTTCCTGCCTGTGTATACATGTGTACTGGATTTTGTACGTTAGAAGTAGTTCCGTCACCAAAATACCATAACCAAGCAATGGCATTATTTGATGGGTCATCATAAAAATGCACTTTGGTTATGAGAGAATCAACATGCTGGTAAAAGTTTGCATTGCATGGTTGATTAATAGTATCTGTAATTAAGACTGAATCGCAAAAAGTGCTATAGCATGTTCCGGCAATTGAATCGTTCATAGTTAAGCAAACAATATAATTGCCATTATATGGATATACATGAGTAGGATTTTTCACGTTCGAAAAACTTCCATCTCCGAAAGTCCATGAGTAATAAATGTTATTGCTTCCTTCTACGGAAGTATTGTTGAATGTAACGGCATTATTATTTTTGTTAAATGTAAACCCGGCCTGACAGGAAGACCCGTTGCCTTTAATAAAAATTGTACTGCAATAACTGCACGTATCAGCGTTACTGTTAATAACAGTTAAGCAAACATTATACGCCCCTGCCTGTGTATATTGGTGTATGGGATTTTGTAGACTTGAATAAGAACCATCTCCAAAGCTCCATGACCATGAATTGATAGACCCTGATGATGCATCATAGAAATAAGTTTTTGTAGAAATTGAATCAGTACCGAAATAAAATGCTGCATTACATGGTTGATTAATTCCGCCTGTAACTACCACAGTATCACAATACCTGCTGAAGCATTGTGTTGAAAGAGAATCTCCCATAGTAAGGCAAACAAGGTAAGTGCCGTTATAGGTATACACATGGGTTGGATTTATCATATTAGAGTAGTTGCCGTCCCCAAAAGTCCAAAAGAAAGGAATATTGCCTGTTCCGCCTGAAGAGGTATTGGAAAACGAAACTGTATTATTAGTTTTGTTAGCTGTAAACCTAGCCTCGCAGGGAGGAGGGGGAGTCATGCCTTTAGTAATTACAATGCTGTCGCAAAAAGTACTATAGCAGTTTGCCGAAGAATCTATTATTGTTAAGCAGGCTATATATGTTCCGTTGTAGTGATAATCATGAGTCGGATTTTTTGATGAGGATTGTTGCCCATCTCCAAAAGTCCATAAATAAGTGGTTTGGGTGTTTATCCCTTTAGACGAATTGGTAAACTTAGCAGTGCTTTTAGTTACCTTATGCTTGAATTGTGCCTTACATACTCCAAATGCTTCTGTACCTATGGCCAGAGCAAATACAAAAGGCAAAAAAAAGAGCAGGTGTTTAGTTTTCATAGTTGAATGGATTGATTAGTGTTTGTGTGTTACAGACAAACACGTATGAAAACAAGAAGAGGTTGGGTAAGAAGAGAACTATTTGTATGCAACTGCTATAACAGCTTCTCCATTATCTATTTGGACTGTATTAGCACCATTAAAGACTTTGCATTTAAATTTCACATGTAGTTTTTTTGTTCGTTGCCCGAGTTCATTGTTAGAATAATCTTCAACCGAAACAACTTGAAAATAGCTGTCGTTGGGCTGAGAAATATTATTTGATGTGTATATAGTGCCTGCATTATCTGTCCATGTAACAGTAATATTTGATAAAGCATTTGGATTGGGTACAATAGTATCTATTTGAAAATTGAGACTACTTATACATGGCTGTGATGTTGGCAGAACAATTACTGTTACACTAGCTGTATCTGTACTGCCGAATGCTGTTACATAGTAAGTGGTGGTGGTAGTAGGCATAACAGAAATAGTATCGACCATTTGACCCGTACTCCACTTATATGCCGTGGTTGTATCAGGGTTAATTTTAGCCTTTAGATGGGCTGTACCTCCCGCGTGTATTATTGTATTCCCTGTTATATTAAGAGAGCGTCCTTGATTGGTATTGCGAACTCTTACAGTGTTATAAATATTATTTACGCACCCACCATTGTATTGCATTGTAAGTCCTATGTTGTACGCCCCTGCATAAAGGTATGTATGTACAGGATTTTTATTAGTTGAAACCGTTCCATCTCCAAAATCCCATGCACAACTCCACCCGGGATTGCCAGCAAAAGCCTGAGAATAAAAACTAACTCTGTAACCATTGGGTGTTCCACCGGGAACTTCTATGGGATAGTATTTGAGCATAAGTGCCGAATCAATTATAGCCGATGCATTGGGTAATACTTCTTTGTCATTATTGATTCTAATTTGGATGCTATTAGTACTATTATTTTTTTGTTTTAATGTTCCTATGAATCCGTACACATTATTAGGATCTTGTAAGTAGGATGAATACATGTAGTAATCACTTATGCCGGCTTCAATTTTTGTCGAAACACTGTTTACATTGCCTTGAAAATAAAATACAGGATTTGCAGTAATAGGGTCACTCGGGTAATTTTTTTTGCAAGAGATCGCAAAAAATAAAATGCAGGCTCCCATTATACATTTGATCTTATAAATCATAGGTAAGTGTTATTATTAATCCAACGTTTCGTTCAAATTTTTGTTTTGAGAAAAAGTTATCCGATTTAATATCTATTAATCCTATATGTGAGAGAGCCGCCAAGCCAATCTTGTCAGATATCTTCCTTCTATAAGATAAAGCCAGAGCAGCATCCCATTTTTTAAACGCTCCTGCATAATACCCTAGCTCTTTTTTTATTATTGGGCCTGTATTATTTGTATTAATACTTACATGACTCGCTGTATTGAGTAAGTATGAAAATAATCCACCTATGCCAATACTGTTGTTATTATTAATATTATAAGCTAGTTGCAATGGCACTCTAATGTAGTAGATGCGTTTTGTATCTACAATGGTATCTATAATGGTAGAGCCAAAATCAAATGTTTTATATGAAAATGCTTTTTGACAAGCTTTTAAGCGCGTTATGCTGCCATAATGAATACCCGTTAACAACGACCATTTGGAATTTAAATGGTGACTAACACCTATTCCAAAAACGGGATTTAATCCATTGGCTTCGGAGATATCTCCATAATTCCATCCTAATACATAATCAGCACCCACTTCTAGGGAAAAATGGGGTACAGTGTTTTTACTTTTTTTCTGATCAGCCGGTGGCTGTTTATTGCTATCAATTGGATTGATTAATATGGTATCTGCTTTACTGGTGTGGCTTGAATCGATTTTGGTTTTTTCTACATGAGTTTGATCACTTGCAACACTCCAGTCTATGAGTGGAGTAGAGGAGGTATCTTGTTGTAATGTGCTACTATAATTAGAATTTTTAGCAAGTGCAGAAGATGAGTCGATAGGAGAAATGATATCATTACTTTCAGAAGGCAAATCCTTTTTCTCTTCCTTGGTAGCTTGAGTAATAAAATTGTTGTTTTCTGATGAGCGAAGCGACTCTGTTAACTCTTGTGAAGTAGAAGGAGTAGCTGCTCTTAACGAGGCGATACCTTTTGATGCCTCAGTTATATTTTGGTGGCTGGACTTATTTGAAATGGGAGAAGTGTGAGTGAGAGCTGAGGATGAAGCGTCGGCAGCCACTATATGAGCAGGATTAATTTCAAATTGTTTTTTAGCTTTAGGTTTATTTTCAGCACCGACAGGAAATGTATCGGATTCTTTGATTTTTCTTCCTATCAAAGATGAATTGTTTTCAGATTCTATTCTTATTTTTTGTTTTAATGATGGTACTGATTGTGTGGATACATTAACACGTGGTATCCCGTTATTGGATTCTTCTTCACTACTAAAAATAAATGGAAACATTAATAAAATCCCAATGGATAGCCCTATAATAAAAATCAAGGAACGACGAATTACAAGAGCTCTTGTGCGATTAGCATCAAGCTTTTGTTCTACTCTTTCCCAATTCGCTTCATTGAAAATAAATTCTTTTTCAGCGAACTTACTGCGTATGATTTTGTCAAAGTCTTTTTCTTCTTTCATATCGCTGCTTTTAGTGGAACAATTAATTTATTTATCATTTCTTTCAGCTTGTTTCTGGAGAAGCTCAAATGCCATTTTGATGTACCTTCTGACATATCAAGCATCTCTGCTATTTCTTTATGGCTAAATCCATCTATAACATATAAATTGAAAACCTTTTGACTCATGGGCGGGAGTTTTATTATCAATTCATAAATTTCTTCTGCATTCATTTTTGCTATTACATTATTCTCTACAGCATTATATATAGTCTCGTCATATTCTTCTATATATTCAATGTTCTCTTTGTGCTTTTTTTCTTTTCGGTATTCGTCAATTACTACATTGATCATTACTTTTCTTATCCATACTTTAAATGGAATTTCAGGCGATACTTATCTAGGTTTTTGAGCGCTTTTAAAAAGCCTACATTCAATATTTCTTCTGCATTTTCCCTTGAGTGTGTATATCTAAAACATATGCTCATTAAATAACTATACGTTAGCGTGTATAGCTCATACTCAGCTTTTCGCTCCCTATTAATACAAGCAGTTATTAAATCTAAATTAACATTCATGGCAATAGAATAGGGCAAAAAGCCGCTTCGTAGACTTACACGAATGAAAAGTAATAAGGGTTGGGTGAAATGACAATTTTTTTATAATATAATCCATAACAGCATAATTTTCTCATAATAACATGTGCTGATAGGAGAAGGGGAAAAGAAGCTTCCTTTAAGGCAGAGAATTAGATCTTTATTTCGTCTTCTTCCTTATTGTAGAAATGATATTCTAATATATGATGTGAAGTAACAGGCTTTATATTGATCTTACGTCCGTACTTTAAAAACCATTTTTGTTTTTTACTTAAGAGTCCTTTTGTGAAGTAGGCTTCAATAAATGGATGAACGGCCAGAGTAAGGTTCTTTTGATTTTGTTCTTTTACTAAATAATCTAAATCTCTTTCTATTTGATCGGTAAGTAAAATACTTGCCTGTACTTCCCCGCTGCCTCCACATGAAGGGCACTTCTCAGTCGTTTTTTCTTTTACCTGGGGTCGTACTCGCTCCCTGGTAATTTGTACCAATCCGAATTTACTTGGTGGTAAAATAGTATGTGTAGCGGGGTCACTTTTCATGAAATCCTTTAATTTTTCATAAAGTGTTTTGCGATGATTGGGGTTACGCATGTCAATAAAATCGCAAACAATGATGCCTCCAATATCACGAAGCCTTAATTGGCGTGCAATTTCTTCCGCAGCTTCTAAATTTACATCTAAGGCATTACCGTCTTGATCTTTATTGGAATGTGAACGATGACCACTATTCACATCAATTACATGCATAGCTTCAGTATGTTCAATGATTAAGTATCCGCCGGATTTTATATTTACAACTTTTCCAAAGGAGGCTTTAATTTGTTTGTCAATTCCAAAATGTTCGAAAATTGGAGCACTGCCTTTATACAGCTTAACAATTCCTTCTTTATCAGGTGAAATATTATGTATATATGATTTAATATCGTGATAAAGATTCTGATTGTTTACATAAACAGCAGAAAAAGAAGCATTGAGCATATCTCGTAAAATAGTAATCGACCTATTCATCTCTCCCAGCATAATCGTGGGGGCAGTTGCATTTTTCAAAGCATGGAACATCTTTTCCCATTTGTCAGATAGGTCTTTCATATCAGCATCGAGTTCAGCAACACTTCTATTTTCAGCAACTGTTCTAATAATTACTCCAAAATTTTTAGGTTTAATGCTTTGTACTAATGTTCTTAAACGATCACGCTCTTCTTGTCTCCTTATTTTTTGAGATATTGAAATTTTATCTGAAAAAGGAATTAATACCAGGTATCTGCCGGGTAAAGAAATATCAGCAGTTAAACGAGGGCCTTTATTGGATATAGGCTCTTTCATAACCTGAACCAATATATTTTGGTTATTACTTACAACCCTGTTTATCTTTCCCGTTTTTACTATATCAGGTTCATTTTTAAAACCCTCGAGCATATGTGTACTCAATGATCCGTTATGAGCAGCATTGGTAAATTTTACAAGCGATTCTATTTGCGGACCTAAATCAAGGTAATGGAGAAAGGCATCTTTCTCGTGCCCTACATCAATAAAGGCAGCATTAAGTCCAGGCATTATTTTTTTGACTCTTCCTAAAAAAATATCTCCAACAGAAAATCCCTGGTCTGATCGTTCTCTGTTAAGTTCAATAAGGCGCTTATCATGCAAAAGGGCTATAACAACTTCCGATGGCGTGGTATTTATGTATAATTCGCTATTCATTCAATCATATAATAAAAAATCTGGTGAGGGAAAATAGGGAAGTTAAACATGTTATAAAACCGAGCTATAAGTATATATAGCTAATAAGAAAAAATAACCTAACTTGTGCGGTGAGCAAAAGAAAAAACAAGTAGGCGTGATTTTGAATACTCACGTCCTATTCCACTATTCCGCAATTGTTTTTAACGCCCTTTCTTTTTATGGCGGTTTTTACGTAAACGTTTTTTACGTTTATGAGTATTCATTTTTTTTCTCTTTCTTTTTTTACCACTTGGCATGTTAATTAGGTTTAAGGATTGGAGAATGTGATTTTAATATCTCCAAATCATTGTTATTGTTTCAATTTCTTAATATACTCTTCAATATCTTTTTTTACTAATGTATCTTTTACTTGGCTTTTATACTTTTCGTAATTGTTAATGGCATTCAGTTTATCGCCCATTGCTATATAGGTATCGCCAAGATAAACATACATATCAATTTTAGAGGAGTCTATTCTTAATATTTGGTTAAATCGTTCTATTGCTTTAGAATACTGTTGCGAAGTTATAGAAAATAATCCTAATTGCAGGATAGCCTCTATGTTATTGGAGTCTTTTTGAATGACCTCTCTTAATAAAGAGATACCTTCCATAGGTTGTTTGCCAAGCAAAGAAGCGCTCTCAACCATGGCAGTTCCTAAGTTTGTTTTTGCTGATAGGTTATTAGGATTTAACTCCAAGACCTTTCTATAGCCATTAATAGCGCCCTTATATAAGGTAGCTTTATTATCATCTTGAATAAATCGTGCTCCTCTAAGGAAATCGTCTGAAGAGGTCATCCAGGATTTTTCTGTATTCTCCCTTTGCGCTTTAATTAATCCCTCTTGTATTCTGTTGAATAATCCTTTTTGTTCAGAGGTTGCCTTTTTTAAAGCTTCTTGAAAAGAAGCAGCAAAATCTTCATTATTTGCTATTACTTCTTCTTGTATTTTTTCTTTGGACTCATTAGGAGTTTTAGGAGCAAAGTATAAAAGTACAGCCAATACAACTATTAGAACAACGATTATTTTTTGTCGGTTGGAAATCAAAATAAATCTTAGTCCTCTTTGACAGGAACGTTCTTTTTAAGTTTGTTGGCAAATGACTTTGCCGGTTTGAAAGCCGGAATGTTATGAGCCGGAATCATAATGGTAGTGTTACGAGAAATAATTCTACCAGGCTTTTTAGCACGTTTTTTTATGAATAAAGTTCCGAATCCGCGTAGGTAAACATTTTTCCCTTCGCACATAGAATTCTTAACAATATTCATAAATGCTTCAACAATAGCCATAGCTTCTCTTTTTTCTACGCCTGTTTTTTCTGATATTTTTGTTACGACATCTGCTTTTGTCATAAAGGAGGAATTTATGATTAAACAAATATATGATATATCCTATAAACAATCCTAATTTTACAAAGTATAAGTAAAGTATTTATGGATTTTTCTACAATTCTTATTAAATGGTATAATATTAATAAAAGAGACCTTCCGTTCAGGAGAACGCGAGATCCATATAAAATTTGGCTATCGGAGATTATCCTTCAACAAACCAGGGTGAGTCAAGGGCTTCCTTATTATGAGAAATTTGTTGAGCTTTTTCCTACTATTCATCATTTAGCCAAAGCTAAAGAAGATGTTGTTATGAAAGCTTGGCAAGGATTAGGATATTATTCCAGAGCAAGAAACCTTCATTCTACTGCACAACATATAAGTAAGGTATTAAAGGGCAAATTCCCCGAAACATTTGAAGGAATAAAACAATTAAAAGGTATAGGGGATTATACTGCCGGAGCTATTGCCTCTTTGGCGTTTAATAAACCATATGTAGTGGTTGATGGTAATGTATTTAGGGTTTTATCTAGGTATTTTGGTATTCGAACGCCTATTGATTCACAAAAAGGTAAATCTGAATACAAAGAAAAGGCAGAAACCTTACTGGACAGGGATAGGCCCGGAGATTTTAACCAAGCAGTAATGGAATTTGGAGCTTTACAATGTGTTCCTGTTAATCCTGACTGTACTATATGTCCTTTAAAAAATTCTTGTGTAGCCTATTCCAATGACATCATTAATGTTCTTCCTGTAAAATCCAAGAAAGTTAAAACCAGAATAAGATATTTTAATTACTTGGTTTTTCGTACTAAAGGTAAGGTGTTATTAAAAAAGCGCACAGAAAAAGACATTTGGAAAAATTTATATGACTTTCCGCTTATAGAAACAGAGCAAGGAATAAATCAGCTTTTACCATATGTAAAAAAAAATACTTCCATTAAATTAATACGTAACACGGAAACTTCCGTATCGAAAGTATATAAACATGTTTTAAGTCATCAAGTAATTTATGCAAGGTTTTGGAAATTAAATTCTTTCGAAGACAAAAATTATATTTCAAAAAACAAAATTATATATGTAGATGAAAAACAGTTAGATAAGTATGCTTTTCCACGATTAATCGAACAATATCTTCAAGAAAAACTTGTCTGATTTTTACCGGTTTAAAAATTTTGATTCTACTTTAGAATTTTTACCTTTGTTAATCGTTATAACAAACAAAAATTAATATTTTTAAAAATGGGCGGAGTAAACAAAGTCATTCTCTTAGGAAATGCAGGAAAAGATCCTGATATCAGACATTTAGAAGGAGGGGTAACAGTTGCCAGTTTCCCTTTAGCAACCACTGAATCATTCAGAGATAAAAATTCTGGTGAAAAAAGAGAACAAACAGAATGGCATAACATTGTAATGTGGCGCGCCTTGGCCGAGAGTGTTGAAAAATCAGAGCTAAAAAAGGGCGATCGCGTTTACATTGAGGGTAAAATACGCACTCGCAAATGGAATGATAAAGATGGCAATCAACGCTTTACTGTTGAGATTGTTGCCGATACCTTTACTATTATTAATAGAAAAAGAGATAAAGGAGAAGATTCGACCCTTACAGAATCTACCGTTATTGAAGCTGCCAGCTCCGATATATCATTTTAATTTCAGGTTTCTATACCAAAAAATAGAAGAAAGAGAGACAGAAGTGTTTTTGGCACTAGTTCTCTAATTTCTTCTATTTTTGTTTTCAGACCTTCCTTATGAGCTTTTTATTTGTTATTATTTCTATTATTATTCTTTTAAGTATATCTGCATTAATGTCTGCTGCAGAGTCGGCTTTTTTTTCTTTACCACTGAAGAGTAGGGAAGAACTAAAAAAATCTACTTCGTTAAGAGATAAAATTGTTTTGCAGATATACGATAAGCCTAAAAAACTTTTAGCCACCATACTTATTATAAATAACCTGGCAAATATTGGGATAGTGCTTTTGTCTGAAGTAATAGCCTATCAAGAACTTGATTTTAATGCAAATCCGCTTTTGGCATTTTTAATTCAAGTAGTAGCGGTTACTTTTTTAATTCTTCTTTTTTCAGAAGTTATTCCTAAAGTTTTTGCTAACCAACATGCTTTACTTGTCGCACGGTTCATGGCTTTTCCTATTTCTGTTCTTGAAAAAATTGCATCACCTCTTAGTTATTTACTAATACAATCAACCGCTTTTATAGATAGTAAGATAAAAAAGAAAACGCAGGTTATTTCCGTTGCTGACTTATCTCAGGCACTTGATCTTACTAACTCTACCGACATGCCGGAACATGAAAAAAAAATATTAAAAGGGATAGTCAAGTTTGGCCAAGTAAGTGTAAAACAAATTATGTCTCCAAGAATGGATGTAACTGCTCTTGAATACACGGCCCCTTTTGATAAGCTTATACAAATTATTCACGCTTCGGGGTATTCGCGCATTCCTATATATAAGCAGACTATTGATAAAATTGTAGGTATTCTTTCTGTAAAGGACTTGCTTTCACATATTAATGGCAATAATAATTTTAAGTGGCAAGAATTAATAAGAGAACCATTTTTCGTACCTGAGAATAAAAAGAATGATGATCTTCTTAAAGAATTTCAACACAGAAAAATACACATGGCAGTAGTGGTAGATGAGTATGGAGGTACTTCCGGTATAGTTACCCTGGAAGATGTTATAGAAGAGATTGTTGGTGAAATAAATGATGAGTTTGACGATGATGATTTGATTTACTCTAAATTAGATGAAAATAATTTTGTCTTTGAGGGGAAAGTATCTCTTAGTGATTTGTCACGAAAACTTAATATGGATGTTGGGATTTTTGAGCTTTCTTCGGGAAAAGAAGTAGATACATTAGCAGGTTTCTTAATTGAATATACAGGTACAATTCCTAAAAAGGGAGAAGAAATAAAGTATAAAGATTATATCTTTACAGTCGAATCGGCAGATAATAGAAAAATCAAGCGTGTGAAAATTACTATGATTGCTAATGCCATATAAAGTCTACGACCATCAATGAAATCTTTCTTTTTTTTTCTTTTTCTCTTTTCCTTTTTGCTTTTATTCCCTTCCTGTACTAATGATGATGCTGAAATACCTAAGCCCTATGCTTATTTTAGGATAGACTTACCCGAAAAAAAATATTCTGTATATAAAGATGCTTGTCCTTTTGAATTTGAATACCCGTCGGAATATGCGCTTGTCTTGCCTGATTCAGAGCCTTTATCCGAACCTTGTTGGAAAAACATTATATATCCGCAATTCCATGCGGAATTGAATTTTAGCTATAAATCAATAAATAATAAAGAAGCATTGGATAAATATTTAAATGATTCGTGGACTTTAGCTACCAAACATCAAATAAAAGCATCTGCTATGCCCGAAACACCCATTAAAAGAGATTCAGTCAAAGTATATGGTTTGATGTTTGAAATAGAGGGCAATTCTGCATCTAATCTTCAATTTTATTTAACAGATAGTACGCGCAATTTTGTTAGAGCTTCTCTATACTTTTATTGTAGGCCTAACTACGATTCTTTGGCGCCTGTTATTGGTTTTATTAAAAAAGACATTGAACGAATGATAGCCACCTTTAGATGGAAGAATTACGAGAAACCAAGTACGCTTTAGGGAGTATGATTTACAAAAGAGATAAACCAGGGTTGTTTGCCTTTGCTTAAAAAAGACCCCCTTTATCCTCTCTATTTTTCTGATCCCCTATCCCATTTTTTTTATATTTGCAACCATTTTTAAATAAGAAAATTATTATTCCCCTGATAACTCATTTACTATGCAAAATAAAGGCGCCATTCGAATATTCGCGATTCTTTTAGGACTCGCTTGTTTGTTCTATCTTTCTTTCTCTTGGATTACCCGAAATATAGAAAGTAAAGCTCATGAAGCAGCCAACTCTTATGTGAGCAAATCCGCAATCGTTGAATTAGCTAAAAAGCGTTCAAACGGAAATGAAAACACAGAAACTCTTTTCATTGATTCTGTAAGAATGCATGTAGAGAAATTGTATTTGGATTCTGTAAGAAAGATGCCTGTAGATTTTCCGCTTTACGGCTCACTTTTTAC
>CAZCJN010000060.1:0-13782 GCA_964498865.1 uncultured Bacteroidia bacterium
TCTGCGGAAGTATCATATACTATTATAAAAGATTTCTCCGCAACCATAGGTGGTGAAATTCTTTCGGGAACAAGTCAAACAGATACAGCAAATAAAACTAACAATTCGTTTAATCCTTTTTATGGAACCAATCATCGATTTAACGGATATATGGACTATTTCTATGTTGGCAATCATATAAATTCTGTTGGATTGATTGACGGATACTTTAAGCTAAACTATACCTATAAGAATCTACTCTTCGGATTAAATACACATTTATTCAATGCTGCGGCAGATGTAAAAGATAAGAAGGTGACAACTTCCATTGCTTCAATGCCTTCATCTTTTGGGACAGAGCTTGACTTTTCAATGAGCTGGAAATTCACTGACGAAGTAGCAGTTCAGGGAGGATACTCTCAGATTTTTGGCACTTCATCAATGGCAATGCTGAAAGGAGGCAACACCTCCCAAACAAGTAATTGGGCATATGTGATGCTTATCATCAGACCTGGAAAAGTTAAATGGCCAAAAACCGGATTGAAAATGTAAGTTCTCAGTTAATTGTTTGTTGCCCGATTCCCTATCATTATATGATGGGGATCATTGTCTTTATAATGAACATAAATCTATTTTGCCAGCCCAATTATTTATAGTGATGGATGTTTTTTATTGGATATGGGATAATTTACCTTTTAAACAATTTCTAAATCTCGAAAACCAAATGCTGTTTTATAATAGTGGGCTGCCTGCTTAGCATTGTCTACATATAGCTCAACATAGTCAGTTCCGTTAGTAGGCAAAAAGTCATAGGCTTTTTCAAAAACTTTTTCACCACCGTAATTGAAATTTTTTACCCTTGTTAAATCTTTTGATTCCATCTATGATTTTATAAATTGTTCATAACAGGTAAATAGTACTATTGCAAGTACTATGAGCCATAATGCTTTCTTAAGTATTCTTAAACCCAAGGGGTCTTTACCATTCATATCACAGCGAGCTTTCATAATCAGTATGTTTTATCCATAATTTTTACTATGCAAAGAACTCATTATAGGACGAACACAACTATGACTTTTATCAGCTGTCCACCTGATTGAAGTAAGGGTAAATTAAGTTAAGATCCGTCCTAACTGTACTGGTGTGTTGGTTTATATCTTTTACTGACTAAAATCATTTTTTCAGAGTATTTCTTTCCTTTATTTTGATAAAGTAAATGATGTCTTTTTGAGATGAGATGAGTTTTATTAGAGTTACTAAAGAATTTCGCTTTGAAATGGCTCATGCGCTGTATGGTTATGATGGTCCTTGTAAGAACATACATGGGCATTCATACAGCCTATCTGTAAGTATTATTGGAAAAATAAATCATAAGAAAAATCATCCTAAAAATGGTATGGTAGTTGATTTTTCGGAATTGAAAAAAAGTGTGAAATCTAATATCGTTGATAAATTCGATCACGCGTTGGTGCTTAATGCTTCATCTCCCCATAAAAAAATTGCAAAAAAGAATAATGCTTTCGGGAAGGTTATACTGGTAAATTACCAACCGACCTGTGAAAATTTATTGGTTGACTTTGTAGAAAAAATAAAAACGCATTTACCAAAAGGTATAAAGCTTCACCATATGTGTTTAAGAGAAACTTCAACCTCTTTTGCTGAGTGGTATACTGAGGACAACAAATCCTGAAATGGCCAATTTAATCAGCAAATATAATGTTGCCGCGCCTCGCTATACGAGCTATCCCACAGTTCCTTACTGGGATGAAGTTCCTCCGACTGTTGAACAGTGGGAAAAGTCAGTAAAACATACTTTCGATGCAACAAATCAAGGTGATGGTATCAGTATTTATATACATCTTCCTTTCTGTGAAAGCCTTTGTACTTATTGTGCGTGCAATACACGAATAACTGTTAATCATAAGGTTGAATTGCCATACATAAATTCTATTTTAAAAGAATGGTGCATGTACCTGGATGTGTTTAATAAAAAACCAAAAATTAAAGAAATTCATTTAGGGGGCGGAACACCTACATTCTTCAGCTCAGAAAATCTTAAGTTACTGTTAGAAAGTATACTTTCAACTTCAACTGTACATCCAGATGCAGAATTTAGCTTTGAAGCTCATCCTAATAACACCAGAATACATCATTTACAGAGCCTATATAATCTTGGTTTTAGGCGTGTAAGTTATGGTATTCAAGACTTCGACCCTGAAGTTCAGGGAATCATCAATAGGGTTCAAACATATGAGCAAGTTCGAGACGTAGTAGAGGCATCAAGAAAAATCGGCTATACTTCTGTGAATTTTGATTTAATATATGGATTGCCTTTACAAACAAGAGCCAGTGTTATCAACACAATCAATAAGGTAAAACTACTAAGACCCGATAGAATTGCTTTTTACAGCTACGCTCATGTACCCTGGATAAAACCGGGACAAAGAAAATTTACTGAAGCTGATTTGCCTTTTGATATGGAGAAGCGGATCTTATATGAGACAGGTAGAGATATGTTTAAAGAGACTGGATATGAAGAAATAGGAATGGATCATTTTGCTTTAAAAAGCGACTCCCTGTTTAAAGCAAGCCTTTCCGGGAAATTGCATAGAAATTTTATGGGATACACTCATAACTATACACAATTGATGATAGGACTTGGTGTTTCTTCCATCAGTGATACCTGGTACGGTTATATGCAAAATGTTAAAAAAGTAGAAGAATATCAGGTACTAATAGATAAAGGCATATTTCCCATTTTCAAAGGTCATATACTTAGCAAGGAAGATTTGGCATTAAGAAAGCATATACTCAACATTATGTGTCGCTTTGAGACTTCCTGGAGCCTTGAAGATGAGCAATGCAAAGAGCAGCTATATGAGGCCATAGGTCGGTTATCAGAAATGGAAAAAGATAATCTTGTGACGATTAAACCATATCATTTAGAAGTGAGAAAGAAAGGCAGGGCATTCTTAAGAAATATATGCATGGCGTTCGATGCCAGGCTATGGAGAAAAACCCCCAAGACGCAAATTTTCAGTACTACAATGTAAATTCGTTATAATATGGGAACTCCCTTGGTGAAATAGAAATTGATCACAGTATTCTTCAACGTTTCTATTTCGTCTCGCATTTTATTTTTGAACTCTTCCGCTTCATTCATCTTCGGGATAAGATGCCCGTAATATTCAATTCCTTGTAAAAGGTTAGATTTAAATGAAGAAAAATATTTTGTTTGTTTTTCAGTCAATGAATTTATATTCTTCTGAACTTCTTGTTGGAGATAGTCTACATACATTTTCAATTCATTGATAAAAGTATGTGGACGGTAAGTTGAATTAAGAATATTTAAACGCCCGTATATATGTCCTACCATTTCCTCCAATGAAAATATTTTTGAAAAATAAGCAAGATTGGGCCCTGGGCAGATAGTAACTGCATCAAGATGATGATCAACAGGAATTTTATTTTTCAGCAAGGGAGTGGTAGCCAATCCTTCACATAAACAATCTTTCTCTGTAATTTCTTCATAACGTTTTTTGAATTCATTGTTTGACAAATTGAGTTCCTTCTGGGATGCAAGCAGTTCTTTCAATTTCAGATTCTGGTATTCACGTGATGAAGTACAAATTGGCTTTTCAGTGAACTCAGTATTAAACGCAAGGTATTTTTTATAACAAGGGCTGCCTGGTCTATTTTTTTCTATACGTTCTTTTCTTTGCTCCTCCGATGAACTCTTTCTAAAATTGTTAAAAGGAATACCCAGAGGAGAGGCATGGCTTAAATAATAATCTTCCCTTGAAGCATTGGCGAGCTGACGCAGTGTCTCATCATCAACGTTAGTGGCTTCTGGAACAAGCAAAAATGGGCTCCCCCATCCTGTTCCATCCATGCCATAATACTCTCTTAAAAATTTATCTTCATTTGTAGTTCCTATACCTCCCTGTACGCTGATACGGATATTTGAGGTGTCAGGTAGTATAGAATAGTTTTTAGTTTTTAAGGTTGTATTACATATTTCAAGAAGTTCAGAAGTAAGTTCTTTTTTCTTATTCTTAAACTCTTCCAATATGGGCCCAAGCAAATATCCTTCTGTTGGAAATGCGTGTCCCCCGCAATTTAATCCTGATTCAATCCGAAACTCAGAAATCCATAACCCTTTTTTTGCCAGAAACTTTCCTTGTATCAGAGCCGATCTATAATCGCTTACTTTCAGTATTATTTTCTTTTTAATATTCCCACATGCATCAGGAAAAAAATCTCTGAAGCTTTCCACATAGGCATATAAACGAGGATTGAGCCCTGCTGAAAAAACTATAGACGAAGATAGCTGGCTATTGGCAAAGCCTCTAAAAGCCGACAATGCATCAGAATACTCAACAGGAAGTAGCTCTTTATCTTTAGAATAGTTCTGATTATCTATTTTGGTCATAACATTAACGTCAATAGAACCCGCAGTAATTTTATTTCGTAATTGTTTTTGAAGAAAATCTTTATCCTCTCTGTCCATTGTAGTCATTTCCCAATAAAGATGTTTGACAGGCGAGTTATCGGGAAGAAGTTGAAAATACTTTACTATATCTCTGCCTTCTTCAAAAGGTTCTTGTTTCATTTCTTCCACCTGCTTATCAACAATACGCTGAATTAAATCGAGATAAGCAGTTACTCGCTTTGCCCGATGATCAATATCGTCTGTAGGAATATATACGTATTTCTCGCCTGATTTTTTACAATAAAATTCGCGCATCTTTTCAACCAAAACATCCTGGATAATTGAAACAACAGACGATATACCAAATCGTGCAACTTTTACAGGAGTGTCAATTGTATACCCCAAACCCATCACCGGGATATGGAAAGTATGTTCAGATATATTATTATTCATCACCAATAGGATTAAGAGAAAACTTTAGATAGGACAGCAACACCCTCTATAAATTTGAGGCAAAGGTTACGAATTGCTTACTCCAAAACTATGATTGAGGTCATAGTTTTGGATATGGAAAATATTGTTATTTTTTAATGGAAATACAATACGGGTCAACCGATACCTCTGCTTTCCAATTGGGAACCAGTTGTAATGTACTCATATCAATTATAGTTATGTATCCGTTTTTCCCCACACACGTGGTTGTATGATGAGGAGCCCATCCTTTGGGAGAGATATTTCTGTTGGCAACCCAAACACATTTTCCGGCATCATCAACTGTAATTCCTCTGGGTTCATACCCGGTAAATATGCTTGTGATTTTTTTGAAAGTATTATAATTGATAACATCTACACCGCTTTTTGCTTGGGCATTTCCTGTATCTCCCATGCAGCTGACAAAAAGATAGGGCAGTTGTTCTGAGAAAGACATCAATTGAGGAACACCCGTTGTATTGATCACAGCCAAAAGGCTATCATTTGCTGTATTGAATATCCTTAGTTCATTTGTCCCCTGGCACGTAACAGCATATTTTGAGTAATCGGGAAAATAATCCACATCATAAGGTTTATAAATTCCATTGGGCGATGCTACAGTTCCTGGTTGCAATACTACTTGACTAAAATCAGGATTCTGAGGATCCGACATATCTACTTTGTAGATAAAATTCCCTTGCTGGGAAGTAATATACACCTTACTGCCATTATGATTTAAAGCGCATCCATGAGGAAAAATAAAAAGCCCTCCTCCCTGATAGATTACAATAACTTTCATATTATCCAAATCAATTAACGCCATTTTTCCGCTTGAATTAAGATGCGTAGTAACGGCAATCTTTGAATCTCCTGAAATGTCAAGCGTATGCCAGCTGTATTCAGGTAAAACAATTTCTCCAACTTTCTGATGATCACTTGTTCTGTATTTTTGAAAAATATTACTTGCATAAAACGAAACATAAATGTATTGGCCGTCAGGCGAAACCATCATATCATGCGGGGCTTCTGTATTGAAGCCATTTCCCACATCAAATGCACGTGCAATCAATTTTGTTTCTCCGTCAAAAACGCTTATAAAATCACAGCCCTGATTGGCCACATAAATTCTGCGTTTGGTGTAGTCGGAAAATTTAATTGTCCCTTCATTGTTGGGAGCTCCTTGATTTATCCAATCTTTTATAGTAAGAACTTCATCTCTGCTCAATGCAGATTTGTTTATGGGCATGGGAGGATAAAGTTTAGGTCCCAAGTCATTAAACGTGTTTATAGAAAAGAGTAAAAAACTCTGATCGGGACGGTAAGGTATAACAGCAGAGTTAGCTCGACTTCCCCTAAATAAAGCATTCCACGATGATAAATCAAGCCCGGCACAGGCATCCGAGCTCACTGAGTTATGACAGCCACTGACCGCGCATTGATTCATAACAATTTTTCCTACATTTTCGGGATACCCTTCGTATGCTGGTGTTCCTTTGTCTTTTGTGCAGGAAATAAATAAATAAACTATTGCCCAAAAAAATGGAGGCAGTAGTTTATGTTGAAAGAGGTTAACCATGAAAAAGTGTATGCGCTCATGGCAAAGCTACTCTCCGAACAGGTAAAAAACTATGATTTAAAACACTTTTATCCGCACTTTGAACTTCCGCAATTCTTGCATTTAATGCACCCTTCCTCATAAATTAACCCATCAGGACTTCCGCAATCATTGCATTTGTGATCAACTGCTTTTGTTCCATCAGGAATGTACTTTTTAAGTGCCCGTTCGACCCCGGTCTTCCATGTATTGATATTTTCGTTATACAAATTCAAATTTTCAATCAGATTAACAACATGTGGCAATGGCATACCATGACGCAATACTCCTGAAATTAATTTTGCATAATTCCAGTATTCTTTATTGAATGACCTCGAAAGCCCTTCAATAGTAACCCGATAACCTTCTTTGTCCAAGAATTGAAAATCATAACGCTTTTTACCATCGCTTGAGTTCTTGATAACCCATCCTTTTTCAACCCATTGGGGAATGCTAAATGAATCTTCAGCCCTTCCTGTAAATACTTCATAGGGCTTCCCATTTAACACACCAACGACCGCAATCCATTTTTCGTCATGGTTCATAAAACGTACCACTTCAGCATCAAGCAATTTAGGTCTTTTAGGGGGTTTAGATTCTTTAATTTCATTCGACTCAGACTTTTCAGCAGCAACCAATACTCCGGTTCTTGATCCGTCACGATATACTGTAATACCTTTTAATCCTTTTTGCCAGGCTTCCAGATAAATTCGTCCTACCATATCCACAGAAACATCGTTTGCAAGATTAATCGTTGAGCTGATAGAATGAGTAGTGTATTTCTGAACAGCAGCTTGTAACTCTACTCGCTTTTGCCAGTCAATTTCCGGTGCTGTTGAGCCGTTATAAGGACTTTTTGAAATATCTGTTTCACCATTTGTCTCCATCCATAATTTTAATTTGTGGTGGTAGACTGTAAATTCCTGCCAGGAATCTCCCATTGGATCTACAAAATCAACACGTGCATTTTTTTCCTGCGGATTTACTTTTCTCCTGCGTTTATATGAAAGCATGAAAACAGGCTCTAATCCTGAAGATGATTGAGCTAATATGCTAAGTGTACCTGTGGGAGCAACAGTACTGATGGAAATATTCCTTCTTCCGAAACGCATCATTCGAGAGTAAGTTTGAGGTAGTTCTTGCTTTAACATTTGAACAAATTCAGAAGTGTTTTCTATTTTTGGATCAAAGTCTGCAAATTTTCCACGTTCAATAGACATATCTATCGAGCTATCGAATTCCGCTTCGCACTTAGTCTTCATCATTTTTTCTACAGCTTCAATGGCATTCGTTGAATCAAATTTTAAACCTAAGCCTGCTAAAGTATCACCAAGCGCTGTAAAGCCTAATCCAGTTCTTCTTCCCTTTTTGCCAGCATTGTACAGCAACTTCCATGTATTTACCTCTACCTCTTTTATATCGGCTGGCTCAGGATCGCTTTCTATCTTAGCCAGTATTCTTTCAATAGCTTCCAGTTCAAGATCCACCAGGTCATCCATTAGTCGCTGAGCTTCATAAGTGGTTTCATAGAATTTTTTGTAATTAAATTTGGCTTTAGTCGTGAAAGGCTTATCAATGAAATTAAATAAGTTCAATGCAATTAGTCTGCAACTGTCTCCTCCCTGCATGGCAATTTCAGAACAAGGGTTAGTAGAGACATTTTTAAACCCAGGATACACGGAAGAAGTGGAATAATAATGTTGCCTGTCCCAAAATATTAAGCCCGGCTCGGCTGTATTGTGAGCGCATTTGATAACGGTATTCCAGAGATCGCGAGCTTTAACAACTTTTGAAAATTTAGGTTTAACAGCATCAATTGGCCAGCGCAATGTAAAGTTGCTATCGTTTGCCACAGCATTCATAAATTCATCTGAAAGACGAATAGAAATGTTTGCACCAGTTACCTTTGATAAATCCTGTTTAACGGTAATGAATTGTTCAACATCAGGATGTGCAATGTCTATGGTTATCATCAATGCTCCCCTTCTGCCATTTTGTGCTACCTCGCGCGTTGTATTTGAAAATCGTTCCATGAATGAGACTGCTCCTGTGGTTGTTCCCGCAGCATTGGAAACAAGCATTCCTGCCGGCCTTAAAGTAGAAATATCAATTCCAACACCGCACCTTCTTTTAAAAAGTTGAGCTAACTGTTGATCAGTATGAAAGATTCCTCCATAAGAATCATATATTTCAGGCAATACAATGCAGTTCGAAAGTGATGCTATGATGTTTGGATTTCCAAGCGAAGACATTACACTCCCTTGCGGTATGATATATTTGAAATTTTTGAAGTAATGAAATATTTTTTTCTCATCCAGAAGTTCTCTTTCCTGGCCATATTTTGAAAGGTATTTAAAACTAGCATTCGAGTGAGATTTTAATTTATACTCTTTTTCTTTTCTGGCAAACTGCTTGGCCATGCGCCAATGCATTTCATCTGGAGTACATTCAAGAAAATTATTTTTCTTGTCTTTCATCGCATATTTATTCATCCAGGTAGATGCGGCTAATTCATCTCCTTGAAAATAGGCAATCGATTTTTTCAGAACTTCATCATAAGAATATGTGTTAATACTTTTATTCACGGCATTTCGGGGCATTTCTAATGTTACCATTTATTATATATTTAGATTTATTTATTAAGTGAAACAATTTCGAGTTGCAAATTAAAGTATGAAATGTGGATTTCAAAGTTACATTTTTCAACTTTTGCACATTCTTTTTAACACTTACCATTTGTCATATTTTTCTATGATTTGAATTATAAAAAATAATGACAACAGTCATTAGGAGTTGAAGGATATTAAAATATTTTTAGTATGTGTTATATAATCTATTTTGAAAGCAGAAGAAACAATAGACCTCTTTCATAATTAACAGTTCTGTTTAGTATAATTATGAAAGAGGTCTATTGTGGAAAAGGTTAACAGTTTAGGGATTACAACAATGGTGAGTTAGTTTATTTTCTGCCCGTAGGAAGCATCCGTTGATATTGCCTCCTGATTTTTTCTTCAATTATTAAAGTTAATTCTCTTCCCATTTGTCCTGCAATGGCTGTATTTTCCTCAGCTCTACGGATTAGATATGGGACTACAGATTTCACCGGACCATAAGGAAGATACTTGGTAACGTTATATCCTTCGTCTGCCAAATTGTAGGTAATGTGATCACTCATGCCGTATAACTGTGAAAAATATACATGAGGGTGGTTGTTAGGAATATTCAATTCCTTCATTTTATTAACCAGATGCATTGTGCTCTCCTCATTGTGAGTGCCAGCGCATAAAGTAATTATATCAATGTTTTCAAGACATACATCGACAGCTTTATCAAAGTCACGATCAGTATTCGTTTTATTTGAATGAATGGGCGACCTATATCCCAATTGCCGAGCACGGAGATTTTCCTTTTCCATATATGCTCCTCGAACTAATTTAATTCCAATAAAAAAGTTTTCTTTTCTTGCTTTTTGAATTAATCTGTTCAGATAATCTATCCGATCCCAGCGGTACATTTGAAGAGTAGTAAGTATAATAGCTGTTTTTTTATTGTACTTTACCATCATCTTCTCTGCCAGGCTATCAATTGCATTCTGTATCCAGCTTTCCTCTGCATCAAAATATATGGGCACATTAAATAAAGTAGCATAATATTCTATTTCTACCAGCCTTCCTTCTATATGACTGAGTTCTCTTTCTTCTTTTTTATTTAATGGTTGTTCTGAACTCATTTTTTCCAATAACCCAAAGCGGGCAACTCCAGTGAGTTTAAGACTGGTATAGGGGATTGCAGGATTATCTTTTGCTGACCGAATTATTCTTAAGACTTCGTCTTTTGTTTTATGAAATTCTTCTTCGCTTTCTTTACCCTCAACGGAATAGTCAAGTATAGAGCCTATATGAGAGCGACCGAGTTTCTTTACAACCTCTTCGCTTTCTTCTATGGATTCGCCACCACAGAATTGCTTGAAAATCGTTGCTTTAATCGGGAGTTTAACCGGTAGTCCAATCTTAATGGCAAAAATCGTAAGCTTTGAAAATAATCTGACTAAAAAAGGGCTTTGCATTAGCTTGAATAGCCAAAGAGATTGTTTTAACTCTTTATCGTCTTTGGCCTTAAAAGCTTTTTCATAGTTATTAAAATCTACGTTAGATAGTGTCATTTATTGAAGATTAATTACCTCTCTGCAATTTTACTTCATCTATGGTTACTGTTCCTCCATTATTTCCCCAACTGTTTAGCGCATAATTAAGTACATCTGCAACCTGTTCATCGGTGAGACTTTGAGGAGGCATAGTTCCATTAAATTTTTGACCGTTTACCACAATTTCTTCGCTTGATCCTTTAAGTATTTGTTTTATAGCCCTCGTTTTATCGGCAATCAGGTAATCCGACTTTGCCAATGGAGGAAAGGCATTTGGTAAACCTTCTCCGTTTGCCTGGTGGCATGCTTGACAAGTTTGCTTATACACTTCTTCTCCTTTTGCATAAAGACTGGGTGTAGTTTCAGGAGTCTTATTATCAGGAGGCGGAGCATCCATAACTGGCTTTTCCTGCGAAGTAGAAGTTGGCTTATTCTCACCTCCTCCACATGAATAAAGAATAGCACTTCCGGTTATTATTAATCCGGTGCTGAGTAATAGCTGAAATGACTTCATTGTATCTGTGTTTTATTGCAATTTTATCAATAAAGAATCCTTCAAAATATGATATACCTCATGGTTTATTTTTTTCTCAGATAAATAACTATAGCTACCAATGGAGAAAAAGTAGTCATTAATAAACCGACAAAAATTCCCAAACCTGCACAGGCGAATAATATAAGATATGGACTGATCTTCCCCATGATAGCCTGAAAAGTCAGTTGGTTTTCTATGATTAACCTTCCTTTCTCCGCACCGGCTAGGATCAGGCATATCCAAAATACTACCAGCGAAATGTTGGTTATCCAGAATCCCGTTCTTATCGTTACTGTTTCCGTCTTTGAGAATTTATGTTGCGTAACATCGTTTATAATAAACAATACAGATGATAATAAAATCATAGTATTTATTCCAATGGTGCTTCCCATAGCGTGAGCAACTGTAATGTGTGTACCGTGTGTGAAAATATTTACAGCAGGGATGGAAATTAAAAGGGCAAGTGTAAGATTTAAAAATATCCATAGGTCGGAGGCAATAATAAAACGATAAGGAAGGAAGTAATAATCTTTTTTTGCCTCCTGCAAGGAATTTTTCCAATTCCAGATAATTTTTGCGAGTATTAATAACTCGGTCATGCTTATACCATAAGCAAGATAACGTATCCAGGGCGCTGTAGGAACGATGTATATGTGATGTGCCCATCCAAACATCAGATTGGTAAGACCAAGTAAATACATCAGAAATGCTAATTTCGATTTGGCTATGCTTTCATCACCTTTTACTCTTTCCATAACAAATATTGCAGTTCCATATACAAGCATATTCCATGACCCTACCAAGGCTCCATAGGCTTTCCATTGCACGGTTAGATCGCGTATCAGGTCGTTTCTGAAATAAGGGAAAACCCACAGATAGGCTTCCATGAATGTAAATAAGAAGAAACATATACCAGTTGCCCACATCCACATATACACTGGCCATTGTCCCATCTTTTTAAAAACTGTTTTGAAATAATTGATGCCAAACAGAATCCAGGAAATGAAAATAGGAATAGCCAAAATGGCTGGAAATTCCCAGTATTCGCGCCCTCCGAATTTTCCCATCAGGTAACTTGCAATAATCAGTAGTCCTGTAATTAAAAACAACCAAATGTGGATTATACCCATTCTTCTTGAAAAGAGAGGTAGCCCACAATATTTAGGTAAATAATAGTATATCCCGCCAATTGCACTTAAAAAAATCCAGGAAACAACCAGTGAGACATGTAGAGGTCTGTTTTTAAAGAAAGGGAGGGCTGTGAAGAAATCAGGCAAAACAAATTGAAATGCACTTATACTTCCAAAGAATAATCCTCCTAACAGAGATAGAATAGCAAGAAAAATAAAAAATATGCCTAATTCTTTCTTCATCATTTACTTTTTTGTGTGATTGTTCCGTCATATTCTATTTCAAAATTTCTGACGGGAGAAATTCCTGTTTTATCAACATATTTCAGGTAGGAAACAATGGCATTGATCTGGCCTTCATCCAAATGAAAATTGGGCATACGCTGCGTACCGCTTTGAATAAAGCTTTTTGCATACAAGTCCCCTTTGCCGGGAGTTGAAATAACATTGGTAAGGTCAGGCCCCATATAACCTCCAAGGCCGTATAATTGATGACAGGATATACAGTTATATTCCTGAAACAATAATTTTCCATTTTTTGCTTCCTCTGTTAAGAAACTATCAGCGTCATCGTTTTCTGGTCCAGAACAATAAATAATAGCGGTATCAATGATAAACAGTAAAACTAAGCTCCAAAAAAAAATGCGCTTTAAAAGAGTTGACATACTTTGTATTAACTTGTTTATGCCGAGCTACCATTCCCGATAGCAATTGCTGAAAGTTCGCTCATGTTATTGATGAAAATTTTCCGGTTACGGACAGAAAGAATTTTTTTATCTGTAAGCTCTAAGAGAATTTTATATAGATAATTTTTGGTAGTTCCAATGAGACATGCAAGGTCTTTAATCGAATAATTAACACACATATTTTTATTATGCTCTGGACTATCCTGAGTTGCCATTGAAATGAGCATTTCTGCACATTGTTCTCTTATTTTTTTTCTTGAAATGCTGGTGATGCGCTGTTCTATGAAATTCAATTTGTCACATAAATTTTTCATTAACTGCACGGAGACAACAGGGTCTTTCTGAAGGATTATTTTCAAATCGGAAGCAAGTATAGAGCAAGCAATTACTTCATTGATGGCAGAAGCTGAAAATGAAGAAGGCTCATTATTTACCAATGAATCTAAACCAACTAAATCGCCCGTTCCTGCAAGCCATAAAATAAACTCCTTATTTTTTTTCCCCTTCTTGGAAACTTTTACAATGCCGCTTTGTATGCAAAAAACTCCACCTCCAACATCTCCTGCTTTAATTAAAACTTCTCCTTTGTTGTATTTTTTTGTTCGCGTATTCATTAGTATTTGATTTCTTATTTCAGGAGCACAATTTTTAAATGCTGAAAAATTATTAATCCAGCAATTTCCGCAACTATCAGTATTAATTGTTGTCGTACTATTATTGGTTGTTTCCATTTTATACCGTGTGTTAAGTATGCGAAAATATTTCAGCCATATATCTAAAACAATGATGCGAGTCATAGAATTATATAATG
>CAZCJN010000061.1:0-4593 GCA_964498865.1 uncultured Bacteroidia bacterium
TCCTTTAAAGTCTTTGTAAATAGGAGTGAGTGGGTGAGAGGATAAATCATAAGGAAGAAAGTCTATTATTTCTCCATTGTAATTATAATGAGTGCAAACTTTTATAATATCTAAATCAGCCAACACATCTGTTTTCATCATGATGAGTTCAGTTACGCCGCTTATGGCAACGGCATACCTCAGTGCAGGTAGATCTAACCAACCGCATCTTCTTGGTCTTCCGGTTGTAGAACCAAACTCGTTACCGGCTTTTCTCAAGGCTTCTCCTGTTGCATCATTTAATTCAGTAGGGAAAGGGCCACTTCCTACGCGTGTACAATAGGCTTTAAATATCCCTATTACATTTCCTATTTTATTTGGGGCAATGCCCAGACCTGTGCAGGCACCGGCACAAACAGTACTGGAAGAGGTAACGAAAGGGTACGATCCAAAATCAATGTCTAACAAAGACCCTTGTGCCCCTTCTGCAAGAACGGATTTGTTTTGGATAAGAGCATCGTTCAGGTATTTTTCACTTTCTATACAAACAAATTGTTTAAGTGTTTCTATTCCATCGAACCATGCCGGTTCATGTTCTTTTAAATCATATTGGAAATTATAGAGTGCGAGCAGTTGTTTGTGTTTTTCTACCAAGAAAGAATATTTGACCTTGAAATCAGGTGCAAAAATATCACCCACACGTAAACCATTTCTTCCTGTTTTATCCATATAGGCAGGTCCAATTCCTTTTAGAGTAGAACCTATTTTCTCTTTTCCTTTTGCAGCTTCACTGGCTGCATCAAGTAAGCGATGGGTAGGTAAGATTAAATGTGCTCGTTTAGAAATTAATAGATTCTTTTTGGGATTTGCACTTAGTTTTTCTAAAGCTGTGATTTCTTTTTTGAAAACGGTAGGATCTATTACTACACCATTGCCAATAATGTTCACTATTTTTTCATGGAATATTCCGGATGGAATAAGATGAAGCACGTGTTTTAATCCGTTAAACTCTAATGTATGTCCGGCATTGGGTCCGCCTTGAAAACGGGCAATGATATCATATTTAGGAGCTAACACGTCTACAATTTTCCCTTTTCCTTCATCTCCCCATTGGAGTCCTAGCAAAACATCTGCTTTCATAGTGTAATAGTATATAATGAATCGACAAAAATAAAAAAAGAATAACCGTATTCCTGTTTTAAGGGAATATGGTTATTAGTTAATGTTATAAGTTTGAACTAAGCGATGGTTCGCCTTATGCTTCTTTACGGCTTTCTCTGATTTCTTGGACTTCGTTACGCATATCCTGACATGCTTTTTTTACATCTTGAAGATGCTTGCGAACACGAGTTCCTGCTGCATTGTTTCCGTTGTAGAATTTTTGAACATCAGCCTCCATGTTTGCGACTAATTGTTTAAGCGTTTCGTACTTTTGCATAATGATTAGTGTTTATTGGTTAATGATATATTTAATTAATAGCTGCAATTTTTTCTGATCTAAATTCACCTTTCTCTAACTTCTCATTTATCTTTTTAAAACATTCAATCGTGTATTCCACATCGGCTAAGGTATGTACCGCTGTTGGTATGATACGAAGAATCATCATTCCTTTAGGAATAACAGGTGGTACGACGATAGAGCAAAAAATGTTATACTTTTCTCTGAGTTCTACTACAATATTAGTTGCTTCACCCATACTTCCCTTCATGTAAACAGGTGTAACGCAAGACTGTGTATTACCAATATCAAAGCCAGCCTTCTTTAATCCTGTTTGTAAAGCGCGGGTAATGGTCCAAACTTTTTCCCTGAATTCCGGGTGTTTGCGCATTAGCTCCAGACGCTTTAGTCCACCTATAACAATAGGCATAGGCATTGATTTAGCATATATTTGAGAACGCATATTGGTACGCAGAAACTCTACAACGTCTTCTGTACTGGCAATAAAACCACCAATGAGGGCAAATGCTTTTGCAAATGTTCCAAAGTAGATATCAATACCGTCTTGGCAACCTTGGTGTTCTCCTGTTCCACCCCCATTTTTTCCTTCTATGCCAATACCATGAGCATCATCTACAAATAATCTAAAACTATATTTCTTTTTTAAATCTACTATTTCTTTTAGCTTTCCTTGGTCTCCCCTCATGCCGAATACCCCTTCCGTAATTACTAAGATAGCTCCGCCTGTTTCGTTTACTATTTTAGTAGCCCTCTGTAACATGGTTTCTAAGCTCTTCATGTCATTGTGTTGATAAGCAAATCGTTTTCCAACATGCAATCGAACCCCATCTACAATACATGCATGGGATTCGGAATCATACACAATAACATCATGCCTGTCTACTATTGCATCAATGGCAGAAACCATGGCTTGATATCCAAAATTAACAAGTATTGCTGCAGGTTTTTTTACAAAATCGGCAAGTTCTCTTTCAAATTGTTCATGAAAATCAGAATTGCCCGACATTATTCTTGCCCCCATAGGCAGAGAAAGTCCATATTTTTCAGCTGCCTCTTTATCGGTTTTTCTTACTTCGGGATGGTTAGCTAATCCTAAATAATTGTTTAAACTCCACACAAGACGCTCTTTTCCGCGAAAAATCATTTTATTACCAATCTCACCTTCCAGCTTAGGAAACATAAAGTAACCGTTTGATTCTTTCACATGTTGGCCTAAAGGGCCTCTGTTTTCTTTAATTTTTTCAAATAGATCTTTCATAATTATTGGCTAATATGACGTAAAACTATAATTTTTTGTAATACGCAGAATACCTTAATGTATCAACTAAAAAAACTATATTTGCAGCACTTTGTTAAAAACGTACAAATTGTGTTATTAAAGGGAAGCACGATGCATCATTATTCTTTTAAAAAACCGTTATTTTCATTGATTATACTGCTGATTGCATTTACGTCATGCAGTAAATATAACCGTTTATTAAAAAGCTCAGACCTAAATAAAAAATACGATGCAGCCATTGCTTATTATGATAATAAGGACTATGCAAAATCACTTTCTCTTTTAGAAGAGCTGGTAAGTGTATACAGAGGGACTGCAAAAGCAGAAAAAATAATGTACTACTATGCATATGCCACCTATTCTTCGGGTGATTATTTATTAGCCGGATATCATTTTAATAACTTTGTTAAGACCTTTCCTTCAAGTGATAAGACTGAAGAATGTGCATATATGTATGCTTATTGCTTTTACTTAGAATCTCCTAAGTACAGTTTGGATCAAACCGATACAAAAAGCGCTATTAAGGAATTGCAATCATTTATCAATAAGTACCCCAATAGTACAAGAAGAGAAGAATGCAACAGTTTGATCATGCGTTTGCGTGCTAAAATGGAAATGAAGTATTTTGAAATAGCAAAACAATATTACTTTTTAGAGGATTATAAGGCTTCCATTGTTTCAATAGAGAATTTATTAAAAGATTACCCTGATACAAAATACAGAGAAGAAGCAATGTATCTGTTGGTAAAAGCTAACTATGTATTTGCAACCAATAGCTTCGATAGTAAAAAAGAAGAAAGATATACTTCTACAATTGATGCTTATAACAAATATGCCAGTTATTTTACGAAAGAAAGTAAGTATGCAAAAGAAGCAGAAGATTATTTCCAAAGCGCAAAAAAACATCTTAATAAAATCTAAAAATCAATTTCTTAATAAATACCTTTAATATATGGATTACAAAAAATCAATAGCAGAAACCAACACTATTACCCGTGACCTTAGAGCATTTGAAGCAAAAACAGGTAATATTTATGAATCAACCGTAGTAGTGGCAAAACGTGCTAATCAAATCAATCAAGAAGTAAAAGAAGAGCTTACCAGCAAACTTGCTGAGTTCTCTTCTCATACTGATAATTTGGAGGAGATTTTTGAAAACAGAGAGCAAATAGAGGTTTCTAAGTATTACGAGCGTTTGCCAAAACCGCATGCAATTGCAGTTCAGGAATTCGTAGATGATAAAGTGTATTACAGAAATCCTACTAAAGGAACTAAAGGATTTTAATACTAAAGTACTTAGTTTAATATTTCTTTAAAATTTATATAAGCCTGCCACTTGGCAGGCTTTATTATTTTACAGACATGTTGTTTTTTAAGACGCTGCATATTTCTATGCCAATTGTGTTTATTAGCGTTCATTATATTGTAATTTTGAAGGAGCAACAGTAATCATGTTATCAGGTAAAAATATAGTATTAGGTGTTACAGGTAGTATTGCTGCTTATAAAGCGGCATTTCTTACACGACTGTTTGTAAAAGCAGGAGCGAATGTTAAAGTGGTGATGACCTCTGCTGCTATTGATTTTATCACACCCTTAACACTTTCCACACTTTCTAAAAATCCGGTTTACTCCGATTTTGTTGCTGATAAAACCAGCGGTATTTGGAATAATCATGTTCAACTTGCTAATGAAGCAGATTGTATTTTAATTGCACCTGCTACGGCTGATATCATAGCTAAAATGGCTAACGGTATTTGTGATAATTTTTTACTTGCTGTTTATTTGTCCGCTAAGTCTCCGGTATTTGTTGCACCTGCAATGGATCTGGAAATGTATAATCACCCCACAACCAAAGAAAACTTGGCTAAACTAAA
>CAZCJN010000061.1:4693-11260 GCA_964498865.1 uncultured Bacteroidia bacterium
AAAAAGAAACTACACAATAAAAACCTCGACTTTATCGTTCTTAATTCTCCAACAGATACAACAGGCTTTAAACACGACACTAATAAAATCACTATTATTGATAAAAGCTCGGTTAGAGCGTTGGACTTAATGAGTAAAACAAATGCAGCCAAAGAGATTGTTAAAACTATTATTAGTAAGCTTTTATAATATGAAAAAGATCATAATTATTATTAGTTTATTATTTCCATTGTTTCTGTATTCTCAAGAATTAAATTGTTCCGTTCAGGTAGTATCACCTCAATTGAATAATACAAATGATAAAAAAATATTTAATACCCTTAGACAATCTATTATAGAGTTCATGAATAATAGAAAATGGACGAATGATGCATTTCAGCAAGACGAACGTATTGAATGTAGCATAGTAATTACGGTTACAGAGAAGCCTTCTATAGATGATTTTAAAGCAACGATTCAAATACAAGCACGCCGGCCTGTATATAAATCATCTTACAATTCACTTATACTTAATATCGTAGATAAAAATGTTATATTCAAATATGTCGAGTATCAACCACTTGAATTTTCTGATAATCTCTTTGTTTCTAATCTTACTTCCCTATTAGCATACTATGCATATATGATAATTGGTACCGATTACGATACCTTTTCTTTAGAGGGCGGAACTCCCTATTTTCAAAAAGCTCAGACTATTGTGTTGAATGCTCAGAATACCAATGAAGGAGGATGGAAGTCTTCTGAAGATAATCAGAACCGTTATTGGATGGTAGATAATATTTTGAACTCTGCCTTTCGCCCATTAAGAGAATGCATGTATAATTATCACAGATTGGGTTTTGATATAATGTCTGAGAACCTGCCTGCCGGAAGAGCAAAAGTACTTTCAGCATTAACGCTTTTAAAAACTGTATTTGATTTTAAACCAGGTTCCTATAGTTTAACATTATTCTTTTTGGCAAAATCTGATGAAATAGTAAATCTTTTTTCTAAAGCAGAGATAACCGAAAAAACGAGATTAATGGAATTGCTTGGCCAAATAGATCCGGCTAACTCCAATAAATATGTAAAGATTACTCAAGATCCTACTAATTAATGAATTCTTGGATTGATTAATTACACGGTATTTTTTCCGTATTTAACAAAAAATCTTCATCAAGCTTGTATTTCTCTTATCGCAGGGGTTGAGTATGGAATTTTACCTAATCCAGTATTGATTAACCTGTTCCTAAATCAATCCACATGTTATCAAATATTAATTATTCATATAAAAATATAGAATAAATCTTTTTAAATATTGATTCGGGTATGCCATAATCAATATTTGGGAGATCGTATATTGATGATGCTATTATAAATATCGAACCATACCTTATAAATATTGATTTGGTTGTCCCTCAATCAATATTTGGGATATAACATATTGATTACGCCATTACAAATATTGAATGTTGTCTTTCAAAGATTGATTTGGTTGTCCCTCAATCAATATTTGGGAGATAGCATATTAATTACGCTATTATAAATATTGAATAGAATTTGCCTCAAATCGATCAGATTGTATAGAATAAACAGCTTTATTTATAATCTACCTTACTCCATGCATCATTTTCTTGAGGATAGGGCTTATGGAAAAGAGTAGAAGAGCTGCTATTCCCGGCAGAATAACAAATAGCATGAAAAAATCATAGAGGTCATGAATTTCAAATCCAACAAAGGATGGATAATCGATAGCTATTTTGCTGTCTGTCAAAAATTTTATTTGTTCTTCATTAGGTGTAACTGTTTTGTCCAATATGCCCTTGAGATCAATGCCTGCAGTTTGTGCAACAACATATTTATCCGGCGATGGAGGAAGTAAGCTCCCTAGTGTACCTGCTAATGCATAGCCCGATGCGTTGGATAAAAAGAATACACCCATCAGCAGCGATGCAAAACGTACAGGAGCCAGTTTAGATACTAATGAAAGGCCAATGGGAGATAAACATAATTCACCCCACGTGTGTAGTAAGTATAGAACGATCAGCCATATTACTCCCAGTTTGCCATCGAGGCCCAGGCTTTTTACCTGGGTTGCAATGATGAAATAACCTAATGCAATTAAACCTAATCCTATTGCTTGTTTTACAGGCGATATAGGTTCTTTATTTCTTTTACTTAATGCCATCCAAAGTATGCTAAATGGAAATGCAAAAAGGATTACAAAAATACCGTTGAAATTTTGCACCATGCTCGGTGGCATTTCCCACCCTAAAATATGCGTGTCTGTTTGTTTGTCGGCAATAAAGGTGAGGGAAGAACCGGCTTGTTCAAAAGCGGCCCAAAAAAAGATGACGAAAAAGGATACTATATAGAGTACAATTATCCTATCTCTTTCAATTTTAGTGAGTGATTGGTCTGTTAAGATCAATCCTGCAAGTGTTAAACCGCTGCTATATATGATGGAATAAATTAAATTTTGATGGAATACATTCAGAAAAACAAAAACCAATCCTATAAGAATAACACCTGAAGTTAAAACGGCTTTTGTAGTGAATTTAGCATGGGCTGCTTCTCCTTCATGATGAGTAATGGTTTTGTCAGGTTTAGCACCAATGGCTTTCCCTTCAGGAGTAACAACGTATTTATCTTTTAAAAAATAGAATACAATACATGCAGTGAACATAGCCACGGAAGCAGCTAAAAATCCCCAACGGAAAGCATGGTTGTCTCGTATGCCATCATATTTATGATCGCCAAGTAGCGGGCAGATAGTTTGGCCTAATGTTGCGCCAACATTTATGCCTAAATAAAAAATAGTGAAAGCAGAATCCAATTTATTTTTTTGTTCTTTCGGGTAGAGCTGGCCTACCATAGAAGATATGTTAGGTTTAAAGAAGCCATTCCCAAAGATTAAAACCGCTAATGCTCCCCATAGAACCATTTTTGCCAGATCAATACTATTTCCAAAAATACTTGCACTGGTAAATAATAGCAGTTGTCCAATGCCCATAAGTAATCCGCCAAGTAATATGCAATTTCGGTTGCCAAGATATTTATCAGAGATATAACCACCTAACATTGGGGTTAAGTAACAAAGACCTAAAAATCCGCCGTATACAAGTGAAGAGTCTTTTTGCCCCATCATCAATGCTTCTGCCATAAAGAGTGTAAGCAGCGTTCGCATTCCATAGAAATTAAATCGTTCCCACATTTCAGTCGTGAAAAGCACATAAAGTCCCTTAGGATGTCTTTGAGTAATTTCAGCCATGTGATTTTTGGATTTAGAGGTTTCACGAAGATAGAAAAATACCAATTGATTTTATTCTAATTTTGCCTTAATCTAAACCTATACATGTATGGCAAAAGCAGTAGTTAAAAACAAGATATTGGTACCCATTGATTTTTCGAATCAGTCACTAATCGCTTTAGGACAATCGTATAACCTGGCAAGGGAATACGATGCTGAGATATTGTTATTGCATGTACTGGAAGAGGGAAGCATACGCCCGAGAATTGTAGTAGCTAAGCACCTAAGCGAAATGAAGAAGGCGGCTCAAAAGGCTTTAAACAAACTTGCTGAAGAAACATCGCGTAAAAGTCATACAGTAGTGGATACTATGGTAGCCAAAGGAAAAGTATATGAAAAGATTACTGAAGTGGCGGATATGGTAGATGCGCTCCTTATTATTATGGGATGCAGCAGTAAGAAAAAGGTGGAAGAGTGGTTTATCGGTTCAAATGCCTCGCGTGTTATTCGTGAATCTACCTGCCCTGTTATTACTATCAAGGGAAAGCATCATCGCAATGGCTGTAAAAATATAGTTCTGCCGCTTGATCTTACCAAGCAAACCAAAGACAAAGTAAATCAGGCAATAGAGATGGCCAGTCTGGGTTCATACAAAGCGGCTATTCGTATTGTATCGGTGTTAGAAAGCAAAGATGAGTTCTTATTTAACCGCTTAAGTGAGCAAATGGAGCAGGTTAAGAACTCAATTAAAAAGCAGGGCGTAGAGTGTACCTCCGAGATCATAAAAGCAAAAGAAGGAGAAACTCCGGCGCATTGCATTATTAGTTATGCTAATAAAGTAGATGGAGACCTGCTTATGATCATGACCCAACAGGAAGCCAACTTTACCAGAATGTTCATAGGCTCAACGGCACAAGAGATAGTCAATAACTCCGATATTCCGGTAATGAGTATTATCCCCAGAGGGAAATAATTTTTTTATTGTTGACTTTTTACCTTTCTTACAGCTCAGTTGCTCTACAATAACCAGGTTATTCCTATAGCGTTTTCGTAAAGCTATCAGCCATAGCTATTTTTTGCTGAACGGAAAAATAGCCCTTAGTTGTTCGTTTCTTAACCATATTGCGCCCCAGGCAATAACAGCATATACTATAGGGAAGGTGATCTGCCCAATGTTGTCATGATGAATGATATGGGTTGCAACAGCGCCACCAATCCAACCACTTATTAATACTAAACCTAAAATAGAAGTTCGGGGTATTATAGAATGGCACATAAGAGCATTGTAATTCCAAAGATGGGCATAAACGACACAGGGTAGCCCATGTCAGCAGATCCTTTTACAGCATCTTCTGATCCGGAAAGATTAAAAGCGGCGCCCATTATTAAAGAAAGTGTAATGAGCCCTTGCATGATATAAGAAATCCAAACTACTGCTTTTGAAGGTTTGTTGGTGGTATTCATTGTGTTTATATGTGATTGGTTAATTATAAATTTTCTAGTAAGAAATTAGTAAGTTTTGTATAAAGATGCAGTCTTGCGTTTCCTTTACCGCCTGCCATGCTATGGTTTCTATCGGGATAAACAAAAAAATCAAATTGTTTATTGGCATTGATAAGGGCTTCTGACATTTCAATTGAATTCTGGAAATGTACATTGTCATCGGCAGTACCATGCACCAACAAAAATTTGCCTTTTAATCCATTCACAAAATTGATAGGAGAATTTTGATCGTAGCCGCTTGCATTGTCTTGTGGTAATCCCATGTAACGTTCTGTATAAACATTATCATAATACCTCCAGTTAGTAACAGGTGCAACTGCTATCGCTGTTTTAAAAATATCAGCACCTTTAAAGATGCAGGAGGATGCCATGAAACCTCCATAACTCCAACCCCAAATACCTATTCTGCTTTTATCAATATAGGTGAGGGTGCCTAAATACTTAGCAGCTTCTATTTGGTCTTCCGTTTCTAATTTCCCCATTTGCTTGTAAGTACATTCTCTAAATGCTCTGCCTCTTCGTTGGGTTCCTCTGTTGTCGACCGATACAACAATGTATCCTTTAGAGCAAAGCAATTGGTACCACCAATAGTCTCTTTCCAGCATATCGTTAACTGTATTTTTGCCAGGTCCCCCATAAACAAACATCAGTACTGGATATTTTTTTGTGGCGTCAAAATTCTGAGGCAGCATTTTCCATCCATATAACTCTATACCTTGACTTGATTTAAAGGAGAATAACTCTTTTCTTGTCAGGGAATATGTTTTCATCTTTTCTGCCAATGCTGAATTGTTTTCTAATGTTCTCACAGTTTTTCCATCGGCAGTGCATAAGATGGTAACCGGCGGCGTGTTAGCATCGGAATGGTTGAGTATGTAATAGGAAAATATGGAGTTGAACTCGGCAATATCTGTGCCTTTTTCACTGAATAGTTGTTTTACATTACTTCCATTAACCTTGCAGGAGAAAAGGGTTTGATTGGCAGGGGAAAGGGCAGAAGAGGTATAAAAGATGCTTTTTGTTTTGTCATCATAGCCGTAAAAATTTATAACATCCCAATTTCCTTTTGTTATCTGATTGATCAACTTGCCACTCATATTGTATAAATACAAGTGGTTATATCCGTCGTTCTCACTGCTCCAGATGAATTCACTTCCATTAGGAAGAAAAGTAAGGTTGTCTGAAATTTCTATGTAGGTAGCACTATTTTCATTAATGATAGTTTGTACATTTCCCGTAACAACATCGGCAAACAAAAGATCTAATTTGTTTTGCAGGCGGTTCATACGTTGAATGGAAAGCAGATTGGAGTTGTTGGTCCATTTTATTCTTGGAATGTATTCATAGTCATTGCCTAGGTTTATTTTTTGTTTGCTACCCGCGTTAACATTATAGACATAGATATCTACCTTAGAATTTTCTTCGCCGGCCTTAGGGTATTTATAGGAGTAGTTAAAAGGATAAAGGTTGTCTTCATATTTGGCTATGGAATACTCTTTTACGTTTGATTCATCAAACCTGTAGTAGCTTATCTTACCGCCATCGGGTGACCAGAACCATGCTTTGGCAAAAGAAAACTCTTCTTCGTAGACCCAATCAGTTGCACCGTTTATTACGTGATTCCATTTCCCATCTTCGGTAACAGCTGTCTCTTTTGCGGAAGCAATGTCATAGACAAATAAATTATTATCTCGAACAAAACCTATTTTATTACCGTTTGGCGATAGTTCAGCATACATTTGTTTACCGTTGGAGGATATAAATGTGGTCGTCTTCGCTTTTCTGTCGTAGATGTAATAATTCTCTCTTGTTGAATGGCGGTATATTTTTTCGGA
>CAZCJN010000061.1:11360-13631 GCA_964498865.1 uncultured Bacteroidia bacterium
GTTTTAAATAGGATACTCATATTGTTTTTGATTGGAGAGTGAATTTACATTTTATTATTTATAAATTTGGTTATGAAGTATACAAAGATATCTCCTGAACATATAGAGCAATTCAGGCGGGCTGCAGGAGCTGATAACGTAATTATAAATGCGGATGTGCTGGCTGATTATTCTTCAGATGAAACAGAAGATCTTAAATTTTTACCCGAAGTAGTTATTAAACCTGATTCTCCCGAACAAATTGCAGAGCTGCTTAAAATTTGTAATGCTGAATTAATTCCTGTTACTCCTCGTGGGGCAGGAACAGGATTAAGCGGAGGTGCTTTACCCGTATGCGGAGGCGTAGTGCTTTCTACAGAAAAATTAAATCGTATTATAGAAATAGATGAACAAAACTTACAAGCTACTGTTGAGCCGGGCGTTATTACTCAAGTTTTTCAAAATGCAGTAATTGAAAAGGGTTTGTTCTACCCGCCTGACCCATCCAGCCGGGGTAGTTGTTTTTTAGGTGGTAATCTCGCTGAAGGTGCAGGTGGCCCGCGTGCAGTAAAGTATGGCGTTACTAAAGACTACGTACTTAATCTTGAGGTAGTATTAGCAACCGGAGAAATTATTTGGACGGGTGCCAATGTTTTGAAAAACTCAACGGGTTATAATTTAACTCAGCTTATGGTTGGCAGCGAAGGAACATTGGGCATCATTACTAAAGTCGTTTTTAAATTACTCCCTTATCCGACTAAAAATGTAGTAATGCTGATCCCCTTTTTCTCTGCTGAAAAGGCTTGTGAAGCCGTGTCGGCTGTTTTTAGAGCAGGGATAATACCATCCGCTATGGAATTTATGGAACGAGATGCTATTGATTGGGCAGTTGAATATGTTCCCGGAGTGAAGGAGAGCAATGCAGGAATTATTTCCGATCAAAATATTAAAGCACACTTACTTGTTGAAGTAGATGGAAATGATGCAGATGTGATCATGAAAGAGGTGGAGCGCATTTCGGAAGTCATGGAAAAATATGAGAGTAAAGAAATTCTTTTTGCCGATACAGATGAACAAAAAGCCAGCCTGTGGAAGATGCGCAGGAGTGTGGCAGAAGCTGTTAAATCACATTCGGTGTATAAAGAAGAAGATACGGTGGTGCCGCGTGCACAACTTCCCCAATTACTCTGCGGTGTAAAGGCTATAGGAAAAAAATATGGCTTTCAATCTGTTTGCTACGGGCATGCCGGTGACGGTAATTTGCATGTAAATATTATAAAAGGGAATTTATCAGATGAGGTGTGGAATCATATCATACCTGATAAAGCCATTCCGGAAATATTTCAGCTTTGTGTAAGTTTAAAAGGCACTTTGTCCGGTGAACACGGGATAGGGTGGGTGCAAAAGAAATACATGGACATTGCTTTCCATCCTAAAGCTATTCATCTTCAAAAAGAAATTAAAAAGCTTTTTGATCCGAAGGGTATATTAAATCCTTCTAAAATGTTTGTTTAAGAGATTGCTAGGTTTGGGTTGCTGGTTCTTATATCTAATTATACCCTTATTTCTTTTTACTTTGCTGTTCTAATTTTTTATTTTGATACCAGGAGTAACCAAAGTAACCCAGCAACAATACTAGAAAAGGAATAAAGAAAGAGCGGGAGATACCTTCCGAACTGATCAAGGTAAAGGCTCTTTCCCACCTGAATTTTTTAGCAAGAGAGGTGTAGGGATCTAATGACATCCAAATGAATACACCTTTACCCACAATATGGTCTTCAGGTACATATCCCCAATAACGAGAGTCAAGAGAGTTGTGTCGATTGTCTCCCATCATCCAATAATAATCCTGCTGAAATGTATAACTGCTTGCTTCTTGTCCGTTTATAAAGATTTTGCCATCTTTTACTTGTAAATCATTTTTCTCATATATATCTATCAGTCTTTCATATAAAGGTAAATTCTCTGTTGTTAGGTTCACAGTAACTCCTTTTTTAGGAATTACCAGGGGACCAAAATTGTCTCTGTTCCATTTAAAGTTAGGTGAATGGGGAAAAACATCATCAGGCATTCCGCCGGTTACCGGCATATATTCCCCTTCTCTGTATTGTTGTGGTGCAATGTCTTTTATATTAGAAAAGGTTTTTACTTTTTCAAGATTAGATTCTGTTAGCGGATAGGCGGCCTGATATCCTTCTTTTGCAATTATTGTTGGCTCGTATAACTCAAGTTCTTCTAATTTTTTTGGATTCAAAGGACCATCAAGTTTAAGGTCATAATTAAACTGGGCAG
>CAZCJN010000062.1:0-3641 GCA_964498865.1 uncultured Bacteroidia bacterium
CTGTCGTTTGGAAAAAGCTTATGCTTTATTTTTTCTATTTGAACAATAGCAGTTTCATTTTTGGTTTTCAAATTGCGCATTACTTTCTTTTCAAGATTTTCAATTCCTTTTAAATGATTTTGCTTTTCTGCTTCAACTGATGCAGCAAGGGTTTGATCAATTTTACTTACTTTTTCAAAAACAGTTTGATACATTTTTTGGATAATTTCTTTTTCAGAATCGAAAGAAATAGTTTGTCCGGAAGAGGATTTAATGAACTTTTCAGTAAGCGTATTTAACGGCAAAAAAAGTTCTTCAGATACAAAACCTAATTTGGAAATTTTATCCAAAACAGGGGCTTCTAAAATCATGGCAAAGTTGCGAGGAACAAGCATAGGAAATACTACTCGATAATGATCGAACATGGTCTTGTATTCTAACCAATATGCAAGCTCTCCGGGGCCACCAACATAAGCTAAGTTGGGTAATATTTTTTGTTGATATAGTGGTCTCATCACTACGTTAGGACTAAACCTTTCCGGGTAGTTCTTCAACTCTGCTAAAAGAGCGTTTTTATCAAACTGGATAGAAGTGTTTTGTATATTAAACAATTCTTTTACCTTAATGATCCTTTCTCTCTGGTTTTCAATACTATAAAAGAAGTTTATTTCACGTGGGTTGACTTGAGTTTTATAACCCAATTTTTCAAACTGAACAATGGTATCATTCACTAATTTAAAGGAAGTAGCATGAAGCAGATCGTCTTCCATAATGGAAGAAAATTCTGTCTTTAATTGAGCGTCATTCGGGTCAAGGATTAAGAGCCCATATTGCCCAAAAAGTTGATGAACTAAATAACGGGTTGATTGCGCTAAAGTGGAATGTTTTAAATACGCATTTTCAAATAAAGAGATCAGCCTTTTTGCATTTTCCGAATCGCCTAAAACAGGCTTCAGTTCTTCGATTAGATCCCCTATTCCTTTCGTTGAATAGTTACCGACAGAACCACCTTGTTTATTTATCCATTCGATTTTCTTTCCGAATAAATGAATATGATTTACTTCTTCAAAATCATGGTCTTCACTTGCCATCCAATAAACCGGAACAAAATTATATTGGGGATATTTTTTCTTTAGCTCTTCCGACAAATTAATGGTAGAGATTATTTTATAAATAAAATAAAGCGGTCCTGTAAACAAACACAATTGATGGCCTGTGCAAACAGTAAAAGTCTTGTCGTTCAACAAGCTTTTAATTTGCATTATTGCTGTTTCCTCTTGCTTAACGCCTGCTTCGTGGTACTGCTTCTCGAGCACTTCAACCAATAGCTTCCTGTTTATCTTTTTCGAAGCAACATCAGTGATTACTTTTTCAAAAGAATCTATAGAGGGTGCATAAGCATAAAAGGGCTTAAGATTTTCATCTTGAACTATATAATCAAGAAACAATTTCGAGAATTGTCCTGTCTTTTCAAAGGGTATGCTTTGCGTCTTCATTTACAGCTTTCAAATTTATTGCACGTTGCGCAAACATACAAATACGATACAAACTCCATTATCTTAGATACTGTCTGAATAAATCTGAAGATAAGGGGTACTCTATAAAAAAAGGGCCACAACTTTCGTTGCAGCCCTTTTGATCTATTAAAAAAGAAAATATTACCTGATAACTACTAAGGTAGAATGCTGAGATATTCCATCTTCGCCAACTAAACGAGCTATATAGATACCTGACTGCATTTTGCTTGCATCGAAATCAATAAGATACGGAACGTTTTGCTGCATAGCACCATCAAATATAGTTGCCAACACACGTCCTGACATGTCAACGATAGTTAATCTTGCTTTCGTATTATATGTTGCAGAAATCCTAATAACTGTATTCACATTTACAGGATTGGGTTGAGCAATTATGCTATAAGGTTCTTTCACCTCTTGCTGCAGAGTTAAAGGCTCTTGCATTTTAGCAGAGTACGAAATGCAAGTTGCTTGACATGCTCCAAGGCAATCTTGGTGACCGCTGGCATAAAGATGCGTATTCACCGCATTGGAACTAATGCATAGTGTATGCTCATTAGTTGGGTTACCGGGAGGGCGATGACATACGCTCACTTTAGCATTGATACCGGTGGAACAAAGCGGATTAACTACGTTAACTTCAACTTCGCTTGTCTCTGTACATCCATGAATGTCCGTTACTGTAACAACAAATTTGTATGAAACGCAAGGAGCCGTTTGGAAATCAGCACAGAAAGTTGGAGAATTCGTATTTATATTCACAAAACTGCCTGCCGGAATAATAGCAGGAGCCGACCATGCATACGTATAAGGAGCATGTCCGCCCGCAGCTTTTGCACGCAAAGTGACACAAGGCGATCCGCCACCATATCCTAAAACAATGTTAGCACTTGTGCCTAATGCACATGTATTTAAGGTGCTTGTTCCAACCGGATCGATTACTACTGAAAGATCCCGATCGCGAGTAACTATAAAATTGCAATTACTTGAATTACCACATTCATCAGTGCCTATTACCTTCACAAAATTAGAAGTACCTTTCTGAAACACGGAGCCCGATGGTGGATAAGAGACTAGCGTTACTGAACCACAATCATCTGTTGCAGTTGCTATCCATGAAGCCGTCTCAACACATTCAGGCAAGTGAATATTATCCGGACAGCTTACTACCGGGTTGGTGAGATCTTCAATTGTAAATGTAGCCGAGGTAGAAGCTTGATTTCCCGAAAGGTCAGTGAAGGTGAAAGTTACTGTTTCAGAACCGGTTGCTCCGCAGCCATCAGAAAGCCCTGTACTATTATTCGACCAAGTTCCACCACAAGCCTCAGAAACTGCAGCTCCGGCATGAGTACTCAACCAATTTGAAAAGGCCTCTGCATTACCATTCCCGTCACATTCTACATTCATATCGCTCGCAGGAGTTGTGATCACAGGATCAGTATCATCTGCGATGGTAACCGTAGACTGACAGGTACTGGTTGCTCCATTAGAATCGGTTACAGTAAGGGTTACTGTATTATTACCTGTATTGTTGCAATTGAATGTATTGGGGCTTACTGACCACGAACCAAATCCACAATCCCAGGTAGAACCGTTATCAACGCTGGCAGGAGTTATACTCGCATTGCCAGATGCATCGAGACTCACTGATATGTTTTTGCAAATTGCCTGAGGTTTTTCACAAGGACATGATGTTTGCAAATAATTCCTTCCATATAAAGGAGAGCCCGGTGCTGATGCCATAGTCAAAGTCATCTTTGCTTTTTGTGAAGCGGTAAAAACCGTTCTGCAAGCTTTAAGAGAATAAGACATGATGGATGTGGCATCCGGTGTATAAGATACTCCACACGCATCTGTTAAGGATGAACTGTACGCACATGCCGGTGCAGCAGTAATGCTAACCGCCGCTTGGTTCAATCTGGGATCAGCAGGAGTATCACATAACTTATCGCCATCGGTATCACAATCGTAACAGCCGTCAGCATTATTTCGGGTTACATTTTCTGCCCCGAAAGCCGTTTCATGGGTGTGATATAGAGAAAAATAATGCCCAAGTTCATGAACAATTGTACTCTGATTGTCTGCGCAACTATTGGCAATAACTACATAGTCAACCGGTAAATCCCAAGGGAATCTCGCCCAGCC
>CAZCJN010000062.1:3741-13471 GCA_964498865.1 uncultured Bacteroidia bacterium
ATTCTGATCACGTTTTGCTTCCATTTCGATAGCGGCCGGCGTGACTTGGGTTTTACAATCCTCCTTTTCCTGAACAGCTGATTGTGCCGCTGATGCAGGAGTTACATCTTGAGCCCAGAGTCTGCTGCTTATACAAAAGAAAACAGCTGTAGCTACGAGTACATGTTTAATTTTCATGGTAAATGGTTTAGGTTAGATATCAAAGATATTATTGTTTTTAAAAATTACTAATTCTCGTTTCAAAAAAGGGAGCAAAAACAAATTATCTTTCTAGTAATGAATCGCTTAATTAAATCAACAACTCAGTTATTAAAAAATTATCTTAGATAGAATGGCTATTCATTGATTCTGTATATTTATTTTATAATCTTCATTTCATTAACAAGATTGGAAGCTCCGGCAAACTTATCAATCACGAACAAAACATAACGAATATCCACTACGAGGTTCCTTCCTTTATCGTCATTATAAATGATATCACTGGCAGTAGCCTCCCAGTTACGGTCAAAATTGACTCCTATTAAATTCCCTTCCTTATCAATAACAGGGCTGCCAGAGTTTCCACCTGTTGTATGATGAGCACAAGTAAATGCGACTGGTAATTCTCCATTTTTATTGGCGTATGGTCCAAAATCTTTAGATACAAATAATTCTTTTAATTTTTGGGGAACTACAAATTCCAAATTAGTTGAATCTTCTTTTTGCAAGATACCGGATGATGTCGTATAATAACGACAAATTAACCCATCTCTACTATTATACCCTCTAACTGGTCCATATGTAACACGAAGCGTACTATTTGCATCAGGGTAATATTTTTTTTCAGGCATCACTATTTTTAAAGCCTCCATGTATTTCCTGTTCAAGAGGTTTACTCTTGTTAATGCTGCATTATAATCAGGTTGCACTTTTGTTTCATAAAAACCATAAGCACTCCGTGCAAGAATGTAAGCAGGATCTTTTAAAATTAACTTAATCTTGTCAGCCGAATAATTATTCAGGAATTCAACTACCTTTTGTTCAGATGAGAAAATAGATTTCTTAAAAACTATTTCTGCGTACTTAAAAAAATCTCCTTTGTATTTAGACTCAATTATTCTATAAAAATCAGGTTGCATGTTTTTCTCTACATTATCATAATACATTTTAAGCATGACAGAAAATAGTTTTTTGTCTGTAGTGACATTGTAATCTTTATAAAAAGATGCAGAGCCTGTTTTTAATTTGTTTGCTGCCGCTTTTATTTCTTCAGTTGAAACAGCTTTAACAAGTTGCAAAAAATTATTGGCGAACTTAACGACCTCCACATTGGCTATGGTTTCGGTAAAATAATCTACAGTACGTTCATAGGGTTTTATTTTTTTATAGGCAAGATCAAAGTCCGATAATAAGTTCCCATAATTTTTATTCCATTCAGTATTTGCCATTACTCTTTCTTGAAATATTTTCTCTCTCCCTTTCTTTACCTGTATAGCTTTAGCGTGTTCCAAACCCTTAATCTCTCCTGACCATTTTTTATGATAATTGCTCATCCGTGCATATTTAGAAGCATACTTTATTCGTACTACTGCGTCTTTACTCATATCTTCATCCCATACTCTAAGGCAAGCTGTCCTGGCTTGCACACGAATCGGATCAATAACAGTTTGAACAAGTTCTACTGCAGGGGAAGAAAGGTATTCTGTTGTTCTGCCGGGGAAACCAAAGGTCATGGCAAAGTCTCCTTCCTCAATTCCTTTTAAAGAAACAGGAAAAAAACGTCGTGGTTTAAATGGAACATTATCAGGTGAATAATCAGCAGGTGTATTATCTTTCCCAGCATATACCCTGAATAGAGAAAAATCTCCAGTATGCCTGGGCCATATCCAATTGTCTGTATCTCCGCCAAACTTACCGATCGATTCAGGAGGTGCTCCTACCAGGCGAATGTCTCTGAAGGTTTCGAATACAAATAGATAAAATTCATTTCCGTTATAGAACTGGCGGACTTGTGCGTTGTAATGATTCCCATCGGTTGCCGCTTTTTCAATTTTTCTGCTTTCTACTTTAATAATAGAATCACGTACAGATTCAGAAAATCCCTCTTTAAGAACGTTGTTTATTGTTGAAGTCACATCATCAATTCTTATTACAAATGCAACTGTAAGTCCGGGGCATTTAAGCTCGTCTTTTCTGTCCTTGGCCCAGAAACCATTGGTAAGGTAATCATGCTCTACAGAGCTGTGCGATTGTATTTGACTATATCCGCAATGATGATTGGTTACTAAAAGCCCTTCGTTAGAAATCATCTCTCCGGTGCAGCCACCGCCAAATAAAATAACTGCATCTTTTAAACTGGTTTGATTAACACTATATATCTCATCAGCAGAAAGCTTACAGCCCATTTTCTGCATGTCCGCTTCATTCAGCATCTTAAGAAAAGAAGGCATCCACATACCCTCATCAGCATGAATGGTATTAGCAAAATAAAATGAAATAAGAAAGAAGATTAAAATTGTATTTTTCATATTAAATTATTTTCATTCTACAACATCACCAATCAAATCATATTCTTTTGCCTTTGTAATTTTTACATTAGCAAAATCACCAACACGAACATAGTTCTTTTTAGCATCTACAAAAACCAAATTATCTACATCAGGTGAATCAAATTGAGTACGGCCAATAAAATAGTTTCCTTCTTTTCTATCAAATAAAACTTTAAACTCCTTCCCTACCATTTTCTTGTTAAGTTCTATAGATATCTTTTGCTGAAGTTTCATCACTGCTTCTACCCGTTTCTTCTTTACTGCCGGAGAAACATCATCCTGTAATAAATAAGCATGTGTATTTTCTTCATGTGAATATGCAAACACACCTAATCTTTCAAACTTAGATTCTTTCACCCATTCCAACATTTCTTCATGGTCCTTTTGGGTTTCACCGGGGTAGCCGCAGATAAGTGTTGTGCGAATAGCAATGCCGGGTACTTTTTCTCTGATCTTATTTACAAGCTCTACTGTTTTTGCTTTGGTAATTCCTCTGCGCATAGATGTGAGCATAACGTCGGAAATATGCTGAAGAGGTATGTCTAGGTATTTGCAAATATTTTTTCTTTTCTGCATAACATCCAACACCTCCATAGGAAAACCGCTGGGATATGCATAATGCAAGCGAATCCAGTCTAATCCATCTATATCTGACAGTTTTTCTAACAATTGTGCTAAGTTTCTTTTCTTATATATATCCAAACCATAATAAGTTAGATCTTGGGCAATGAGAATAATTTCTTTGGTCCCATTCTTCACCAAATGCTTTGCTTGCTCCACCAATTGTTCCATAGGTATGGAAACATGTTTTCCTCGCATGATAGGTATGGCACAAAAAGAACAAGGACGGTCGCATCCTTCAGATATTTTTAAATAGGCATAATGAGACGGAGTGGTAAGCAATCTTTCACCGATAAGCTCATGCTTGTAATCTGCTTTAAGTGTTTTTAGCAAGGCGGGCAGATCCCTTGTTCCAAACCATGCATCAACCTGAGGCATCTCCTTCATCAGGTCTTCTTTATATCGCTCACTCAGACATCCTGCAACAATTACCTTTTCTATATGCCCGTTCTCTTTGGCTTCGACACATCTTAATATGGTATCGATAGACTGCTGTTTGGCATTTTCAATGAACCCACATGTATTTACAATAACGATATTAGCATCGTCAATAACATCTTTATGTTCCACTTCTATTTTATTGGCGCGTAATTGCCCCATTAATACTTCGGAATCAACTAAATTTTTTGAACATCCAAGGGTGATGACATTTACCTTGTTTTTCTTGTGGGTCTTTGTTTTCACATCTGTAAATTAAGGGACAAAAATAATCTTTATCTTTCGCAACTAAAATACAAATACAAGCATTATATGAAAGAAGTGTACATTGTTTCTGCCGTTCGTACCCCAATGGGGAGTTTTGGAGGTTCTTTAAAAGATATTTCTGCTACTAAACTGGGTGCTGCTGCTATTAAGGGTGCCCTTGCTAAAATAAAATTAGACCCTAAAGAAGTACAAGAGGTACTTATGGGTTGTGTATTGCAGGCCAATTTAGGCCAAGCCCCTGCCAGACAAGCTGCAAAATTTGCAGGCCTGCCAGACAATATTATTTGCACTACCATTAACAAAGTTTGCTCATCAGGGATGAAGGCCATTATGCAAGGTGCACAATCCATTCTTTTGGGTGATGCTGACGTAATCGTTGCCGGAGGAATGGAAAACATGAGTGCCGTTCCTTTTTATTCGGAAAATTTACGTTGGGGGAATAAATACGGAAATGTAACTATGGTAGATGGTGTAGCGAAAGATGGATTAATCGATGTGTACCATAATTACCCCATGGGAGCTGCAGCTGACTTATGCGGCAAGGAATGCAACATATCGAGAAAAGAGCAGGATGATTTTGCCATTGAATCTTACACACGTTCTGCCAATGCATGGAAAGCAGGAAAATTCAATGATGAGATTATACCTGTAGAAATTCCTCAAAAGAAAGGAGATCCCATCCTGTTTAAAGAAGATGAAGAATATAAAAATGTAAATTTTGCCAAAGTTCCTGAATTGCGCGCCGCCTTTACTAAAGAAGGAACGGTTACTGCTGCCAATGCTTCAACTATGAACGATGGCGCTGCTGCGGTTGTTCTTATGAGCAAAGAAAAAGCTGATAAGCTAGGATTAAAACCCCTTGCCAAAATAAAATCGTATGCTGATGCTGAACAAGCACCAGAATGGTTTACTACTACTCCCTCGCTTGCTGTGCCTAAAGCAGTTGCTAAAGCCGGATTACAAATGAGCGACATAAATTATTTCGAATTAAATGAAGCATTCTCCGTAGTAGGTGTGGTGAATATGCAAAAGATGAAATTAGACCCTAGCAAAGTAAATGTGAACGGAGGCGCAGTATCTCTGGGTCATCCGTTAGGTTGCTCCGGTGCAAGAATTATTGTAACACTTATTAACGTACTCAAGCAGAATAAAGCGAAGTACGGTGCTGCCGGAATTTGCAACGGTGGCGGTGGAGCAAGTGCTATGGTTTTGGAAAATATAATTTAGGATATAACAATTGGGGATGTGAGGATTGAGGATATGGAGATTTTGGGAATATGATTTAAGGTTTTAGGATTAAAATATATTCTATATGACTCAAGAAGAATTAAAAAAGCGTACTAAAGCATTTGCTGTTAGGGTGTTTAAATTCTTACTAAAGATCGACACAACTAAATCCGTAAATATTATATCCTATCAGCTTCTTAAATCTTCCTCATCAGTTGCAGCAAATTACAGAGCCGCTTGCAGAGCAAAATCTTCTTCAGATTTTTTATACAAATTAAAAGTAGTGGATGAAGAAACAGATGAAAGCCTATTCTGGTTAGAGTTTATAAATGATTTAGAAATTAAATGCGACACGATTGAATTGACTGCTTTGATTAAAGAAGCAAACGAATTAGTTTCTATTTTTTCTGCTTCTATTCGAACTGTCAAATTAAAAAAGTCTCAAACTTTAAACTAGTATACAGACTCAACATCACAAATAATTATATCCATAAATCCTCATATCCTAAATTCTCTCCATGTTCGGCATTTGCAACATAAGCGTAGTCCCCTGTAGAAAAGAGCCCTCTGACAAATCAGAGATGGTAACACAATTGCTGTTTGGAGAATGCTTTCAATTATTAGACTCACAAGGCAATTGGCAACATATACGAACACAGTATGATGAATATGATTGTTGGATAGATAAAAAACAATTTCAACCCTTAAGTGAGAAAACGTTCCGGGAGATAAAAGAACATGAGACTGCAATTACAACAGATTTACTTTTACTCACTTCATCTGAAAACAAATACTATGAACATATTCCCATTGTTTTAGGAAGTTCATTGCCTATGTTAAAAGAAGATCATTTTTTTATGGGAAAAGAAAAATATTCTTTTGAGGGTAGTGCAATATTTTCTTTTGCAAAAAAAACATCTAAAAACATCTTACCGGGAATAACAGAAACAGCCAAATGGTATTTAAACTCACCCTACCTATGGGGAGGAAAATCCCCCTTTGGTATAGACTGCTCCGGTTTAACGCAAATTGTATATAAGATCAACGGTATTAAGCTCAAACGTGATGCATGGCAACAAGCAGAACAAGGAAAGGTATTGAGCTTTCTTGAAGAAGCAGAAACAGGCGACCTCGCTTTTTTTGATAATGAAGATGGAAGAATTACTCACGTAGGCATTATACTCACTCCTTTACACTCCCAAAAAGGGGCACTAATCATACATGCATCAGGCAAAGTTCGGATAGATAAACTAGATCACCAAGGTATCTATAATGAAGAGATGAAGAAGTATACACACAGACTGAGAATCGTTAAGAAGATGTAATCTGAGGATTTTGCAATCATATTAGAAACCCTACAGCAGATTACTATCACCTATCTCATAAAAAATATCTTATCATAAAGAATCATTGATAATAAACTATCATGCCTTCTCGTCATTATATGCCTAGAATGAGTAGACACATGGTCATCTGAATAAAAAAAGCGCTGTCATAATTACCTGATATTGATCATTTTTTGAATTGGAATATTGTTTGACCTTGGCCTATCAATATCAAAAAGAACACTTACTTAATAAAGAAATAAATCCATGAACTTAAATAATTTCACTCTAAAATCTCAGGAATCTATTCAGCAAGCACAGCAACTAGCACTGGGGAAAGAACACCAATCTATTGAATGTGGCCATATCATAAAAGGAATCCTTGACTCGGATGATTCAGTTACCCCTTTCTTGCTTAAAAAGCTGAATGTAAATATGAACATATTCACAAAAACACTAGATAAAATAATTGAATCTTATCCAAAAGTTTCAGGCGGTGGACAATATCTTTCACAAAATGCCAACCAGGCTCTTGCTAAGGCACAAAACTTCATGAAAGAATTGGGTGATGAATATGTAAGCCTTGAGCATCTGTTGCTGGGAGTACTTTCAGTCAAAGATCCAGTCTCTCAAATGATGAAAGACAGTGGCGTTACAGAAAAAGACCTTAAAGCAGCTATTAAAGAGCTTCGCAAAGGAGAACGAGTTACTTCTTCTTCTCAGGAAGAAACCTACAACTCATTAAAAAAATATGCCAATAATTTAAATGAACAAGCAAAGAACGGAAAGCTCGATCCTGTTATCGGACGCGATGAAGAAATACGCAGAGTACTGCAAATACTTTCACGCCGAACAAAAAACAACCCCATACTTGTAGGTGAGCCCGGTGTTGGTAAAACCGCTATTGCCGAAGGAATCGCACACCGCATCATTAACGGTGATGTTCCGGAAAACATAAAAAGTAAACAGATCTTTGCACTTGACATGGCAGCACTTATTGCAGGTGCCAAATACAAAGGGGAATTTGAAGAGCGTTTAAAAGCAGTAGTAAAAGAAGTAATCAATTCAAATGGAGAGGTGGTGTTATTTATAGACGAGATCCACACCCTCATTGGTGCCGGTGGCGGCGAAGGTGCTATGGATGCAGCTAATATTCTTAAACCTGCTCTTGCTCGAGGGGAATTACGCGCCATTGGTGCAACAACTTTAAATGAGTTTCAAAAATATTTTGAAAAAGATAAAGCCCTTGAACGTCGTTTTCAAAAAGTAATGATCGACGAACCAAATGAAGAAGATGCAATTTCTATCCTTCGTGGCATAAAAGAAAAATATGAAACGCATCATAAAGTACGTATTAAAGATGAAGCTATCATTGCTGCTGTGGAGCTTTCTCAGCGTTATCTTACTGAGCGTTTTCTACCGGATAAAGCCATTGATCTTATAGACGAAGCCGCATCAAAGCTTCGCATGGAAATAAATTCCATGCCCATAGAGTTAGATGAAGTAGAAAGAAAAATCCGTCAGTTAGAAATTGAACGGGAAGCTATTAAACGAGAGAACGACTCAGAGAAACTAGATGATTTAAAAAAACAAATTGCCGATCTAGATGACAAACGCAAAAATTTGCGCGCTAAATGGCAATCAGAAAAAGAGATAGTAGAAGGAATTCAAAAAGAAAAAGAGAAGATAGAACAATTGAAATTCGAAGCTGGCCAGGCTGAACGCGAAGGGAACTACGGGAAAGTAGCAGAGATACGTTATGGAAAAATAAAAGAAGCCGAAAAAAATCTAGAAGTATTTAAAACTAAACTTACCGAAACCCAAAAAGATGGCAAGCAAATGCTGAAAGAAGAAGTAGATTCAGAAGACATTGCTGATGTAATATCACGCTGGACAGGGATACCTGTGAGTAAAATGTTGCAAAGCGATAAAGAAAAACTACTTCATTTGGAAGAAGAGTTACATCAACGCGTAGTTGGGCAGGATGATGCAGTTTCAGCTGTTGCAAATGCCATACGCCGAAGCAGAGCCGGCTTACAAGATATGAAACGTCCGATAGGCTCATTCATCTTCTTAGGAACCACAGGCGTAGGTAAAACAGAACTTGCCAAAGCCCTTGCCGATTATCTTTTTAACAGTGAAACAGCTATTACACGTATTGATATGAGTGAATATCAAGAACGTCATGCTGTTTCTCGTTTAGTAGGTGCCCCTCCGGGCTATATCGGGTACGAAGAAGGTGGGCAACTTACCGAAGCGGTGCGCAGAAAGCCCTACTCTGTTATTTTACTTGATGAAATTGAAAAAGCACATCCTGATGTATTTAATATACTCTTGCAAGTATTAGATGATGGCAGGCTTACAGACAATAAAGGAAGAGTTGCTAATTTCAAAAATGCAATTATTATCATGACCTCCAATATTGGCTCTCACATCATTCAGGAGAATATGGAAAAGATGGATGAATTCAACAGGGATAATATTTTAGATGCCACCAAGGGGGCTGTCATGGAAGTTTTAAAAAAAACCGTACGTCCCGAATTTCTAAATCGTATAGATGAGGTAGTAATGTTCAATCCGCTTACTAAAAACGATGTAAAGAAAATAGTGAATCTGCAGTTAGAAATGTTACAAAAAAAGCTAGCCGAGATGAACATACGCTTAACTGCAGGAGAATATGCATTAGATTGGATAAGCACCAAAGGATTCGACCCACAATTTGGTGCACGCCCCATAAAACGAGTAATACAGAAAAATGTGCTGGATGAATTATCGCGACAACTGCTCGCCGGAGCCGTGGAAAAAAATTCAGAAATTGTGATGGATGTATTCGATGATAAAATCGTATTCCGAAAACCAATTAAAGATTCTGAAAAAGCAACTACAAACAGTAAAAAGAAAAAAGAAAAAGCAAGCTAATACAGCTCCCATAGTGGATTGGCATAAATTCTAAATGAATATAAAGGAATTACATACAAAAGAAAAAACCGTTTCTGCTATCTCCATTTTTAAAAGCGCACTGGCAAGTGCTACGGCAATTCAGATTTTAATAGGGGGAAAATTAAAAGAACATATCACCAAAACACCCGCATTTTTGATTTGCATAGTAGGAAAAGTAATTTTCGAGAACGAAAAGGGTATAAAAGAGACCTTATCTCCAGGCGATTATATAAATATTGAACCAAATGTAAAACATTGGATAGATGGGGTTATGGAGAGCTACCTATTACTAGTAAAATAGATTACCAGAAATTTTCAATCATTTCAGAATTTACTATTAATGATCTTTCTCCGGAGTAGAGATGCTTTGTATTTTTATCGTTT
>CAZCJN010000063.1:0-2079 GCA_964498865.1 uncultured Bacteroidia bacterium
CCTTGAACAATCAATTTACCTGCAGTAGATTTTTTTATGTGTTCTATGGAGATTCCGGGAGCGCGTTCTAATAATTTAAAACCTCCCTCAGGAGCAACATCATACACACCTAATTCGGTTACAATCTTTTTAATGCAGTGTACGCCTGTTATCGGCAATGTGCATTTAGAAAGCAATTTTGATTCTCCTGCTTTATTTACCTGTTGCATCGCTACAATTATATTTTTTGCCGAGGCAACTAAATCCATTGCTCCACCCATCCCCTTTACCATTTTGCCGGGAATCTTCCAGTTGGCAATGTCTCCATTCTCACTTACCTCCATAGCACCTAAAATAGTAAGGTCTACTTTTTGAGCGCGAATCATTCCAAAACTCATAGCAGAATCAAAAATAGAAGCTCCTTTCAAGAGGGTAACGGTCTGTTTTCCGGCGTTAATCAGATCAGCATCTTCTTCTCCTTCATAAGGAAAAGGACCCATACCTAAAATTCCGTTTTCGGATTGAAGAACAATATTAATATCCTTAGGGACATAATTAGCACATAGGGTAGGAATGCCTATCCCAAGGTTTACATAATAGCCGTCTTTTATTTCCCTTGCTATACGTTTTGCTATTCCGTTTTTATCTAACATATTAATTTGAAAGTTTGATAATGCGTTAATTTGAAAATGTCTCTTCTTTAGAAGATGAAATTATTCTAGCTTTTCTTTCTTACTGTACGCTGTTCAATCCTTTTTTCATAATTACTTCCTTTAAAAATTCTATGAACGTAAATACCGGGCACATGGATATGATCTGGATTCAGTTCTCCGGGCTGTACCAGCTCTTCCACTTCAGCAATTGTTATTTTTCCGGACATAGCCACAAGTGGATTAAAATTTCTTGATGTTAAACGAAAAGACAAATTACCTTCAGTATCTCCTTTCCAGGCTTTTACAATGGCAAAGTCCGGTTCAAAAGCATATTCCATCAAATATTCTTTTTCTGCCCCGTTAAATTTAAATTTTCGAACCTCTTTTCCAATAGCTACTTCTGTACCTACCCCTGCAGGTGTAAATATAGCAGGCATGCCATAGCCTGCCGCCATTAAACGGGTTGCTAATGTTCCCTGCGGAATTAAATCCACTTGTAATTCTCCACTTAGCATTTGCCTTTCAAACTCTGCATTTTCTCCCACATAAGAAGAGATCATTTTTTTTATTTGTTTTCCTTTAAGTAAAAGTCCTAACCCAAAGTCATCCACCCCTGCGTTGTTAGAAATACACGTTAGATCCCTTACGTTTTTTTTTACTAATGCAGAAATACAATTTTCAGGGATTCCGCATAATCCAAATCCACCCAGGGCCAAGATCGTGTTGTTTTTTACATCGCTAATTGCCTCGTCAGCATTTTTTACCGTCTTATTCATAGTAAGAAAAAATTAATGAGCGTTTTTTATCAGTTAAAATCATCTTCCGTATTTCCTGTATCTTTTCCTTCTTCCATCGCCTTATTGTATTTATCACAATCCAATTCAATGGAAAATTTTTTAGCAGGTCGGTCAAAATCACCTTGATATAAATTTATTTTTTTATCTGCATACACTTTCTGCATGTAGTAAGCAAAAATAGGAAGCGCCAATGCTGCGCCCTGTCCTTCTTTTAAACCTGAAAAGTGAATAGCCCTGTCCTCGCCTCCTACCCAAACTCCGGAAACTAAATCAGGTGTGATGCCCATAAACCATCCATCGGAATGATTTTGCGTGGTGCCTGTTTTTCCTGCCATCGGTTGGTTAAGTTTATATCTATATCGCAGACGAACGCCTGTGCCATTTTGTACAACCCCTTTCATTAATTCTAATGCAACATATGCTTTAGCTTCGTCCATTGCTTCTTCCGTTTTAGGTTGGAATTCCGCTAATACCCTGCCTGTTTTATCTTCGATACGAGTAACAAAAATGGGCTCTACCCGAGTACCTTTATTTGCAAATACACTCATAGCACCTGTCATTTCAAAAACCGAAATATCGGCAGTTCCCAAACAAAGAGAAGGAACTGGATCAAGTTGAGCAGTAATTCCTAACCTTCTGGCAAATTGTAC
>CAZCJN010000063.1:2179-13462 GCA_964498865.1 uncultured Bacteroidia bacterium
GAGAAGGAACTGGATCAAGTTGAGCAGTAATTCCTAACCTTCTGGCAAATTGTACTACCGGCTCAGGGCCAAACTGTTTCATTATATAGGCAGTTACCCAGTTAATAGAAAGTGCAAGTGCAAATTTCATAGTTACCATTTTTCCGTTATACTCTTCTTCTCCGGAATTTTGTGGGGTCCATGGCGGTTGGTTAGGAAGTTCGAACGTAACCGGAACATTTGGTATTTTTTGACAAGGAGACCAACCCTCCATGATAGCAAGAGCATATACAAAGGGTTTAAAAGTAGATCCAACTTGTCTCGTCGCGTTTATATTTACATGATCGTATTTAAAGTGTTTGTAATTAATGCCTCCTACCCAGGCTTTAATATGACCTGTATGCGGATCCATGCTCATGATGCCTGTTTGAAGAAAATGCTTGTAATAACGAATAGAATCCCAAGGGGTCATGTTGGTATCAATTTCGCCTTTCCATGAAAAGACGGTCATATCAACAGGCGTATTAAAATTTTTCTTTATCTCTTCCTCGCTCAGTCCTTGTGCCTTCAATCCGTGATACCTATCCGTACGACGCATAGAACTGTTCATAATAGAACTTATTTCTTCTTTGGTGAGCTTAATATCAAATGGCGCATTTTTTTTCTGCTTACATTCTTTGAAAAAACTTTTCTGAATGTCTTTCATGTGCTGCTCCATAGCCTGTTCGGCATACTGCTGTATACGTGAGTCAATGGTAGTATAAATTTTCAATCCGTCTCTATATACGTCGTATTTACTTCCATCGGGTTTTGGATTCGCATCAATCCATTTCTTAATAAAGTTATCTCTTAAATACTCTCTCAGGTAGGGGGCTAATCCTAAGTTATGGTCTTCTTTCTGAAAATTTATTCCTAATGGAAGCAATTTTAACGAATCGAATTTTTGTTCCGTCAAGTAACCATACTTAACCATTTGTGATAGCACCACATTTCTTCTTTGCAGAGTTGTATCGGCCCTTCTTATTGGATTAAATAAGGAAGGATTTTTACACATACCTACCAGCATGGCAGCTTGTTCTATTTTCAAAGAGTCCGGAGTAGTATCAAAATAAATTTTAGCTGCTGATTTAACCCCCACTGCAAGATTTATAAAATCAAACTTGTTGAGGTACATAGTAAGAATCTCGTCCTTGGTATACTGTTTTTCTAACCTTGCTGCAATAATCCATTCTTTTATTTTACGGAGAGCCAATTGCATTTTAGATTGGTTTTTCTCTCTGGGAAATAACATCTTCGCTAATTGTTGCGAGAGTGTACTCCCCCCCCCGCCGCTCTCATCACCGCCAATTATGGTACGAAACAATACGCGAAACAATCCCCGTAAATCAATTCCCGAATGATCTTTAAACCTAACATCTTCGGTTGCTATTAATCCGTTTACTAAAAAAGGACTCAGATTTTTATATTGAATATTCACGCGGTTTTCCGCATAGTATTTGCCTAAAACATTTCCATCTGAAGAAATAATTTCAGTAGCTAAATTCATTTCGGGGTTTTGTAAATCTTCAATTTTTGGAAGCTCTCCGAACCACTCCATAGAAACCATCCAAACCAAAAGGGATATAGAAAAAATAGGAAGTAATACCAATACCCATAGTATGCGGAGGTATTGTTTAATACTCTTTTCTTTTAGCCCTTGTCCTTTTTTGCTTGCCTTATTCATTATAAAAAGCTTAAAGTTAAAAATTATGCGAATGGTAAAAATAAAGCAAAACAAACTGATAGTTTGTAGGATCGAATATTCCGGCAAGAATATAAATTTCCTAACTTTGCCTGCTTCAGTAATTTTTTATGAAAACTCCCGACACAAAAATATTTTCAGGAACAGCAACTCATGTATTGGCCGAAAAAATTGCTGCGGCATGCAAAGAACCCCTAGGCAAAGTATCTCTCAATAAGTTTAGTGATGGAGAATTTGCTCCTTCTTTTGAAGAAACGGTGAGAGGCTGTAATGTTTTTCTTGTTCAATCTACTTTTCCACCTACTGAAAATCTTTTTGAGCTTTTATTGATGATTGATGCTGCCAAAAGAGCATCAGCAAAAAATATTGTTGCGGTAATTCCTTATTTTGGATTTGCAAGACAAGATAGAAAGGATCAGCCGAGGGTTCCTATAGGGGCTAAACTCATGGCCAACCTTTTAACCGCAGCAGGCGCCAACCGCATCATAACCATGGATTTGCACGCCGATCAAATACAAGGTTTCTTTGAAATGCCTGTTGACCACTTATATGCCTCAACTATTTTTATCCCTTACATAAAAAACCTTAATCTTACCAATCTTACCATTGTTACTCCCGATATAGGCGGATCTAAACGTGCCAGTGCTTATGCAAAATACCTGGGAGCTGAGATAGCCATTTGTTACAAGCAAAGAAAAAAAGCAAATGTGATTGAGAGCATGACCGTTATAGGAGAGGTAGAAGGTAAAAACATAATTCTTGCCGATGACATGGTAGATACAGCAGGAACTCTATGTACTGCTGCAGATATGTTGATTGATAAGGGCGCCGCAAGTGTACGTGCGATATGTACACACCCGGTACTTTCAGGAAAAGCATATGAGCGCATTGAAAAATCAAAAATGCTCGAACTTATTGTTACGGATACCATTCCTCTCAAACAAGAGAGCAAAAAGATAAAAGTAATCTCTGTTGCGGGTCTTTTTGCCAGTGTTATTGACAAGGTGCTTAGCCACGAGTCTATAAGTGCTCATTTTATCATGTAGTCCACTTTTTTACATAGATTTTTCCATTTCTTCTATTAAAAACAGGCAAAACTTATTGTTGTACTATGGAAAAAATTTTAACTTTACGCGAAAATTGTCTATAAAATTTTAATTATCACTAACTGTTCTATCATGAAAAAAAATCTATTCAAAACAACAACACTAATTGTTGCTATGTTATTTACCACATCGGTTTTTGCTCAAGATTGGGTAAGAATGATGTTGGATCCGAATGTTAACTTCTTTGAAACACAAAAAACATTTAATCAGTACCGCAATGATTATATAGCAACGTACCGGTTAAGTAACAACAATGCAGAACCTGCAAAAATTCCGGGTGAAAAAATCTTTAAGCGCTGGGAATGGTTTATGGCACCTCGCGTTTCGGCAAACGGTGAACGTTTTGCACCAGATGCAGTATGGAAAGAAATGGATTCTTATAGAAAAACATATGAAAAATCAATGGGTGCCGGTACTTGGACATCTATAGGACCATCTACCCCATCCGGCATCCCCGGTATAGGCCGAGTTAACTGCATACGTGTCCACCCTACTAATCCAAGCACTCTTTATGCAGGTGCTCCGTCCGGAGGACTATGGATATCTACTAATGGGGGCAGCAGTTGGACAACTAAAACAGACAATATGCCTCAGGTAATTGGTTGTACGGATATTGCTTTTGACCCTACAAATCCCAACATAATGTACATGGCTACTGGCGATGGAGATGCAGGAGATAATTATTCTGTTGGAATATTAAAATCTACAGATGGCGCTCAAACTTGGAATCCAACAGGATTATCATTTTTTACCTCTCAGTACAGAATGATGAGCAGAATACTTGTTGATCCTACCAACGGAAACAACATAATTGTTGCTACTTCAGCGGGTATTTACCGTAGCACAGATGCTGCCGTTACTTTCACCAAAGTACAAGATGGTAGCTTTAAAGACATGGAATTTAAACCGGGAACTCCTGCAACCATATACGCTTGTGGAACGGAGTTCTACAAATCAACTAACAGCGGAGCTTCATGGACTAAAATTACTTCGGGACTTCCGGTTGCTACCAACGTAAGTCGTATGGCTATTGCGTGCACTGCAGCTGATCCTAATAAAATTTATATGATCGTTGGATTACCTGCACCTAACTATGGAACAGAAGGTTTTTACACTTCTACTAACAGCGGTACTAGTTTTACAAAAGCAAGCACTCCTGATTTGGGAACTCAACAATGGTATGACTTATGTGTTGCAGGATCTCCTACCAGCGCAACAGAAGTAATGTTGGGCGGACAAACTCAGTTTTATAAATCAACAAACGGAGGCACTAGCTGGACACAAATCGCTACTTCAACTCACGTAGATTATCATGATGTGATTTACACTAGTGGAACAACAGCTTATTTAGCAAGTGACGGTGGTGTTTGGAAAAGTACAGATAATGGTTCAAGCTGGAGTAATTTAAGTGGCGGACTTGTTATTTCTCAGCTATATGGTTTTGGACAATCTACTTCAAGCGCCAATTTAATTATTGGTGGGTGGCAAGATAACGGGTCGAATTCTTGGAACGGATCATCATGGTCAGCAGAAATGGGTGGAGATGGAATGTTAGCTTTTGTAAGTTGGAACAACAACAGTAACATGTGGTGTTCGCAATATAACGGATCACTTAACAGAAAAAGTGGTGGTTCATGGTCTGCATGTGGCACTATTAATAACGCAACTACAGAGCCTTGTCCTTGGGTAACTCAATGGAGCGAAGATCCTGTATCAGCAGGAACTGTTTGGGCCGGTTGTGCTAACGTATGGAAAAGTACAAACGGTGGTGTTTCTTGGACAAAACCAGGCAACGTAGCTGGTACTAGTACAGTTGGTATTACAGCACTAAGAGTATCTCCGGCTAACAACCAAGTTGTTTGGACAGCAAAAGGAGGCACCCTATACAAATCTACGAACGGAGGCGCAGCATGGGCTGCTGTTTCTTCTCTTCCTACCGGAACTATAACCGATATCTTATGCCACCCAACCAATGCTAGTAAAGCATGGGTCTCTTTCTCTGGTTTTGCGAGCATGAATAAAGTTTTCCAAACGATTGATCAAGGAACAACTTGGACAAACCTTTCAGCATCTATTCCAAATATTCCGGTTAACTGCATGGAAATTGACAAAAACGGGAATGATGCTCTTTATATAGGAACGGATAATGGTGTGTTCTTTAAAGATGCTACGATGAATGTATGGCAACCTTTCTCAGGAGGCTTACCAAACGTAGAAGTAACTCAATTGCATATTTATTATGCCGGAAGTAAAATCCGTGCCTCTACTTATGGAAGAGGTATGTGGGAAGGTGGATTATATACTCCGGGTGCTTACGCACCAAGTGCAAATTTTGGCGCTAACAATTTTATAGGCTGTCCTGGACTTGGCGTTCAGTTTACAGATTATTCTGCAGGCATGCCAACTTCATGGAGCTGGACATTTCAAGGTGGAAATCCCTCTACTTCTACTGCTCAAAACCCTTTCGTTGCTTATAACACTCCGGGTACATATTCAGTTTCATTAACTGTTACAAATGCAAACGGTAATGATACTAAAACATTCCCTGGACTTATTACTATCAGCAACAGCCCTAATGCAGCGCCTACTTCAGCTGGAGATAAAAAATTCTGTGGTGCAACTGCAGTCACTCTTAGTGTAACCCCTTCGGTTCCAGGTAATGTTCGTTGGTGGAATCAAGCAGCCGGTGGATCAATTGTAGGAACAGGCAATACCTATACAACGCCTGCTACTACTGGTGATAAAACATACTATGCTGACGAAGCGTTTACATCAACCGCAACAGATGTGGTTGGTGCAGATGATAATACAATGGGAGCAGGTGCTATGTTTAGTGCCAGCGATATACGTGGATTATATTTCGATGTACTGGAACCTGTTATTATTAATAGTGTGCAAGTATATTGTAACTCTGCAGGACCAAGAACAATAGAGATTGTTGATTCAAAAGGAAACGTAGTTACAGACACTACTGTTACTTTAACTGCAAATGCAAGTGCTCTTCAAACAGTTACTATTAATCGCACAGTATATCCCGGTACAGATTACATGATGAAGTTCCGTGGTAGTGTTGATTGTTATCGTAATTCAGCAGGTGCTGCATTCCCTTACACTTCATCGGCAATTAACATTACAAATAGCAACGCCGGATCACCTGGTTATTATTATTTCTTCTATAATTGGAACTATACTAAAATAGTTTGTAATACTGCAAGAACACCCGTAACTGCACTGGATACTTGCAGTCCTACCGGAGTTACTGCTTTAACTGAAGAGTATCATGTAAATGTCTTCCCCAATCCAAGTACAGGAGAATTTACTGCTTCACTAAGCTTTAAAAACAGTGATAATTATTCAATAAAAATAACTAACCAACTAGGACAAATTGTTTATGAAGAAAAATTAAACAACTTCGTTGGAAACTATTCTAAAAAAATAAACCTTTCTTCTTTTGGAAAAGGAGTTTATATGCTTAGAGTATCGAACTCAAAAAATGAAGCTGTTAAACAGATATTAATACATTAACAGTATAGATATCGACCAATAAAAAAGAGCGGCACTAATGCCGCTCTTTTTTTATATGAAAAGGTTAAATTATTTCTTAAGCCAGAAACCAATTACTTTAGTAAGCTTCTTCCACTCTACCAAAAATCCATCATGTCCATATGTAGAATCAATTATTTCCAATATAGCATTGGATAAATGCTTTGCTAATGATTTTTGTTCTTGTGGCGGGCAAAGCTGATCGCTTGAAATTCCGATAACTAATGTTTTAGTTTTTATAGATTTCAATACCGCTTCTATCTTTTTTCTATCCCTTGCTAAATTATGTGAGTCCATAGCTTTAGTAAGCAACCAATAAGAATAGACATTGAATCTTTTTACAAGTTTATCACCTTGGTAATTGATATAAGAAGATGCTTTAAAATCATCAATTTTATTATTGTCACTATCCGTTTGTTGGTGTGCAAACGTTTCATAATTACGATAGGTAAGCATACCTATTGCACGCGCTGCTTTTAATCCCTTTTGCCCGGCTTTATCCGAAGCCTCTTTCCATGTGCTGTCAGCCTCAATGGCTAAACGTTGTGCTGTATGAATAGCAATTCCCCAAGCAGATTCTTTTGCCGATGTACACATTAAAATCATCCTATCAAATACACTCGGTTCCATCACTGCCCATTCCATGATTTGATAAGCACCCATGCTCCCGCCGGTGCCAATGAATACTTTGTTGATTCCCAAATGCTTTCTTAAAAGCACATGAGCATTTACCATATCTCGAATAGTTACCTGCGGAAATTGGCTATAATATTTATTACCTGTTTTAGGATTAATGCTTAATGGGCCGGAACTGCCATAACAGGAGCCAAGAATATTAGCACAGACAATAAAATATTTATTTGTATTGAATGGTTTTCCTTCTCCTACCAATCCACTCCACCAATCGGCAATATCAGAACTTGCAGTTAAGGCATGACAGATCCAAATAACATTGCTTTTTTCACTGTTCAGTTTACCATAAGTATGATACGCTATTTCAAGCGAAGGAAGCACTTCGCCTGATTCTAATTTAAATGACGTGTTAAATACCGCTTTCTGTATTGACATACGATAAATCAATGAAGCAAATATAATTCTTTAATTACCTTTACTTTCTATGAAAATATCACTAAAAAGACTGGATGATGCCTTTCATTTTGAGGCCACAAATGAAGATGGCAGAACGGTACATATGGATGCTGCGGAAAACATTGGCGGTAAAAACCAAGGTGTGCGTCCCATGCAAATGTTGTTAATGGCCGCTGCCGGATGTGCAGCCATTGATATTATTTCCATTCTCAAAAAACAAAGACAAGAGATTTCTGATTTTGAAATGGATGTGGATGGAGAACGTGAAACTCCATCTATAAAAGGTGAAGCGGCAGTTTTTAAAGAAGTAAATATCAATTTTAAAATAAAAGGAAAGGTTGATAATGAAAAAGCGAAGCGAGCTGCTGATTTATCTATGGAAAAATATTGTTCCGCCTCTAAAACACTAAAGTTAGCCGGCGCAAAAATGGAATACAAAGTATATGTAAACAATCAATTGGTGTAATTATGTCAAGAAAAAAATTTGAAACCCTTGCTGTTCGCACTCAAATCAAGAGAACTCAGGAGCATGAACACTCCTCTCCTCTTTATCTAACCTCAAGCTTTGTGTTTGATGATGCAGAACACATGCGTGCTGCGTTTGCCGATGAAGTGCAATCAAATATATATAGTCGTTTCTCTAATCCCAACGTACAGGAATTTGAAAACAAAATGGCTCTGCTAGAAAATACAGAAGCAGCATTTGCAACTGCAAGTGGTATGGCAGCCGTTTTTGCAAGCTTTATGGCATTTTTAAAAACAGGTGATCATATAATTGCATGCCGATCAGTATTCGGAAGTACACATGCTATGTTCACAAAATATTTTCCAAAATGGGGAATTGAACATTCCTATTTTGACAATGAAAATGAAGTGGAAAAATTAATCAAAAAAAATACTAAAATACTTTTTGTAGAAAGTCCTTCCAATCCGGGGCTAGCCATGTTTGATTTGGAGGTATTAGGAAAAATCAGCAAGAAACATAACCTCATTTTTAATGTGGATAATTGTTTTGCCACCCCTTATTTACAACAACCGGTAAATTATGGAGCAGATATTATTACCCATTCTGCCACTAAATTTATTGACGGGCAAGGAAGAGTGCTGGGAGGAGTAGTCTGTGGAAAGAAAAATCTAGTAAACGAAGTATATTTATTTTGCAGAAATACAGGCGGCTCAATGTCTCCTTTTAATGCATGGCTGCTCTCAAAAAGTCTGGAAACATTAGGCGTGCGCATGGACAGGCATTCTGAAAACGCATTTAAACTTTCTGACTATTTAAGCAAGCATACTGAAATAGAAAAAGTAAACTATCCATTCCTGTCTTCTCATCCACAATATGGGATTGCTAAAAAACAAATGAAAGCGGGAGGAGGTATTGTTACCTTTTCTGCAAAAGGAGGTTATGAGAGAGCAAAAAAGTTTTTAAATGCCCTGGAGATGTTTTCCCTTACCGCTAATTTAGGCGATACGCGTACCATTGCCACACATCCGGCTTCTTCCACTCATGCCAAACTTTCGGAGGAAGAAAGAAAAGCAGTTGGTATTACTCCGGGCTTAATTCGTATATCGGTTGGATTAGAACATATAGAAGACATTATCTCTGATATAGAACAGGCTTTACAGAAAACTAAATAACAGATATGACGAAACAAAAGATTGTCAGCTATTTTAAAACATTACAAGACAACATTTGTAATGGATTAGAACAGGCAGACGGAAGGGCTAAGTTTCTTGAAGATAAATGGGAAAGAAATGGTGGCGGTGGTGGGAGAACACGAGTAATTCAAAACGGAAATGTAATTGAAAAGGGTGGAGTAAATTTCTCAGAAGTATTTGGTGTTGCTCCTGAATTTCTCTCGAAAGAAGCGGGCTCTAAAATTGTTAAAACATTTCTGGCAAGCGGGGTTTCAATTGTTATACATCCTCAGAGCCCTATGATTCCTATCATTCATATGAACGTACGGTATTTAGAATTACAAGAAGATGATTCTAATCTTCCCATTACTTGTTGGTTCGGAGGCGGTATTGACCTCACTCCTATTTACATAAATAAAAAAGATGCTATTTTTTTTCATAGCGCATTAAAAGCTTCTTGCGATAAGTTTCATTTGCAATTTTATTCTGAATTTAAAAAATGGGCCGATGATTATTTTTTCATAAAGCATAGAAATGAAACCCGTGGTATTGGGGGTATTTTTTTCGATCATTTAAATTCTACTTCGCTCAAAAGTAAAAACATAGAAATGTCTCTAGAAAAAATATTTGAATTTGTAAAAGAAATTGGCAACACATTTCTGCCTACCTACTCAGAGCTTATTAAAAAAAATAAAGAACTGCCTTATGGTGAAAAAGAAAAGCAATGGCAGCTATTAAGGCGGGGCAGATATGCTGAATTTAACTTGGTGTATGACCGAGGAACTAAATTTGGATTAGAGACTAATGGCCGAAGCGAATCGATTTTGATGAGTTTACCCCCTCAGGCAAATTGGGTGTATAATTTTATTCCGGAAAAAAATTCTACAGAAGAACAAACGCAGGCATTTCTTAAAAAAGAGATTAACTGGTTATAGGTTGGCTGAACGAGAAAGAAGTTCGGGTTTTCTATCTTTAACTCAAACATTCATCTTTTACACAACAAATAGCAAAATCATAATTTTTAGATCCTGTATATCTGAAAACGTTCGAATTTTTATAATATAAATGGCAGTTAATGCATTTTAATTATTCAGGCTGAATTATTTATTTTGCAGTGCCATGAAAAAGTTGTTTTTAATTCTTCTGATACTAAATGAAATAAACCATGCATCAGCAGTCGGTAGCTATACGCAATTACCCAAACAGGAATCTTTGTTCAAGCCCTTGCAAACTAATGTGGTTATAAATGAAATAATGGCGGATGTAAATCCATCTCCAAGTAATTTACCTGCCTATGAATACATTGAGCTATACAACCGTAGCTCCTCCCCTATTACATTGCATAAATGGACTCTATCAGATGCTGTTTCAACTGCAACCATCCCTGATATACTAATTCAGCCGGATAGTTTTTTTGTTCTCACAACCAGCACCGGTGCTGCTGCTTTTGGTAACTCCATTCAAGTTAAAGGAGTATCTTCTTTTCCTTCCTTAAATGATACGGGTGATAATCTTATTCTGAGAGACAGCGCAGGAAATATTATTTCTTTGATTTTTTATACCAATTCATGGTATAATGATCCGATCAAAAATACAGGGGGCTGGTCTTTAGAACAGATCGATCCGAACAATACCTGCGCGGGAAAAATAAATTGGAAAGCGAGTGCAAATAATGCAGGAGGAACTCCGGGAAAAAGAAATTCAGTAAATAGCATTATTGAAGACAAGGTAGCTCCGTTTATTACTCACTGCAGCATGATTGATTCAACTCATATTCAATTGTTTTTTTCTGAATCGGCCGATAGTATAACATTGGCTGCGCTTAATAATTACTCTATCGACAAAGCAATGGGCAATCCTATAGAAGCTGATGCCATTGGACCTGAATATCTAAGTGTAATTTTAACGTTATCAAATCCGATTGCTGAAAACGTAGTGTATACAGTAACAGCATCAGGCATACAAGACTGTAAGGGGAATGTCGGTAAATCAGAAATACAATTTGGGAAAGCTGTATTTGTTACTCCGGGTGATGTAGTTATCAATGAAATATTGTTCGATCCGAAAACAAACGGTGTTGAATGGGTAGAGCTTTATAATCGTTCAAAGAAAATAATTGATTTGAAAGAACTCTATTTATGCTCTTATGACGAAACTGGTATGTTTTCAGAAATTAATTCTGTTTCG
>CAZCJN010000064.1:0-13368 GCA_964498865.1 uncultured Bacteroidia bacterium
TTTTACTCCGCTTACTACGGCTCGTACGCTTCCTAAATGATCTGAGATTTCAAAGCGTTGTTTGGCTGCATCGTTGCTTGGTGCTGAGGGGCTTGCGGTGAGCACTTCCTCTATTTTATAAGTACCAATTCTTGAGAGGCCATATACTTGTTGGTCTAGTAATTTGTAATTGCTTGAGTTTTGTTCGTAGGTGGCCATGAGTATACCTGATGCATCGTACGAATAGATCGTTGTTATATCGTTGTTAGCTCCGGTAGGGTCTACTTTCTTGGTCAGGCGTTGTTGTTTGTTATCGTAGGTAAATGTAATAATTGTTCCATCGCTTTTGGTAATGGTTTTTACTTTGTCGTACGCCGTCCATGTGATGGCGGTTATGCTGCTGCTTACATCGCTGGTTATTCTGCCTTTGGCATCGTATTTATAGTTATGGGTGCCGGGGGTGCCTGCTATGTAACCGGCTCCCTGATCTATGATATCTTGTACACCTGCTAAATCTCCTGCCACATCGCGTATGTGTTCGGTGCGGTTTTTTTGTTTTTTGGGATTGCCATAATGATCGTTAGACATCAAGCCTCTTTTGTAACTAAAGTCATCCATCTTGGTACCGGGGGACGGGAGACATAGTGGTACACTACCCATTTATCACTTCATTAAAATCAAAGATTCAACTTTAATACTATCGGGAATGTTATCTATACTTTTTACGCCGAAGAAAAATGTAGAATCTTTTATATTAGAGATATTAAGTTCAATCGAAATCTTAGGGTTCTTTTTATAAGTAACAAATAAATACCCATCGGGGCTATATGGTAAAATATTTGAAACTGAAGATTTAATTAAACTGAAGGTTTGACCAACAAATAAATTTCCATCCCTGACAGTATTACTGAACACAGTTATTCTATCTACAATATTTGGTTTTTCCCAATTTGCTTCAATTAAAAAGGCAATCTCATTTTTGTACTTATAAACTTTGCTATTCCATTTAAGCCCTTCATCGCCTTCAATAACTGAGTCTTGTGAACTATAACAATTAAAATTTGGCAGCGAATTAATATCATTTTGTAGAAACTTTGATAATTCATCTAACGAAAGAATAGAGGATTTTATATTCTCATTTTTTTCATTCAGCAACGGGCTACATGATGTCGAGAGTACAACAAGCGCAAAAAGAAGAAATATTTTTTTACACTGCATTGGGTTGAAATGATTTAAAGGTTCCATAATTTTATTTTTTTTATTTCAAATAGCTCCATTTTTTGTTGAATGTTTTACAAGCATTCCTTTTTCGGTCAATTCATTCAGCAGTTGTTCGCTTTCCTTTCTTCCTGTTCCTGATAACTCGGCAAATTCTTTAGCCGTTAATGTTTGATATTTTTCAAAAAGGTCTTCCCAACTTTTTTTGTATTCGCTTTTATTTGCAGTAGTAGCCAATTTTAATACTGCCACTTCATAAAACGAGTATGGTTTTGTGCCGTATACAAATTCGGTGTTTCCTTTTTCGTCAACGAAAAACAGTGTCGGGAAACCTCTTACCCCAAGCTCTTTTCCCAGTTTTAAATCTTCCTGAAAAAGTTCTTTTGCTTTACCTTCATAATCGGTTTTTAATTGCTCCACATTTAGCCCAATAGCTTTTGCGGCAGCTTCCAAGTGTTCCCACTTGGCAATGTTTTTCTTTTTTAAGAAAACCATTTCTCTGATTTCTCGGAGAAACAGTATCGCTTTTTCATTGTCTTGCATTTGTGCTGCTTTGAAAGCAATAGATGGCGGATAAGAAGAATTCAGCGGATCTTCCAACCAAATATCACCATCAATGGGCATATCGTAGTGAATACTTACTTCGTCCCAATGATGAGCCACATCAGACGGTTTGCTAATGCCGCCACTGTTGTAACTCCAGTCGGGCAATAATCCACCCATACGGTACTCAATTTCAATACTGTTTCCGTATTCCAATTTGAGTTTACGCAATTGCGGCTCAATACCCCAGCACGAAGAGCAAATCGGGTCGGTGTAATAAATAACCTTAACAGGTTTTTGATTAGATTTTGAAATTGATACAATACTATCATTTTCTTTTTTGGTTGGCATTTCACACATTCCTGTTTCTATGTCGCATAAAAGCGGATTATTATTTGTTTCCATTTTATTTTTTGTTTTTGATTGACCGTTTGAACAGCCAATAAATATTAATGTTGTGATTAATGTATATAGCAACTTCATGTTAGGTTTTATTTTGAGTTTTAATAGCACCATCGTTTTTGATGGCACTATTAAAATTTTGATAATATCTAGTTACAGTAATTCAAAACCACCACCCACATGTAATACTGTTCCATGGATATAACTTGCATCATCCGAACTCAAAAAGAGTGCCCCCTCCCCTGGCTGAGCGGCATCCTATAGCTATCGGATTATAATGCCGCTCGAAACATTAAACAACTTGTAATTGTTTTTTATTTCATAGCTGTTTATCGGATATCCTGTTAGCATAAATATACTGAAATGCTAAATTAAAATTTAGCCATGTTTGAAGTCAGCTACCTCCTTATCTTGAAATTCAGAAGAGAAATGGAATTTAATATCCGGATACGTTTCTATAGCTTTCTGCAGCATCCATCGGCTTTCTGCAAAATAAACAGGTCTGTTTTCTTTGTCATAAGCTATGTTACTTGTTTTTACAACAAAGAATTTATCCAATTGCTCTTTATTGTCAGACGTAACCCAACAGGCTTTATAGTAATCTAAAGGTTTAAATTCGCACGAAGCGCCATATTCTCCTGCCAAACGGAATTGAATTACCTCGAATTGTAATTCACCCACCGTACCTACCACCTTTTTGTTGCCCATATGCTGTATGAATAATTGAGCTACGCCTTCATCTGTAAGTTGATGAATCCCTTTATCCAGCTGCTTCGTTTTAAATGGATCTTTATTAATAAGTTCTTTAAATATTTCAGGAGAAAAGCTGGGTATGCCTTTGTATTGTAATCGCTCTCCTTCCGTTAAGGTATCTCCAATTTTAAAATTGCCTGTATCGTATAATCCAATAACGTCGCCGGGCCAGGCTTCTTCTACAATGCTTTTCTCATTCGCCATAAAACTGGCAGGGCTTGAAAAGCGCAATTTTTTATCGAGCCTTACATGATGGTAAAACTTATTTCTTTCAAACTTACCTGAGCAAATCCTGCAGAACGCAATTCTATCCCTATGGTTGGGATCTAAATTGGCATGTATCTTAAAAATAAACCCTGTAAATGCTTTTTCTTCCGGAGCCACTAATCGTATATCTGCCTGTCGGGAAAGTGGGGATGGTGCTATTTTTACAAACGTATCCAGCAACTCTTTTACTCCAAAGTTATTAATAGCACTTCCGAAAAAGACTGGGGCTAAATACCCTTCTCTATAAAGAGAAATATCAAAAGGTTCGGAAACGCTCTCTATCAGATCAGCATCTTCACGTAATTGCCTAGCATAATTTTCTCCAACATAACTTTCCAGTAGCGGACTATTAAGATCATCAATAGCAATTACATCTTCGGCAACCCGTTGTTTATCAGATGAAAAAAATAATTGCAATTGCTTGCTGTATAAATTATACACACCCTTAAACTCCGATCCCATTCCGATCGGCCAGGAAAGGGGGCGTGTTTGTATGCTTAGTTCTTTATCGATCTCTTCGAGCAGATCATAGGGATCACGCCCTTCTCTATCTAATTTATTAATAAACACAATAACAGGTGTATGTCGCATTCTGCAAACTTCCATTAACTTCCTGGTTTGCTCTTCTACCCCCTTTACACAATCTATAACAAGTATAACACTGTCAACCGCAGTGAGTGTTCTGTAGGTGTCTTCTGCAAAATCTTTGTGACCGGGGGTATCTAAAATATTTACTTTATAGCCTGCGTATTCAAACCCCATGACTGAAGTGGCAACAGAAATACCTCTTTGCTTTTCTATTTCCATAAAATCAGAAGTCGCCGCTTTCTTGATCTTATTATGCTTTACAGCCCCTGCAGTTTGTATGGCTCCGCCAAATAACAAGAGTTTTTCAGTAAGTGTTGTCTTCCCTGCATCGGGATGGCTTATAATACCAAAGGTTCGTCGTTTTTCTATTTCTTCTTTTTGAGACATTATTTCTAAAAATAAAAATGCCCTAAAGGGATTTTACAAAACATCCTTTAGGGCATTCAAGAGGCTTATACTTATTCTGCTATTACTTCAAAACTAACTTTTACAGCTATGTCTTTATGCAGTTTTACATTTGCAATATAGGTACCTACAGTTTTAATATTTTCTTCATTATCAAGCGAAATATTTTTTCTGTCAATAGGGAATCCGGCTTTTGCAATGGCATCTGCAACTTGAATAGTTGTAACTGAACCAAAAATTTTACCTTTTTCACCTGCTTTAGCACCTACTTTAACGGTAATGCTTTTTAAAGACTCTGCCATTTTTTGAGCTGCTTTCAATACCTTTTCTTCTTTATGTGCACGTTGCTTAACTATTTCTGCATGTTCTTTTCTTCTTCCTTTTGTAGCTTCTACAGCCAATCCTTGAGGAATTAAAAAATTACGTGCATAGCCCGGGCGAACTTGTACCAGTTCGTTTTTGGTTCCCAGGTGTTTTACTTCTTGTTTTAAAATTACTTCCATAACTTATATTTTTATCCCCTGCTTAACGAGGTTGAATGAATAATTTATTTTAATCCGTCAGCAACGAAAGGCATAAGTGCTAAATGACGTGCACGTTTTACTGCTTGTGCTACCCTACGTTGAAATTTAATTGAATTACCTGTTAAACGCCTTGGTAAGAGTTTACCTTGCTCATTAACAAATTTTAAAAGATAATCAGAGTCTTTATAGTCAATATAGTTCCAACGCATTTTTTTGAAGCGACAATATTTTTCACGTGTAACTTCAAGAATTGGTGGATTTAAGTATCTGATTTCTCCTGTATCGGTTGTTATAGTTGCCATTGTAATAATGTTTTAATTAATGATTTGTTTATGCGTGAACTTGTTCTTTTGTGCTGTCTTTTTTATTAGCACGTTTTGATTTTCTGCGCTCCGCAAATTCAAGTGCATATTTATCAAGACGAACGGTTAAATAACGCAAAACGCGCTCATCGCGTTTAAAAGCGGTTTCTAATAACGCAATAACATCGCCTTCTGCTTCAATTTGAAAAAGCTGATAAAAGCCTGTGTTTTTTTTGTTGATCGGATACGCTAATTTTTTTAGCCCCCATGATTCTTCATGAACTACTTTTACATTGTTTTCTTTAAACAGTTTTTTGTAACTGTTCACAGCATCTCTGGTTTGATCGTCAGATAAAACCGGAGTCAAGATAAATACTGTTTCGTACTGTTTTGACATTTGTTTTTTGTTTTGTCTTATGCCTTATTCCTACTTTCGGTAAGAACATTGGATTCTGATAAAAACCAGAAAGGCATAAGGGTTATTGTTTAGTTTTCCCTCTAAAAAGGGAAGCGAAAATAAGAAAATATTCCATACCCCTACACCGATTATCCAATTTATAAAACAGCAAATAATACAGATAGGATAAAAGGGACGTTTTAGATAAACTATTGGTTCTATATGGTTAAAAAATCGTACTTATGCCCGCATTTATATTTATTTATCTTTACGCGCATTAACATTAATTAAACTATGAAAGGAAAAAAAGGAGGAGGAAGACCCCCCAGTGGCCCACCGGTTTTTAGAGATGGGTTCTATATAGAAGTAAGAAACAGAGGCACCGACCCCGGTTCAGGCATTAAGCTTAGAAAAGATACAAGAGAAGAAATGCTTGCTGCTGCAGAAGAATACAGAAAAACCAAGCTTGTTGTTATTTTAGGTGAATATAAAGATGGGGAACCTGTAAAGAAAAAATAATCCATTTTTAGGATTAAACACAATTCGTATTTCATTTTACCGGATTATAGCTATTGTTTTTATTGTAATTAACAATGCATTTTAATATTTTTATAAAATGAAACGCCTATTATTATACAGCCTCATTTTAATAGGACTAATCTCTCCCACCCTTTTATTTTGCTCTGATAAAGAAAAAACAAACACCCCACTTTTTCAATTATCCGGGGGTATGGCCAGCAGTAGTATTGATCTAACAAGATATCAAAAATCTATAGCCTATAGAGGATTTCATGTAAGGATGATCACCCATGTTTACAATCCTTTCTTTTTTTCTGTTGAGTATTCGTCTTTCCCGGCACATGATCTTTCAGTTAGTTGGAAAGATATCCACACAAATAAATTAGATTTTAATGGTCAGGTATCTTACTCTACTGATAATAATCATACAAGAATATACGCACTGATAGGTGCTGATCGATTTTCATGGCAAGGCACTAATGTTGGAAATAACAACCCGGATTTGCCTAACACAGCACTACTTGCAGAAAATATGTATAAAATAAAGAGATGGGGGCTCAATTCCGGCATAGGGTTTACTCACTTATTATATGATATGATAGGTGTATTTGGCGATTGCAGATTCACAATATGCAGAACCAATAGCTGGGAACGTGTTCAAATAACAGATGTGATGACCACTTTTGGGATTAACTTTTCTATCCCCTATCCCCAAAAGAAAAGCAATAAAAAATCTTCTTCTTTAGGAAATAAACTTTACAAATGGACTAAGAAGGGAGCAAAAAAGTAGTTGATTATGATTTAACAGTAATTTATATTCTAGTAAACACGTATCTACAATCAAATCACGTTTTTATAAAGCAATTCGTATAGTGGTAAAATTTTCTCTATAGAAAAAATTTTAGATTGCTCATATGCATTTTCAGAAAATTGCCTATGTATCTTTTCATCACTAAGAATATACAAAGCATTTTTAGCCATATCTTCTATATCACCCACATTGCTAAGCATTCCTGAATAACCGTGAATATTTACTTCGGGAATACCTCCTGTATTTGTTGAAACAACCGGAACCTTTGCTGTCATTGCTTCTAAAGCAGCTAACCCAAAACTTTCTGTTTCAGAAGTAAGTAAAAACAAATCTGCAACCGGTAAAATTTTTTCAGTATCTCTCACCTTTCCTAAAGCGATAATATCATCACAAGTATCTAACTTACGACAAAGGTTTTCAATATTACTGCGCTCCGGCCCATCACCAACTAATATCAGTTTTGCCGGAATTTGTTTACGCACTTTATCAAACACATATAATACATCTTCTACCCTTTTTACTTTACGAAAATTAGAGATATGAATAAGAATCTTCTCCCCATTAGGTGCATACTGTTTTCTTTCTTTTGACGACACTTTATGTGTGTATTCATCGTGACAAATAAAGTTCGGTATAACTGTTATTTCTTTATTGACCTTGAAAAACTTAAGTGTATCGTTTTTTAAACTTTGTGAAACAGTAGTTACCGCATTGCTTTGATTAATTGAAAAAGTAATAACAGGCTCAAAAGAGGCATCTTTTCCAAGAAGAGTAATATCAGTTCCATGCAATGTTGTAATGAAAGGAATTTTTATTCCGTGCGTAAGCAAAATCTGTTGTGCTAAGTAAGCAGCACTTGCATGAGGAATCGCATAATGCACATGCAGTAAATCCAACTTATAGTAGCGAACAACGTCTACAAGTTTTGATGCAAGTACGAGTTCATAAGGAGCATAATCAAATAGGGGGTAATCTGCAACAGCTACCTCATGGTAATAAATATTAGGAGAAAACACATCCAACTTAACAGGCTGGCTATAGGTAATAAAGTGAACTTTATGGCCTTTTGCCGCCAAGGCCTTTCCTAATTCAGTGGCTACAACTCCGCTTCCACCAAAAGTGGGATAACATACAATTCCAATTTTCATATAGGTGAATTTACCAAAATAGATTGAACAGATTTATGATGATGATTAACATGGTGGGTCATGAAATAAAACATTTCTCTAACCGTAAGCTTCCCTAGCAAAGGATGAGGGCAAAGGTATTTATCTAATTCCTCCTCACTCCAGTTATTTAAAGAAGCAATAATATTTTTTAGATATACTCGCCCATTTTCCACTAATTCATTTATTTTATAATCTGTTTTTTCTTCGGGAGTGACATTAGGAGGGGCTTTAGCACCCTTAATCACCTGACCGTAATCTTCTACAAATTTATTCTCATCTCTTGATTCTGCTTGAGCAATTCCAAATAATTCTTCTAGTTTGGGTTTAGAAATAGTCATGTATTTAGCAAAGGGAGCCAACACCTTATTAATATGTTCAGCATTTTGTGCTACAGACCATTTACTATTAATAGATTTATTTGCCATATCTAAAGAAAATGATAAGGCCGTATTCCAAAATGATTCATGTGAAAGAGTTATATCATTAATTAGCACACCTTTCAACTTAGTCTTCTTCGAAAATTTATCAATATTATACGCATTAGATTTATTCTTGGGTATTGAAAGTGATTGCCATCTTTCATTACAAACCATCTTGCCAATAAATACAATTTGTCCTACGTGGTAGGGATAATGTGCTAACTGCCGATTAATAGCCTCTTGTACTGTATAGGCTTCGTTACGTATATAAATAGTTTTTAAAAGATCCTCCTCTGATAAAGATTCCAACGCATTAAATAAACATTGCCAACCATCATTCCAAATACGTAATAAATTATTTTTAGATCTTATATCATTATCAAATTCTAAATCACGATTACGCCATTCTTTTTCACCATCAGTAGTCAGGAAATCAGTCCATCGGGAAAGCATATTCCCATTTAAGTGTTTTATAATTATAGCTATACTGTTACTCTCTTGATTAAACTGCCAGAATAGTTTCTCTTCAGGAATTTGGTCAATCGTTTTGTCTCCTAAATTTTTATAGTATTCAAATTGCTTTTTGGCACTGTTTAAATAGTTTAAAAAAACACCATTCGTCGTCATATTTAATTCAAATAAAGAGTATTTAAATGTAGGAAAAGATTTTTCAAAGTGAATAAAAATTCACTTCATAGCTGCATAGACAGTTCTAAGTAAAGCAGAACGAATTCCAAGTTTTGTTATTTTATTATTGTCTGCGTCTGGGTAGATACGATTAGAAAGAAAAACATATACCAAATTGGTTTCAGGGTCTGCCCAGGTAATGGTGCCTGTAAAACCTTGATGCCCAAAACTCATATAAGAAACACAATCACAAACAGGGCTATCTTTGGTTGGATTGGTTTCCGGTTTATCAAAACCAATCCCCCTTCTATTATCCACACAATACTGGCATTTTGTAAATTCATTTACTACAGCAGAATCAATATATTTTTTTCCGCCATACTCTCCTTTCTGCAAATACATTTGCATCATTACTCCCAGGTCATTTGCATCTGAAAATAAGCCGGCATGACCGGCCACACCGCCCAACATGGCTGCTGCGGGATCATGAACATCTCCATGAATTAATTGCTTCCTGAACTTCACATCGTATTCTGTGGGAACAATTCGATTGAGCGGAAAACGCTCCCTCGGTCTAAATCCCATAGTAGGAAGGCCCAATGGCAAATAAAAATTCTTTTGCATGTATTCAAAAATGGGCATTTGCGTAGCATTCTCTACAATTCTCCACATAAGCAACAATCCCAAGTCACTGTATCTATACTCATGCTTTTCAGCTACCGGCGATTCAATGATTTTTTTCCAAATAGTATCTGAATAGGATTTATTAATGAACATCCGTTCTGCAACACGAGTAGGAAACTCTTGGGACTTATATCTGGAATAAATACCAGGTTTATATTCCCCTCTATTTAATGTTTGCAAATAAAATGGTATCCAGTCTTTCAATCCGGCTTGATGCGTAAGCATTTCTCTAATTACAATATTCATCTTATTTGTTTCATTAAGCTCCGGCAGATGGTAACATAATCTGTCATCCAATTTTATTTTATTTTGCTCTACTAACTGCATAGTGGCTGCTGTTGTAGAAGCAATTTTGGTGATGGAGGCCAAGTCATAAATATCCTCTTTATTCACAGGCCTTTTATTTTGGTAAGTATGATAGCCAAACGATTTATAATAAAACACCTTTCGGTCTTTTGCAAAAAACACAACCGATCCGGGAAATGCTTTTTCAGAAATTGCTCTTAAAACAAGGCTGTCTAATTCTTTAAGTTTTTCTGAATTTATTCCTACTTCTTCAGGAACTGTGTATTTAAAACGTATAGGATTAATTGTATTAAGGCCTGACTGAGCGGGAAAAGATTTTGAAGCTGTCACAGGCAATTTACCTTTTGATGAAACGCCTCCAAAAATCAATTGCGCAGATAGGTTCATCATATTATCATTATTCTCATATGCCATGATAATAGCATCTGTACTATCAGCTATAGTATCTAACAAATGAAGAGAATACGCATTAGCAAAAACCGCAACAACTGTTTTTGATTTACGATTAATTTTACGAATAGTTTCTATAGTATTAGGGGTAATTCCAAAATTCTGTTTTGGGGTACTTGAGCCTGCAATACCTGTTATCACTAAATTATAACCACGAAGTCTTCGCAAAAGAGTATCTGTTTGTACTTGGGTCAAATCTTTAGGATAAGAAAATTTTTTAATGGGGGCATAGTAACCCAGCATGTCTTGAAATTTATTTTTCACATCATCTCCAAAAACAACGGACGCTATTTTCAAAGTATCAAGCCTCATTAATGGTAACAGAGAATCTTTATTTTTAAGAAGGGTAATTGAATTTTCTGCTAACAATAGATTCAAATATTCACTCGCTGAAGTATTCAAATCACCAACCAAATTAGTAGTCTCTATAGGCGAATATTTATCTAAACCACACCATTGTTTTACTTGTAATATCTTTTTACATCTTTCATCTATATCATCCTGACTAATTTCTCCTCGTGCCATTGCTTTTTTTATTTGTTCTATAGCTTTAGGTACATCTTCTGAAAAAAGCAAAACATCATTACCAGCTATCAGCGCTTTTACATCTACTTCACCGGGAGCATAAAAATTTGTAACGCCTTTCATATTTAAGGCATCGGTAAACACCAATCCATCAAACTTTAAATCTTTTTTTAGAAGCTTGTTGACTATTTTAGGTGAAAGTGTTGATGCTGTATTAGTACTTGTATCAAGGGCGGGGATAAATAAGTGCGCTACCATTACACTACCTAAACCATTTTTAAACAATTCTTTAAATGGATATAGATCAAGTGTATCTATTGTTTTTTTAGAATGTGAAATGAGGGGAAGAGTTTTATGAGAATCACTTTCTGTATCACCATGACCAGGAAAATGCTTTCCACAAGCTAAAACACCTTCATCTTGCATCCCTTTCATGTACAACAACGCCTTTTGCATTACCATTTCTTTGTTTTCACCAAAAGAGCGACTGCTGATAACAGGATTGGATGGATTATTATTGATATCGACTACCGGGGCAAAATTGATATGTATCCCTAAACGCTTACATTCTTTTGCTATACTCTTCCCCATTTTATAGATTAAAGAATCTGCAGATTTAGGAATAGCTCCAAGCGTCATTTGACGGGGATATTGTTCCGTACTGTCTAAACGCATGTTAAGCCCCCATTCCCCATCAATAGCAATAAGCATTTTTACTTTGGAAAGAGACTGATAATAATTGGTAAGTACGGCTTGCCGTTTAGGACCACCTTGAAAAAATATAAGCCCGCCAATACCACATGAATCAACAAGTTTTCTTAATAAAATCGGATCAGATTTATAGTTCGAATAGGCTGCAACCATGAACAACTGCCCTATACGCTGATCAGGTGTAAGCGTTTTAAAAACCGAGTCTGCCCAAGAAACATTACGATGATTGCTTTTATTATTCTTTAAGAATACAGCTTGAGAAAAACCGTAATAAGGGACTGTAAAAATCATCAGTCCAATAATATATTTTAGAGAAAATTTCACCCCGTAAAAATAACCTTCTAAGAACACAAAAACCCTAAATTGATTTTTATGTTTTCAACGATTGAGTGTTAATGAGAGAAAAGTTACTTGATACGCTTACCATCCTGGAAGGTCACCATAAACACACCTTGGTAACCAAGTGAAACCATTTTTTGCTTGTACTCCTGTGCTTGAGCTATATCATTAAATTCTCCGGCAGTATATTTATAATCCCCATCCACAACATATTCTCCAATTTTTTCCAACCCTTTAAATTTAATTGCATACTGCGATTGAGGAACTTTAGTTTTACTGGAAACAATTTGTACTTTATAAACCAATGTTGAATTCGTCGTACGATTGGTATTTTCTTGGGCTGCTGGTTCTTGCGTTATACTGTATCCCGAAGATGGTGATTTTTCTCCATTAACTGAAACCACAAAAGCCCCTTGATAACCGAGGGAAATTAATTTTTGTTTATACTCTTGAGCTTTAGCATTATCACTGAATTCTCCTGCGGTATATTTATAAACACCATTTACAAAAGACTCGCTTATATTTTCAGCCCCTTTAAAACGGGTAGCATATTGCGATTTAGGAACCTTGGTCTTGGTTGAAACCAGTTGAATTCGATAAACTGCTTGAGTGCTTATAGAAGTGTTTTCTGGAGATAAAGATGATTTAACATTATCCTTATTAGAAATAGGCGAAGTCGCAGGTGAAATATTACCGGATGATGAGGTTACACCATTAATATTCATTTGTCTTTTTTTCTCATCAAAAATAAAATCCACATTAAATTCTTTAGCTCCATCAAAGCTTACTCTGTATAAAGATTGTTGAAGAACAAACTGATCTCCAAAAATATTGTTCACAGATACATCATATTCACCTGATGCAGGTACAAATAAATTGTAACCACCATCGGGTGCTGTTAGTCCAAAATAGCTATTACCAGAACTATCAGTAGCTGTAATACGAACACTGCCGGCAGAAACACCTCCTAAAGAAGAATATTCATCTCTATTTAAAATAATTTTACCGGCCACTTTATAACTTCTTACAAATGGAATATAATAAGTAGTATCACGATTGATAAAGACAGTTTGTTTTTGACCATTTACATTGAATATGTCAATCAGATTCGTAAGCGGATAAATTCCCAAATCAAAATCTCCTTGAGGAATACGATAATACATTACTTGCCCAAATTCATCGGTAACCATTTCCGTAGGAGCAAATTGCCCGCGTTGTTTTACCGATCGTTTTGTAAGTGTATCGACAGACATATGCCTATCAATGCTGATAGCAATGTCTTTAAGACCATGCTCATTAAAATCTTTTACCTTATTTCCATTAATATCTTTAAAGCAAACAACCTTAATATCATAATATTTAATCCCTGGCTGAGGGATATCAAATGATTTACGGACACCTAAGTTTAAAAAGAAGTTTCGTGTATATAC
>CAZCJN010000065.1:0-8771 GCA_964498865.1 uncultured Bacteroidia bacterium
CTTCCAAAATGAATTCTTTCAAAAACAGTTTGTGTCGACTTCTTAATATATACTTCGAAATCGCTAGTATCGTTAAGTGCCAAAAATGTATTCTCATCTTTTAATGTAATAAGGATATTGGGCTTAGAAGAGACCACATCTCCATTCATAATTTTTACACCATCAAACGTAACATCTAGTATAGGGTTGGTAACGTCGGCGCTAACCATAAAGGGCATGAGACCTACATTATTAAAATGATTTTGTTCAGTTTGATGATAGGAGTTAAATGGATTTGCTTCTATCCACAAACTATTAAGCCCACCGGGAATATTTACAGATGAAAATTTCACCTCAGGAAGTAACGTACTATCCACTCGCAAAGAATCCATCTTCACAGACTTAATCGGTATCTTATTTCGGTTAACGTCGTACACCCAAAAATCTACCCATAGGCTATCCATATCATAATCACTTATATTTTCCACTGCTACTTGCATTTTTATACTGTCTCCCTGCTGAATAGATGAATTATAAAATGAATATTGTTTAGATGGATTTAGAGATGCATCCGGAACTCCGTCATAATAAATTCTCCAGTAGCGAAGTTGTGCGGGCGTACGTTTTATACTATCTCTTACCCATGCTTGCAATTTTATATAAGGGTATATTGAAGCATCGATTTTAGTATCAAGATTATAAATATCTAATGTGTCCTTAGGAATATTTTTCATAAGGGTATCGGCAGTGCCATTTGATTTGATCCCTATTACAGATAGTTTTATTGAATCTGCAATCTCAGAAATGGTATATCTCCAGTGAAGTGAGTTCCATTTAGAAGCAGGGCCAAATGTTTCAGAATAAATAGAGCCCGATTCGCGTCTTATTCCAATAGTATCTTTAAGAAATACCAGCGAAGTGTCACTTCCTCCTAACTTTTCCACAGCTGTTCCACATTTTCTTCCAATCAAAATATAAGGTCGGTTATTTTGAATGGTAGTAAATAATGATCCACCAACCGACTGAAATGCCTGCACTAAATCTGTATTCACAAATGGACTGCTTGTATTTAATATATCGCCCAGATTGTGGTTATCTGCAGCTGTAATAATTATTTTACTCCCACAAGGAAGTGAATCTTTTAAAAAGACTCTTAATGTTTCTTGTTGGGCCGCAGAACCGGTATAAAATTCAAAACGATTAACGGGTGGGCAGGCATAACTTCCAAAAGGACCATTCCCTTCATTTTTCCAAACAGCTCCTGTTATCGGATCGATCACTGAGATAAGTACGTGAGAAGGAACATTCCCTCCCGGATTTTGAGTGGAGAGATAAGATGACAAAGACTCTTGTAATCCATTTAAATAAAACCATGTTTGACTAAAAAAACCGCCGCCACCCATAGCAGTAAGGTTTCTTGCTTGTGCTTCAATAGAATAATCTCTCAACTCTAAATCAAAATATCTTTTTGGAATAGTTGGAGAAATGTATTTGTATGTATTCCCTTTTACAAATTGAGAAAAATGCGATTGCCCCCACCCGCGTTTATTAGATATGTATTGGAAAGAGCTTTCTCTCCATTTAAAATTCGTTGTATCTGCAGTGTCTCTCCTCACTCGCCAAAAACAGACTGTACTATCTTGAAGGGATAAGGTGGACGACCAAGTATCATAATTTGCTTTTACCACCCCTCCGCTCTGTGTTACTTTTTGTATTTTTTTTGCAGGACTATTAAATGCATCGGTAGTATCTATTTCAAAAATATAGCTGGTTTTTCCAATAAAAGGGTTAACGGTATACGCTTTTAAAATCACCGAATCATTTGGAATAATTGCACATTTATAGGGATAAACAGGAATAATATCTCCGGAGTAAATGAGCAAAGGAATTTCAAACGGCGATACGATATTATTATTACTTATATCGTCAAGTTCTTTAATTTTATTTTGTCCATCCACGCGTACTTCAAATTTATTTATACCGGGTCCTTTTAATGGGTCCACAGGAAGTTTAATTGACAGTGTATCTTTAAAGTAAATACGAGGAAAGATATATGAATAGGTCATGCTTGTTCCATCAACAAAGGTTCTTTTAATTTCAACCGGAACACTGTCTGTTACTGCTTTACCAATATTGGTGACTACCAAATTTACCTTAAATGAATCTATTTCTGTTGAAACGTAACTTGGACTAAAAAAAACTGAGGCATTATTTACAGAATAATCAGGTAATTTACTAGAGTGAATAACGATAGCAGGATCTCCATGTAAAGTCATTTCCAGGCAAGTAGCATTCATATAAATACTCGACATGTTTCCTTCTGCACTATCTATGGCAGCCTGGATACATTTGCCAACCGATCGTCCGTAGAGATACTGTGAAACATGTTTATAAAACGCAAGTGCAAATTGATCCATTTCATAAGCAGTTCCTAAGCCGGAAGAAGCTAAAAAACCTATTACTCCTTTTGAAGACAATGTATATACCTCACTGGAACTTACACCTCCAATAGCAGGTTGGTGAATATCTCCCGATACACATCCATCTACGTTAAAAAAGGGGTACTTTCCATTTGTATTGTTATATGCCTCAGGTGGTAAGAGATTAAAATCGAACACGGTGGCTGAAGTATGTCCAAAAAAATTGATGATTGAAATTCCATCATTAATGATTTGTTTAATAGAATCGGTAAATGATGTTTGGGTAGGGGATGATGAGTTTTTACTGAATGCATGAACATGGCCTCCAAAGCTGGTATCTTCAAGAAGAGCTTCGTAGCCACGCAAAAATCCTGCTAATAATTGTTGTTCAAATGCGTCTCCGCCACCACTTATATGAACAATATGTTTCATCCACTCTTCAGGTTGAGCAGATACCAATTCATATTCTTTTACTTTATTAAGATATGTTATAACTGCATTGTTATCTTTTGCTGCCAATCTGCCTATAGGTATTCCCGGTTTAAAGGTATTGCCATCTAATCCGGCTACCAGCATATTATCACAGGTAGGATAAGCGATTGAAGGAATCAAACAACTTTTATAGTTATTACCGGTTACATCTGATGAGGTATTCCTGCATAAATTATTCTGAATTGATTTCCCAATCAAAAAAAGATTTTGTGGTGAGGTTGGAAAAGTATCTAAACAAAAATTCGCAAAATGGCGAATGGCTAATGGGTTTTTGGGAATTCCATAACCAAACTGATCATACAACTCATCAATATCAACAACTACCGTTTGATGTCCACCACCTGCTAAAGAAGAACGATAGGCAGCATACGCATTTGCTCCGCTCCAAAGATTTTTGCTAGCAACAATTATATATGCTGAATCCTTGTTTACCGTAGAGAAATTAGTAAACGTAGCATTTCCTAAAACGGGTTGGATAGATGTGGGGATTAAGAATTGGTTTTCAGATTTTATTACACAGAATTTTTCTGCACTTGAGATTGAGTTGCTAATCAACACCTTGTGCACGCTACCACTTTTAGTAACTGGAACCCTTGTTTGATTCGTGAAATCATATAGGTAGCTATTAGTTGATAGGTCTGTAAAATTACTGAATGAAAAATATGATTTTGACTGAGAAAGGTTTTCGGGAACAAGCAATTCATAGTAACTTTTGTTTTCTAAATTTATATTGTGTGGGTACCTAAATGTAACATAGGGTACTGCATTGCGGCTTGTTGAAAAAGGGCCAACCAAGGCCTTCACTACTATATTAGTAGAAGCACCTAAAGCTGAAGCAGGGATAAGATAAGCAGAATCAAATAAAGTATATCCATCAAACGATACATCATCAATTGTAACTAAAGCATTAGCTGAATTTTTATATTGTATTTGCAAAAGATGATCCGGATTTGCTGCCGGATCATTAGATGCACCAATGACAGCCAGTTTCAATTCTGCATTGGGTCCGGGAGCATAGATATTAGTAGTATTAATAGTAGTAGTATAGTTAGAGCCATATGGAAAGTTTGCACTTGCCCACCCTTCAGACTCTTGATATTCAGGAAAAATAACATTGGCGGAGGATGCATATCCATAATAATAAGTAGCATGATTCTCTACTATATCTTCCTTAAAAAAATAATTATTGGGAGAATATAAAGTATAATTAGTGTCTATCACATCAATCATGCGTTTATTACTAAACATCGTATTCCATGTGAGAAAATAAGCCGCTGTATCATTAAACAAGCTATAGTAAGGGTTTGGCTGTCGTAGGGGTTTATTCTGAAAATATCCTTTATATAGAACGGAATCAAGACTACCGTCATTTTTTTTTCCATAGAATTCAATATAGTCTGATGAGTTAAGAACTCCATCAGCCTCTCCCTTAATATAGATAGGTTGTTCTTCTCCTCTAAAGAATACTTGTATGTTTTTGGGATTAATAACTGCAAGTGGAAGGCCTGCTTTGGCAAGCATAGCAGAGTCGATACGATATACGCCGTTCTGTGCAACAGTTATTTTATAGTATTTCTGTGAATGGTTTATCCATTCATTCCAATATACTTGTGAAAAAGAAAAAGTTGAGAAGAAAAAAGGGAGGGAAAACGAAATAAAAATTACATAAAATTCAAATCGTTTTTTCATTTAAGGCTTTTGTTAATATCTAACCTAAGCGAAAATACATGAGAATAAAGAACTGCGGACTGGTTCCCAATATCTGTTTTTGCATAATCAATGCTAACACGCTTTATCTTAACGCCTACACCAAAGTTTGGTTGCACCGTAGTCGTCTTTCTTCCAACAATTGTTTTTTCTGTTTGAAAATTCATAATTCCCCCTCTTAGAAATAACATATGTTTATATCCAAGTTCTATTCCTAAGCGTGGATCAGCACTTACAGGGTTGCCTTTGAAAAGAACATTTCGCATACCATCAAAGGTAAAGTCTCCATTTATTTCACCAAGAAGAGTAAGGTCTTTCACTAAATTAATGGTTCTGGATGCTCCAACAACCACTCTGGGCAAAGTGATCTCTAATGAGTTAACAGGTAATTCATTTCCGGTAGCTGCAAACACCTCCTTCATCTCATCTGTTAAGCTATAACTCCAAGCATTAAAAGTAGAAGTAACATCTTTTGCCATAGCACCAAACTGCCAATTGTTATATTCATATTGTATTCCTGCATCTAAACCAAAACCCCATGCGCCTGCAAAATCACCTATTACCCTGCGAATAACTTTTGCACTGGCACCTAAACGCATCCCTTTTATTTTAGGAACATGTGCATATGAAACTATAAACGCATAATCCGCTGCTGAGAATTGGGTTATCTTATCATAGTTAACACTTCCACCTGCATCAATTAATTCCGTTGTGTTGGGGATATTATCAACTCCAAAACGGATAAGACTTAATGAAAATACACTATTGCTGTCTAATTTTCTTGCAACAGCTCCATAATCGTATTTAGCTATGCCGGCAAAGTATTCCGAATGCATAAGACCAACCTGCATATCTTCTTTTATACCAAGTAATCCTGCCGGATTCCAATATCCGGCAGTAACATCTCCCAGAGATGCTACGCCAACATTGGACATTCCCAAAGAACGGCCACCAACTCCAATTGACAAGAATTCATTACTGTACTTAGGTATTTGAGAGAATCCTGTTAACGAAAATAATAGAAGAAAAAGTGAAGAAAAAATACATTTCATAGATAAGAAAGGGCTCACCTTATCTAGTAAATTTTGCTGTTTTTCCATGTTATGTAAATGTAAAAATTAAATGCTAAAGGCTACTAAGGCATTAACTAATTTTCAGATGAAATATTGTAAAGTGGTTCTGCTTTTTCCCATTCCCCTCCATTAATATATAAGAAGACTGAACCGAGTGGAATTTTATTTTTGAATGTTACTTCATAAGAACATCCTGTTGTATCAAAAACAACCTCATACTCACTATTAAGATAAGACTTAGGCCATCCGCCTGTACAAAAATAGGGGGTTTGTTTAGGAGTACTTTTTACTACTATTTTATTTTGTGTTTCATTAATCGAAACAAAAATTATTGAATCGCTGAAGGAGTCTTGATACGCCCCTGAAATAATTTTTATTTTTTCAGGTGGATATCCCTCGTATTTATAATGGATATTCTCTGCTAAAGTAGAACGGAAAGCTGCAACACCTTTATAGTACTCTGTTTCATTCAGCACGTATATATTATTGTATTTAAGAAAGGGATGAAAGCCTTGTATGAGCTTATTACAATAATCGTTCGATGCTTTCCAAATCGCAGTTGTTTGTATAAGGAAAACAAAACATATGATGACATACGCAGAAGATATAAAAAGATGTTTTTTAGGAAATAAAAAGTATATGCTTATGACAAGAAAGGGATAAAAAAATGCAGAAGCTATATAGCCATATCTATCAGGATAATAATAACTAAGAAAGGATGAATCGAGTGGAAGAACCGGAACAAGCATGAATAGAAAACAAATAAAAAAGATAGCTATAAGATGAACAATATTTTTTTTCGTTTGTATTGCTTTTTTTAGAATCAAGGCCAATAGAAATACAATTGAAAAAAATAATATAAAAAGTAAAAGGTGATTTTCTGCAATATTTCTCAAGTAGCCATCCCATAACTGATAGGGCAAATAACGATAGAATAAAAAAAATTTTGCTAAATATTTTAGCCCCGTTTTTATACTTATGGAGGGGTTGGCTATTTCCTCGAATGTGCCGCCATGCCAAAACCAATTGCCTATATATAATTTATTGAGAATAAAAAAAGAAGCAATTAAAATTATTTGAAAGCAAATAATTTGCTTTAAGTAATTTTTTACTGATACATGATTATTCCCATTTTTCTTAAAAAAGAAAAACAATACACTTCCTATAATCGGTAATACAAAAGCCGTTTCATTAGAAAAGAGGGCTAAAGCAAACAATGAATGAATTAAAATTATTTTTTGGGTTGTTGGGTTAATAAAATATAAAAGCAATATATATATGCACCACAAAAAAGTAAGAGCATGGAACAACCAGCGTACACTAACAGCGCCCCATAGAACTGATTCAACCTGATAAGGGGACAGCAAAAACACTAAGGCGGAAAAGAAACAAAGAAAATATTTATACAATGTAATATGCTTGAGTAATAAAGATGTGATCAGATAAACCAGAAAAGCATTTATTACATGAAAAAAAATACCTAATCCTACCCAAGGTACCGGTGTATAATGAAATAATGTATAAAAAAAATGCATGACGGGGAAGCCAGAAAAATAGGGAGATGCAGTTAGTGAGCTTTCGTATAACCCCTGCAAAAACCCTTTATCAAATAGGTAAAAATGAGAATAGTTGTCTCCGGGTATAAAAACATTAAAACAATTGGAGTAAGAAGCTAAACCAACTATTAAGAGTAAAAAAAATGTTATTGCTCTTTCTTTCATTAAACAAGTCAAAGTTATTGCAATATTTTCATAAAAGGCTTTTTGTAATTTCGCTACGATGATAAAAAAGAATATTCCAAACTTGTTTACACTTGCAAATTTATTTTGTGGGTGTGTTGCCGTTATATTTGCATGCGCAGGAGCTTTAAAATGGGCAACTTATTTAGTAGGCATAGCCTGCATATTTGATTTTTTAGATGGCTTGGTTGCCCGAATATTAAAAATTAATTCTGGGATTGGTAAAGAACTGGATTCATTGGCAGATATGGTCTCGTTTGGACTAGTACCTGGTATTATTTTATTTGACCTTATTAATTATTCTTGTTGCACTAGCATCGCTGATTTAAACCCACTGGCCTATTTAGGATTTTTAGTAACTCTTTTTTCCGCTATAAGGCTAGCTATTTTTAATATAGATACGCGGCAAACTAACTCATTCATAGGTTTACCTACACCTGCCAATGCTATTTTTATTTGTTCATTAGTTTATATCATGGAAATGGAGAGGTTTAAAGAGTTACTAGGAAACAACTATTTTCTTATTTCTACTGCGGTGATTTGTTCTGCTTTACTTGTTGCACCACTACCTTTATTTGCTCTAAAATTTAAAACCTATTCATGGACAGATAATAAGATCCGCTATATATTTCTTTTACTTTCTGTTGCATTGTTAATCTTTTTTCAAGTGGCTGGTATTCCATTAATAATAATTTTGTACATCCTACTTTCAGCAATTAATACTATTGTTTTAAAAAATTAAACCTTATTATCAACAACAGCTATATGCCTACATTCAAAGCAGAAATAAACGTAATGCCTCTTAAGGCATTACTTGATCCACAAGGAAAAGCAGTAACGGGAAGTATGAGTAATATTGGTCTTCCTGAAATTAAAAACGTACGAATAGGTAAGCACATGTCTCTAGAAATTAACGCTGCCACTAAAGATGCTGCCCACAAAAAGGTAGAAGAGGCCTGCAAAAAACTCCTGGCCAACCCCATTATGGAGTATTTTGAATTTACTTTAGAAGAAAGCAAAGCTTTATAAATGTGATATTATTGAAATTCTCGCTGTTTTTTTATAAAAAAACAGCAATAAAAAATAAAATTTTCACTAAAAAGTCTGTTTTTCTTACCATTATCGCTTGTTTTAGTGTAACTTCTATCTGTCTAAAAAAACAACTTTTTTTTCAAACATAATTCCTCATTTTCATAGGCAACTCTTTATATGATCTTACGTTATTAATTCGTAAATATCAATACCAAATGCTTATGAAAAAAAACCTACAAACTGCTGTAACAGGCTTTACAGCAATGCTATTTATTTCTGCTTCATTATTAATTACAGGATGCAGCAAGGACAATACTTCCTCTGCTGAA
>CAZCJN010000065.1:8871-11329 GCA_964498865.1 uncultured Bacteroidia bacterium
AGGCGATAGTTGTGATTTAAAAACATTCACTCAAGGTGGATGGGGAAGTAATCCACATGGCAATAACCCCGGTACTTATCAATTTAAAAATTTTGCTGCCGCTTTTCCTAGTGGCTTAACAGTTGGTTGTTCTACTGGCTATACAATAAAACTTACATCAGCACAAGCTGTTTGTAATTTCCTACCTTGTGGCGGGAGTGCAGCTGCATTAACAGCTAATTACACCGATCCTACAACTGTAAAAAATGTATTGGCGGGTCAGTTAGTGGCATTATCACTTTCAGTTGGTTTTGATAACCACGATCCTAATTTTGCAGGCTCTCCTTTACATTTAGGAAACCTTACTATTAAATCAGGCACATTCCAAGGCATGACTGTTAATCAGGTTATTGCTGAAGCAAACAAAGCCTTAGGCGGATGTGCTACTAATTATTCTATCTCTGATCTAAACAGCATTCTTACTGCTATTAATGAAAATTTTGATAATGGCACTGTTAATAATGGTATTTTAAATTGCAAAGAAGGCGATATTATCCCTTGGTAAATCAACTTAAATAAAATAAAAAACCCATAGCAAAAACTATGGGTTTTTTATTTTGATACTGGTTAGCTTAGCTATTCAATAATATTAATCGAGTTTGAGTACCGCCATAAAAGCGCTTTGGGGAATTTCTACACTTCCTATTTGCTTCATTTTCTTTTTACCTTCCTTCTGCTTTTCTAATAATTTGCGTTTACGAGAAATATCTCCTCCATAACACTTAGAGGTTACGTCTTTTCTTATCGCTGACAATGTTTCTCGCGCCACTATCTTTGCTCCAATAGCCGCTTGTATAGCTATTTGGAATTGTTGACGGGGAATCAATTCTTTTAACTTTTCACATATCTTCCTTCCAAAATCCTGCGCATGACTTTTATGAATAAGTGCCGAAAGAGCATCTACCTGTTCTCCATTTACAAGTATATCCAGTTTTACTAACTCGGATTCTCTGTACTCAAATGGGTGATAATCAAATGAAGCATATCCTTTTGAAATACTTTTCAGCTTATCATAAAAATCAAATATAACTTCTCCTAAAGGCAATTCAAAAGTAAGCTCTACTCTATCTGTTGTAATGTATACTTGGTTCTTAATAATGCCTCGCTTATTCATGCAAAGGCTCATTATATTACCAACATATTCAGACTTTGTAATAATATTAGCAATAATATACGGCTCCTCTACTTTTTGCATTTGAGTAGGATCGGGCATTTCCGAAGGATTATTGATCACTTTCATCACACCCTTTGTATCGTACAATTGATAGCTTACGTTGGGTACTGTAGTGATTACATTCATATTAAACTCCCGATCTAAACGTTCTTGTACAATTTCCATGTGTAATAATCCAAGGAAACCGCACCTAAATCCAAATCCTAAAGCAGCAGATGATTCAGGCTCCCATGTAAGAGAGGCATCATTAAGTTGCAGTTTTTCCATTGCATCACGCAATTCATCAAAATCATCGGTACTAACCGGATAAATTCCCGCAAACACCATTGGCTTTACATCTTCAAACCCTTTAATAGCTTCGGCAGGATTATCTTTTAAGGTAATAGTATCCCCTACTTTTACCTCGCTAGCTTGTTTTATTCCTGAAATAATATATCCTACATTCCCCGTTTCAACAATATCTCTGGGAGATTGCTTTAACTTTAAAATCCCTATCTCATCAGCTATATATTCTTTACCTGTATTTACAAATTTTACTTTGTCGCCCTTTTTTAACTGTCCATTAAATAACCTGAAATAAGCTACTATACCCCTGAAGGAATTAAACATAGAATCGAAAATAAGAGCTTGGGCAGGAGCATTGACATTACCTTTAGGAGGAGGGATGCGTTCTATAATAGCTTTTAATAACTCATCTACGCCTTGTCCTGTTTTACCACTGGCTCTCATAATATCTTCCCTTTTACAACCGATAATATCAACCATTTGGTCTGAAACTTCTTCGGGTTTGGCAGCATCCATATCTACTTTGTTCATAACCGGAATAATTTCCAGGTTATTATTCAAAGCCAAATACATGTTAGAAATAGTTTGTGCCTGAATACCTTGAGAGGCATCTACCAGCAACAAAGCTCCTTCGCAAGCAGCAATGGCTCGAGAAACCTCATACGAAAAATCTACGTGACCGGGTGTATCTATCAAGTTCAAATAATACTTTTCTCCTTTATAGATGTATTCCATTTGAATAGCATGGCTCTTAATAGTAATACCACGTTCCCGTTCTAGATCCATGTCATCCAACACCTGGTTCATCATATCCCGCTTATTAATGGTATTGGTTACTTCAAGCAAACGATCAGCCAGGGTACTTTTTCCGTGATCAATATGTGCTATGATACAAAAGTTACGTATGTATTTTTGGTCTATGGGCATAAGGACTGCGAAAGTAATTAAAACTTAGGTACG
>CAZCJN010000065.1:11429-13212 GCA_964498865.1 uncultured Bacteroidia bacterium
GAAACGGCTACTTCATGTTTTAAAATCTGATTAAACACTTCAGATATAGATGAGAATGTTTTTGGTGGCTGTTTTAAAGCCGGTACAATGCCATGCCCACTTCTTTCGTTTATATACCGCAAAAGTTTAAGCATATGCATACGTTCTTCATCTGCATGAGTATATAAAAATTCGGCAGTTCCGCTATAGCCTTGTCCTTCAGCCCAAGATGCCATGGCTAAATATAGCTGTGATGACATAGACTCCGACTCTATTTGTTTATTAAGAGCCTCTTCTATTTTTTTTGAAAGCATTTTTGTATTTTTAATTTGTTATTTGCAAAGTTAAAATTCTTAGTGAACTTCCTACCCGGTTTATTTTCACCCGTAATAATTTTACATTTGCAAACCATGTTAAGGAATTATTTACCTCTTTTTTCTCTTCTGATAAGCACTTTTATATTTTCTCAAGAAAAGAAGCATATTGATACTCGTCAAGAAAAGAACGCAACGACATCTAAAATAGAAGCTAAAGATGCAGTTGAAAATATAGTTATCTATACAGGTCTTACTGAAAATTTTGAAATTATTGAGAATCCTAATATACCTACCGCTATTGCATACATTAGAAAAGGGAAAAGATATATTGCATACAACCCTGCTTTTATGCATAGAGTGAAGGACAAAACAAAGTCGGATTGGGGTGCTATTAGCGTACTGGCTCATGAAATAGGACACCATCTTTCGGGGCATACATTAATTAAACGCAGACGTGATCCACAAGAAGAATTAGATGCCGACCGATTTGCCGGCTTTATTCTCTACAAGATGGGTGCATCATTAGACGAAGCAAAAGCATGTATTAATCTCATGGATTTAAACAGCAATCCGGAAACTCATCCCATGAAAAATGCAAGGCTTGTGGCTACTACCCTGGGTTGGCTAGCTGCTAATAAATTAGAAGAAGGTGTTTTTACAACGGATACGTCTGCTGTCTCTTTTGCTTCCGCTTTTAAGAACGACTCCATTACTAAACGAAAAATACCCTATCTATACAAGTGCATTATATACGGTGATAAAAACTATTACTTCATAGATAGAAAAGACCAGATCATTTCTATTGATGATTACGGACAACCCTATGTTGTAGGGTACAAAGTAAAATCATTGGATGAAACTTTTAACTGGATTTTTTCCGTACAGAGCATCACCTACGGGGTAGATTCCAAAGGGAAAATGTGGAATAAGAATTATGCCGGTGATATGTTTATCGTTGGTAAGGTGTATAACATTGAACAATAACTGCCTCTTCTGAATTAAAGTAATCATGGCGCGTAAAAGAAAAAAAGAAAAGAAAATCCATTTGTTTGAAGAGGTATTACAGTTGTTGAGAGATATTAGGAAACCGCTCAACTACAAACAAATATCAGCTCGTTTAAAGATAGAAGATCCTCAGCAAAAAAATTTAATTGGTCACTTGCTTCAAGATATGGAAAAGAAAAAGGTCTTGAAAGAAGTAGGAAAAGGACAATACGTTTTTTCCGGAAGCGCCGCTGCTCATTCACATAAAAGTAATTCTGACAAACCATCGTTAATAGGTGTTGTTGATATGACGACCTCCGGCTCGGCATATGTAATAGTAGAAGGTCAGGAACAAGATGTATATGTTGCTCAATCGAATACGCTCCATGCCATGAATGGAGATAAGGTAAAAGTGCGATTAATGCAAGATCTGAGAAAAGGGAAAAGGCCGGAAGGTATAATAGAAGAAATTGTACAAAGAGCTAAATCGGAATTTGTAGGTA
>CAZCJN010000066.1:0-13063 GCA_964498865.1 uncultured Bacteroidia bacterium
ATTCACATTAGAGCCTTCTAAAAGTTTCAATAGTCCTTGTTGAACACCTTCACCCGATACATCTCTGGTAATGGATGGATTATCACTTTTACGTGCTATTTTATCTATCTCATCAATAAAAACGATTCCTCGCTCCGCAGCATTAACATCAAAATCAGCTACCTGTAAGAGACGGGAAAGTATACTTTCTACATCTTCTCCTACATAGCCGGCTTCCGTAAGTACAGTGGCATCAGCAATACAAAATGGCACATTAAGAATTTTTGCAATGGTTCTTGCCAATAAAGTTTTCCCTGTACCTGTTTCTCCTACTAAAATCACATTTGATTTTTCTATCTCAATATCATCTTTAATAGTCGAGCGTTTTGGCTTTTGCAATATTCTTTTGTAATGGTTATAAACCGCTACTGACAATATCTTCTTTGCATCATCCTGACCGATAACAAACTCATCTAAATGTTTTTTTATATCAGCAGGCTTAATAAGATTTAATGCAAAATGAGACTTACTACCCTTTGCTTTTATTTCTTGTTTAACTACCTGGTGTGCCTGTTCTGTGCAATGATCGCAAATATGACCATCCAATCCCGAGACAAGTACATTAATATCTTGCTGATCGCGTCCGCAAAAAGAACATTTTACATTTTTTTGAGAAGCCATGATAAGTATTTAAAAAGCAGGAGAAGGGTCATACTCCTCTCCTACTCTATAATTTTATTTTTTATTCTTGATCAAAATTTCATCCACCATTCCGTAATCCTTTGCTTCTTGAGCGGTCATCCAATAGTCACGATCACTGTCCTTCCACACTTTTTCATATTGCTGTCCTGAATGCTTAGCAATGATCTCGTATAATTCTTTTTTCAATTTTTGAATTTCACGAGCTGTAATTTCAATATCAGATGCTTGTCCTTCTGCTCCGCCAAGTGGTTGATGAATCATAACACGGGCATGAGGAAGTGCACTTCGTTTTTTTGCTTCACCTGCACACATTAATACAGCACCCATAGAAGCAGCCATACCCGTACAAATGGTAGCTACGCTAGGAGCTATGTATTGCATAGTGTCGTAAATCCCTAAACCGGCATATACCGACCCTCCTGGAGTGTTTAAATAAATCTGAATATCTTTTTTAGCATCAGCTGATTCCAAAAACAATAACTGTGCTTGAATAATGTTAGCTACATAATCATTAATAGGCACTCCCAAGAATATAATTCTGTCCATCATAAGACGCGAAAACACATCCATGGTAGCAATGTTTAATTGACGCTCTTCAATAATAGTTGGAGAAATATAAGAGTCATTACGTATAGCAACATTTGCAATTGAAGAATATCGCTCGTAATTAAGGCTGCTTATACCTCTGTGTTTTGTAGCGTACTTGCGGAATTCATTTTGGTCGAACATAGGGATTGGGGGATTAAAGATTTAAGAATTGGGTTTTTTAAAGAACTCTTCAAAAGGGAGTTCTTTTTTCTCTAATGTAAATGTTTTCTTAAATAACTCAATTAATTTTTGATCATAAAGTCTGTCATACGTATTGCGAACCTGTTTCTCATCCGAAAGAACTTTTTTCACTTGCTCCTTAATTTGTTCTTCTGTAGCAGACATTGCACGTTTTGCATAGTTCATTTTAACCAGATCACTAACATACTTTTCTGCTTCTTCATTAGAAACTGTAATGTTATTTGTTTTAAGTAAATGGTTTTCTATGAGTTGCCATTTAAGAGCATCTGAATAAGAATGATATTCTTTTTCAACCTGCTCCATACTGGTTTTCTCTTTATTGGTCAAGTAGAGAAATTTTTTTAAGAATTTTTCAGGAAGCGTAAGATTGGTTTTCTTCATCAAAGATTCAGCGATTTCATTCATAAACTTACGATCACTGTCCGACGTATGCATAATCGATATTTCTTCTACAATCTTATTACGGAACTCTTCTACACTATTTACCTTTCCTGCTCCATATACTTTATCAAACAATTCTTGATTAAGGTCAGCCAAAGCAATACGGCTTAAGGTTTTTAATGTGAATTGTAGGCTAAGTCCTTTTAATTTATCAGCAGGCAATTCAAGTATTTCAAATATATAAGCGGCATCGTCGGAAAGATCGGTAAGGACTATTTTATCATCTTTCTTTAAACCGATTAGTTTTTTTCGGTTAGCATCATTAGTAACCTTTTCTATTGCAATAAGTGTAGTTTTAAAAACACCGCCGGCAAGGATATTGCCCTGTGCATCTAGCTCTGCAAAATCACCGATAAGAATATCCTTTTCTTCAGAGATTTCAGGATGGATTACTTGTCCGTAATTTCTGCGTATATATTCTACATTTTTTTCAACAAGTGCATCGTCAATTTTTACTGTGTAGTAAGAATATTTTTCTTTCGGACTAAGCTCAATATTCATTTTGGGGGCTAAGCCCAGCTCATATTGAAACTCAAATTCGGTTTGATGCTCAAAATCAATGTGGTTGTCATCTTTTGGAAGTGGGTTTCCCAAAATATCAATTTTATTATCCGCTATATATTTATGTAATGACTCAGAAAGCATATCATTAATCTCTTCTACCAATATATGTTTTCCAAAACGCTTCTTTACCATATCTACAGGTACTTTCCCTGGTCTAAAGCCAGGCATGTCCACTTTTTTCTGATATCTTTTTAATGCCGTATTATAACGTTCATTGTAGTCTTCCGGACTAATTTTTACCTTAATAACAGCATTTAGATCATCAATGTTTTCCTTAACAATATTCATATCAATAATTAGTATTAATTGTGAGCAAAGATAACAGAATTCGCGTTATTGTTGTTTGACATATTAATAAGGACACTACTATGTGGTAGCAAAAATGCTTTAAATTGCTTTAAAATTCATCATATCTGATGCAAAGCGTGCTAATAGCAGGAGGATCGGGGCTGGTAGGAAACCAACTTACAAAAAGGCTTTTGACCACCGGATACTCTGTGGTTTGGCTTACACGAAAAATTAATCCTAAGCTCAATATTAAGCAATACGAATGGGATTACAAATTGAAGAAGACTGATGCAAATGCTTTTAAAGATGCCACAATTGTTATCAATTTATCCGGAGCAAATGTTGGAGCAAAAAGATGGGATAAAACATGGAAAGAGGATATCTATAACAGTCGTGTACAAGCAACAGCGCTTTTAATGGATACTATTAAGATGCATGGAAAAAAAGTACACACGGTTATATCTTCATCGGCAACTGGTTATTATGGAACAATAACTTCTGACAATATATTTTCTGAATCAACTGGCTCCGGAAAAGATTTTTTAGCTACGACATGCGTCGATTGGGAAAACACTCTCTCAAATTCAAAAACAGAAAACATCAGAAAAATCATATTAAGAACAGGAGTTGTTTTGTCCGCAGAAGGTGGTGCATTATCAAAAATGAATATCCTTTTTAAGATGGGTTTAGGTGCTGTTTTGGGTTCTGGAAAACAATATTTTTCGTGGATTCATATTGAAGACCTTTGCAGTTTATATGTCAAAGCTATTGAGGATAACTCTATAAATGGAGTCTACAATGCCGTAGCACCTTCTTACATTACCAATAAAGATTTTACTATTACACTTAGTAACATGTTTAACAAGTCCATATGGCTACCAAATATCTCAGCCTTTTTATTAAAATTAATCTTAGGTGAAATGGCCGGTAGTCTATTATATGGAAGCAGAGTTTCTCCTGAAAAAATAGTTCAAGCAGGCTTTACTTTCAGATTCCGGAATATTCAATCTGCCCTCAAAGATATTTATGACAAATAGAAACTTGTTTGTCTTTTAGAGAAAAATTCAAATAAGGAAACATTCATAAGTTGAAAGAGCATTCCATAAAATATATCTTCAACAGGGATGGTAAGCAAACGTAGCCCCGCATTCTCTTCATCATTATAAAGCACAACAGCAGCATCAAGACCAGCACCAGTAAGCATTCCATTAACGATAAAAAATGGCAATAGCATTACAAAAAATGAAAAATAAAATCGGTCTAACCAAGCCGGTTTATATATTATTTTAAGTAGTAATAAATACACTGCTAAAAATAAAAACGTAACTGTAGTATAAATTTTAGGATAGAAGTAAAATGCCAACGTAATCAAAGCTATTGATAATAAAAATGAAAAAATGGGCTCCGTATTGTGAGAATTTAATTTTGGAAATATAACCTTAAGAGCATGGTAAGAAAACAGGCAGGAATAAGGAATACAGATAAAAAATAAAATTTCTTCTATGGGTAGTCCTAAAAAATAAATACCAAGCACATAATCAGGATTAAAACTCCATACTCCTTTCTTTACAAACCAAACGTCCCAACTAATAAATATTATAGCAGTTACACTAATTGAAACAAATGCTTGCTTCCATTTTTTATAAAATTGAAGTTTAGGATGAAAGGAAAAAATAAATGGAACTAATACCGAACTCAGGTCAATTAATAAATAGAGCGATCTCATTATTAGGATGTTTTAGATGCTTCTCTAAAATACTTAATGGGCACCCATAACATTCCGAAACATTCACCATTGAATCTATCTAAATGTTTATGGTGGATTTTGTGTGCCCTGCGTATTGCTCTTAAATATGGTGAGTTAGAATTACGAAAGATTTTTATTCGTTGATGAATAAAAATATCATGTACAAGAAAATAAGCAAATCCGTAGATCGTAATTCCTAAGCCAATCCAAAATGCATACCCTATTGCTTCTTGAAAACCATAGTACATGCACAAGATCCCGGGAGTGGCAAAAATCAAAAAAAAGGAATCATTTTTTTCTAATATTATTTTATCCTCTCGCTGATGATGATCGTTATGTAAGAACCATAAAAAACCATGCATCACATATTTATGGGTAAACCATGCCACACATTCCATTGCCACAAAAGAAAGTATAACCAATAAAATATTAACCAACATGCTCATATAATAATTAATGTTCTTACAAAATTACTTTTTCAGATATTTTCCCTACCAATATTTTAAACCATTCAGTATAAAAAAATGGGTTTTTCTTAATGTCAGTTTTCAACTCTGCAATAGAAATATATTTCCATGATGCTACTTCATTCTTATTGATTTGAGGTAAGCTGTCTGAAGTTCCGATAAATACATGATCGAATTCATTTTCAATTAATCCGTTATCGAAACTAACAAAGTACTTAATGGAAAAGGCATATTCTAAGGTAGTTACAATTCCCATTTCTTCATTTAACCTTCTAACGGCTGCAAGCTCGGTAAGTTCTCCCGGACAAGGGTGACTACAACATGTATTGGTCCATAATCCTGAAGAGTGATATTTATCATGTGCCCTTTGTTGCAGTAGTAATTCACCTTTATTATTAAATAGAAAAATCGAAAAAGCTCTATGCAACCATCCATTTTGGTGAACTTCTAACTTAGAGGCGGTACCAATAGGTTGGTCGTCGTCATCTACCAAAATGATATCATGTTTCATTGTAAGAGGTTTTTTTCGGAGTCCGTAAAGGCATCCGAAGTTATTATATATTGCTTTATTTTACTTTTCAAATCTTTATCTTCTATCTCATTCCAGCCTTCAAGAATTATTTTTTTGTCGTTACCAATATCGTTAGTGTAGTTTAAAAAAAATGGAATATTACTTTGGATGCTAAATCTCAAAAAATGAATTTCTATATTACCGGGAGACTGCTTTAGCGCAATTTCAAGCATATCTCTTCCTTTAGAAAAATTTGACCATTTAATATACGGATTAAACGCATACTTAGACTGCATGATATAGGAGACCGCCTTATAAGAAAACTTAACTACCTCCGTCTCCTTAACCAAATGCGTTGCATTAAAAAACTGTTTTGCAGCAGCACTGTTGTGAGCCGATCTAAAAAAATAGTTTCTTAATGCAATAAGCGAAGTATCATTTGCATGAATAGATGAGGAACACGCTACTAAAAACACAAATACTATTCTCATAGGTAATTAAATTGATGTCGCAGAAGCGATTTAAACATTAAACCGAATTTATCCATGTCAGGTATTCTAATTCGAGTGGTTGCAATATCTTTATGGCCTGTGTTTTTAATTTTTTTATGTAATTTTTTGTAATAATAGTAGGCAAGATAAACTCCTCTCCTCGACCCTATGGGAAGTTTTTTAATGCCAACAAGTGCTTCCTTAAAATCATTTTCAATATCTTTTTCAATCTGCTCTTTATTTATATCAGAAAAATGTTCGAAATCTACTCCTGGAAAATAAGTTCTTCCTAGTATTTTATAGTCTGCATTAATATCTCTCAAAAAATTTACTTTTTGAAAAGCTGCTCCTAAACGTTGAGCATAAGGTTTTAGTTCATCATATAAATCCTGATTCTTTTCCGAAAAAACTCTGAGACACATTAAACCCACTACCTCTGCTGAACCAAAAATATATTGGTTATATAATTCTTCACTATATTTTTGTTGTTCTAAATCCATCTCCATACTTTTTAAAAAACTATCAATAAGCTCCCACTCAATATCATATGCATAGACAGTATGTTGAAAGCTATTAAGGATAGGATTCAAACTAATCTTCTGTTGAATAGCAGATAATGTATCCATGCGGAATTTCTCAATTAGTTCTTTCCTGTTATAATCTTGAAAACTATCTACAATCTCATCAGCAAAGCGAACAAAGCCGTAAATATTATAAATAGGTTTATGAAACTTACGGTCTAACATCTTAATACCAAGCGAAAAGCTGGTGCTGTACGTTTTAGTAGTGATTTCAGAGAAACGTTCGGACAAATCATCGAATAATTTTTTCATGATTATGATTTTAAATATTTTAATACTTCATTGGCTGTTATTTGTCCGGATATAATAGAAGGCGGGACTCCCGGACCGGGCACCGTAAGTTGTCCGGAAAAAAAGAGGTTATCAATTTTTTTACTTTTTACTTTTGGTTTAAACATGGCTGTCTGCATCAGAGTATTTGCAAGACCATATGCGTTCCCTTTATATGCATTATAATCACGAGAAAAATCTGAAACACTATAACTTTTTTTAACGATTATATTTTCCCTGATTTTTGCTCCCGTAAACTTTTCGATTCGTGTAATAATAATGTCAAAGTACTTTTCGCGTGTATCTTCTGCATCAGCTAAACCCGGGGCAATGGGCATGAGAATAAATATATTTTCATCTCCTTCAGGAGCTACAGATTTATCTGTTTTGGAAGGACAGCAGACATAAAAAAGAGGGCTTTGAGGCCATTTTTGGTCGGCATATATTTCATTAGCATGACGTTCAAAAGATGCATCAAAAAAAAGATTATGGTGTTGTAAATTCTCAACTTTGCCTTTTATTCCTAAATAGAATATTAAAGCCGATGGAGCAAAAGTCCGGGAATCCCAATATTTTTCTGAATAACTTCTGTGAGAGAAAGGTAATAACTCACGTTCGATATGATGATAGTCAGCAGCACCCACTACCGCATCAATAGGAGCTCTTGTATTGCCATAGGTAAATCCTTTTACTTTATCGTTAACAATATTCAATTCATTAATCGAAGAATTTGGATACAACTCTACTCCTTTCTCAGTTGCTATTTTTGTAAATGCTTCTATAATTTTTCCAAAGCCACCCATAGGATACCATGTTCCCAACTTAAAGCATGCATAATTCATTAAACTGTAAAGCGCAGGCGTATCTGCGGGTTTTGCACCCAGAAACAAAACAGGAAACTCCATAAGTGCAAGCAATCTGGGGTCTCTGAAATACTTTCGTACGTGGCTACTAAAGGATGTAAATACTTGTAAGCGGAATATCCCTGAAAGCACATCTGCGTTTATAAATTCAAATAAAGAGTGACCGGGCTTATAAATTAAATTTTCCATACCCACTCTGTATTTAAATTCTGCTCCCTTGATGAACTCCCTCAACCTATTACCTGCTCCACTTTCTATATTATCGAACAAAACACAAATAGAATCGAAATTAGATGGGATATCAAAAAAATCATTCTTTCCGAAAATAATTCTAAAAGCAGGGTCTAGCTTTTTAAGTTCATAAAAATCAGAGGTAGTATAACCAAATAGCTGATAGTATCTTTCAAATACTTCCGGCATCCAGTACCAGCTTGGTCCCATGTCAAAAAGGAAATTTTTTTCAGAAAATGTACTAGCCCTACCCCCTAAAGAACTATTCTTTTCATGCAATATCACTCTCTGTCCTTGGCGAGCTAAAAGTGCAGCTGCACTCAATCCTGCAAAGCCGGACCCTATCACAAGAATATCTTTTTTCAAGTTTTTAATCATTATATACTATTATTTTACAGCGGCCTCTAATAATTCATTGGGAGAATTGATCTTTATTACTCCATTGGGAAGCACTTTTTCATTCAATACATCATTATTGCCGGATGCATATAACTTCAACTGTTTAAATTGTTTTTTTGTATCGGCTAACAAGTTTTTTATTTGAGGATGATGCCTTACAAAAAAAGTAAGTGCGTGAGTAGGTCTGCAATCTCTAATAACTGCCTCCAGGTTTTCAAAAGGAACTCGAGCTCCTAAATAAATTACCTTTAAACCCATCTGACGAAGCAGATAATTAGCAAACAACAATCCAATTTCATGATCTTCTTGTTGGTATAAAAATAAAAGCCAACATTCTTGAGAATTTGATTTTAACGGTAGAGAGTCAATTGCAGCAAAAAGTTTTTTCTGAATAAGGTTTGACAAAAAATGCTCCTGTGCAGGCATGATATTATTTTTACACCACAAAAGCCCAACCTTCACCAACATAGGATAAATTACTTTCAAATAAGTATTCTTTAGTCCTAGATGAGTAACAGCATTGTTAAATATTTTATCAAACAGAAACTCGTCGTATGAAGAAACAGCGATCAACAATTGATTGATAAATGCTTCCGATGCCTGAAGATGCTTATCAGAAGCAGCAATAAGTAAATCTATTTTATCGGCAATGTCCTTTTCAGACATCCTGCTCAACTTAGATATTTTGCCGCCATTCTTAAGTAACAAACAAACATTTAAGAATTTCTTCAAATCATTATCATCATAATAACGAATGTTAGTATCTGTTCTGTCGGGCTTAAGTAAACCATAACGCTGTTCCCAAATGCGAATAGTATGTGCTTTAACATCTCCAAGTTCCTCCAGATTTTTAATAGAGTAGCGATTCATATTTTGTTTAATCTTTTATAAAAATAGTTAAACAAAATTGATTGGCAAAATATTTCTTTTTTCTATTAGGTCGAGTAAGAGTAGAATATAGGAGGTTACTAATGAAATGAGTTCACAAATGGGGCAAGATGTGTATCAATAGCTTGCCAATTATATTTTTGCTCGGCTAATTTTCTGGCAGCTAAACAATGCTGTTTATATAACATAGGTTTAGAAACATAATCAATTACAAGTCGAGCAATTTTCTCTGCATCGGAGGGAGTCACTAAAAAGCCGAATTGATTAATATCCGACACACTTTTTCGAATTGCTTTTATATCAGAATACATAACCGGTCTTCCACAGGCTGCATAATAAAAGAGTTTAATGGGCAAAGAATAGTTATTTTCAAAGGTCGGCTCACGTAAGTCAAAGAATATATCTGCCTCTTGTAATGACAAAGATAGATCTTTAAAATCCTTTCTACCTAAAAATTCAATCTCAACTCCTTCCAACCTTTTTAACTGTTCATTATATCTATTTTGATCTTGCTTATTATAAAACCATCCAATAATTTTAAGCTTAATTTTTAATTCGGGTTTTAATTTCTTAATAACACCAACAACTGCAATAAAATTGTCAATTCCCTTCTCAGCAGATATTCTACCAGAATAACATAAACACAGGGTATTATTAATTGTAATTTTTTCCTTATAAGCTATGTATTTCAGATCAACATAGTAGCTAATGATTTTCCATTTTTTAAAAGGAAACATTACTCGATATGGTAAGCTTTTATAATATTCACCGAAAATGAATCCATCACAACGAAAAGATGCATACCAATTAAGCAACAACATTTTTACAAACACAAAAATCTTATTGACTCCTCTTTCATACTCTATATTTCTATTTGAAGGATACCACTCTGTTACATCATAAAGAATCCTTACGTGCTTGTTATTAGAGGTTTTATATTGATGCGCTGCAATAACAGGTAACGGTTCGGCAGCAATAATAATTGTAGGGTTAAATGATTTTAAATATTTGACAAATGAATGAACTTTTTCTTTTTTTGAAAGACTATTCCCATCAAAACTTTGAATAGATATACGGTCATTTATTACTATTTCTTCCATAGAAGAAATGATCATTACTTCGTATTCTGAAGAAAGAGTATCAGCCAAATGATAATAAATACGGTCGTCATAAGGACTGTGTGCTGATGTAATAAACGCTATTTTGCCTTTTCCCATTTCAGAGGGGATATAACAGCAAAGGGAGCTAGTTTTGCTCCCTTTATTATTGTGTACGGGCGGAGGGACTTGAACCCCCATGCCTTGCGGCGCCAGATCCTAAGTCTGGTATGTCTACCAATTCCACCACGCCCGCATCATATATCTTACAAATTTATCTATTTTATAATTACCAAATAAAATAAAATGTTCTACAATTAAGTGGACCCGGAGGGATTCGTCGCGAAGCCTCGCGACCGCACCCTCTAATGCACTTCGAATGGCTATATTACTAAATAACCAAGCTGATGCTAGAGTTTTTGTGGACCCGGAGGGATTCGAACCCCCAACCCTCTGGTCCGAAGCCAGATATTCTATCCGTTGAACTACGGGTCCTGAGTAACTAATGGCAGAGCAAAAGTAAAAATTTACACTCCGCCAGCAGGAAAAAAACAATATAAAAGAAAATTTTACGTTACTTTAGGCTTACATCTTTTATTACTATGAAAAAAGTGCTATATTTTTATTATACATTATGTACATGCCTATTTTTATTATCTGCTTCTATAGGCAACGCTCAACTTGCAATAGGTCAGTGGAGAGAGCATCTTTCTTATAAAAAAGGAGTTGCAATTGCCCAAAGTGATGACAAAATATATTGTGCTTCCAAAAGCGGTTTATTTCAATTAAATAAAAGTGATTATGCTATAGACAGGCTTTCAAAGATCAGCGGGCTTTCCGATATAAATATAAGCTCGCTTCGCTACAGTTTTGAATACAAAACCTTAATAATAACTTATCAAAATGCAAACATTGATTTGCTTATTGGCGGCAATAGCATTTATAATATATCCGATATAAAGCGAAAAATAATCAATGCTAAAAAAACGATTAATAATATCTATTGTAGAAAAAACGTGGCTTATCTATCATGTGGGTTTGGAATAGTAGTACTGGATTTGGATAAAAAAGAAATTACCGATACTTATTACTTAGGTAAAAACAGTGGTTACCTAAACATACGATCTCTAACATCAGATGACACCTATCTATTTGCTGCTACAGACTCAGGAATTTACCGAGCTGATTTAAATGCACCAAATCTGGCTGATTATAATTCTTGGTATAAACTCCCCGGTATTCCGGATGGGATCTATAACTCCATTGCCAACATAAATGGAAAAATTTATACGAACAGATCTGAGTTTCTTAGTCCTCCTAACTTTTTTTGGAATAGAGATACCATCTATTGTTTTAATAATAACACTTGGACTAAACCTATTCCTGACTCAGTTTATAGCAACGCACCCTTAAAAAGCATAGAAGTCTATAACAACCAACTGGTAATCTCTTTTGCAGGTTCTATAGATTTTTATACCGAAAACGGCAAATTGACAAATAGATTAGGTAGTTTCACTACCAGCCCGCCACTTATCGTAGAACCGCAACAAGCAATCATTGATTTAGCAAATGAAAAAACTACTTGGATAGTTGACAACCAAAACGGGCTTATAAAAAATTATGACACATGGGGTGGCACAGTAAGTTTTTTACCGGATGGACCTAATACTTCGGATGTATATTGTCTAGCTGCAAGTAATGAAGATTTGTGGGTTGCTAAAGGGGATAGAAGTGGCTCATGGGCAGGAGTATACAATAGAGCAGAAGCCTATAAATTCAGTAAAGAAATTTGGACCACCGTTTCCAAAAATGAAATTACTGCACTAGATTCAATACGTGATATTGTATCTATTGCCATAGACCCCACTGATAAAGAACATGTTTATTTAGGATCACTTGGTGTTGGGTTAATTGAATTAAATAATAACAAACTTACTGCAATATGGAATGAAACCAATAGTAGCATACAATCATCTGCATGGGGCACCTTTCATTGGGTAGGAATCTTCGGGCTCGCTTTTGATAGTACCGGGAACCTATGGGTAAGTAACTCAACCGCACATAGTTTTATTTCAGTACGTAGAAAATCAGATGGAACATGGCAATCGTTTAATTTATCTAATTATATAACAGACCCTGTTACAGGTCCAATAATTATAAATCAGTACAATCAAAAATGGTTAACCTTACCTCGAGGAAATGGATTGTTGGTTTTTAACGAAAATGGAACAGTTAATACTTCTGACGATAACGTAAAAATATTACGCGTAGGAATTGGAAAAGGCAACTTACCGAGTAACGAAGTTTCTAGCTTAACAGAAGACAAAAATGGGGAAGTCTGGGTTGGTACAGATAAAGGAATAGCAGTTTTTTACTGTGCTGATAATATTTTTTCGTCTCAGTGCGATGCTCAACCAATATATATTCAACAAGATGGGCATACACAGATGCTATTAGAAACAGAAGTTGTGACTGCTATTGCAGTCGATGGTGCTAATCGCAAATGGATTGGAACACAAAACTCAGGGGTGTACTTGATGTCTGCAGATGGAACTAGTGAAATACATCATTTCACATCTGAGAATAGCCCTCTACTATCCAACGAGATACGCTCAATTGCCATTAATTCTAAAACCGGCGAGGTATTTTTTGCAACCAATGAAGGCATTATTTCTTACAAAAGTGATGCAATTGAAGGAAATGAAGACTATACCAATGCGTATGTATTTCCAAATCCGGTTAAACCCGAATATGA
>CAZCJN010000067.1:0-2145 GCA_964498865.1 uncultured Bacteroidia bacterium
CATACGGAAACATTTAAGTCGAATATATTTTATAATAGGAAAGCTCAAAAATCCTACCTGAAAAATAGAGGTAAAATTATAACCCCTGCTGAAACAAAAGAGATTTTCCGATCTGTAAGCAGAAGAGATCAGTCGCGAATAATTGGATACCCATATAAACAAATTTGGTTCTTTCCAATTATTAATGGAAAGATAAATTGTCTTAGTCCCTATGCAGAAAATAGTGAGGTATATATAACACATTTTCAAAAAGAAGGAGATACAATTGCGTACCCCTTTTCTAAAAAAGACACTACAGACCTGGTTCTTTTAAATATGCTTTCTGATAATACAAATGCACACAATATGATGCTAAAAAGCCTGAAAGCTAAAAAAAATAAAAAAATAATTGGTTATTCTGCCATAGGTAGTTGGGCAGCATTTTTAGTAGGAGGGGCTGCGTCTGCAGTTTTCCCACCTGCTTCATACCTTAGTATTGCAGGAATACTTGCCATTGGACCAACAACATTTATTGCTTATCCGATAATAGTTGGTAAGCCAGCAAAAAGAAGATTAAAGGCTATTAAAATATACAATGGTATACAACCTCGATAGTAATCCCCTCATTCAAAGTTGAATTCATTGTTGAACTTTTGTCTTCAGAAATTGTACTCTCTTTTCTACTTCCTCATTTTTCCGGCTCTTTAAAAATTTCTCATAGCAAAACAAAGACATGGGTGCATTCTGTTCGTAGAAGTAGAGGCTTCCCATGTTTTGATATAACTCAGGATAATCACCGGTAGATTTTTTAAATGCATCCACCATGCTGAGCTTCACCGCTTTCATCCATCGGTAGTAATAACAAAATGCCATGTAGTTGAATTCTCCCTCGGGATAATACTGTGTGTTGAAGAAGGAAGAGAACAGGTTGCTCTCTATTCCTTTTTTTACCAGGGCATCTATTTCCTGATTGGAATATTCTTGCAAATGAGCAATGGCTTCCTTTTCTCCTATAGATGGAATGTTTGCCATGAAAGTATTTTTTAAATAAAGGGCTGCTGTTTCGTCCACATAAACCAACCTCCAGTCGGGGCGTTTTTGCAGGTAAGTAATCCAGTCGGGGGTAGAGAAGTAGGCAAAAAGAATTATTTCCGGTTGTAGTTTGTCAATCAGCTTGGTTTTTTGATCATCATTTACAGCATCAATTTGTTCTAAGAAGATAGATTCTCCCATTACATCCAATCTTCCATCGATCGATGTTTGTTGATGGGCAAAAAATTCCAGGTAGCCCCCAAAGTCTAATTGGTTTAAGATTTTTCCCCGGATGGTATTTTTATTTATGAATGCTGTTGCTTTAACAGGGAGTGTGGCATTGCTCCAGCTGGTTCCAAAACGATAGCTCTGCCGGTAATGAATGTAAAATGCATTTGTACTAATTCCTGTAATTAAAAGCAGGCATACCGGGGCGTAGAGATGCGTTAAATAGCTGCTGTATTTATTTGTAGCAAGAGGTTCTGTGTTTTTTTTCTTTTTTTCTTTTTTAGCTTGCACAGCCAGTATAGGTACTATGGCTATAACGGTATAGCCAATGTTTTTTACCGCAGAAAAAGAGAAATAAAAAAAGAGGAGGAGTATCAGCCACTCGTGAATTTTAATTTGCTTCCTGTTGACCAGGACAATAATAAGAGAAAGTACCAGGAACAGATCATAGAAATGCCAGGCTGTAAAAACAGAATCTAGATTATAATTGGTGATCGAAAACGGAGATTGTAGTTCTCGTATATGCTGCTTAAAAATATTTCCCTGTTGCAAGGCAAAGAACTGTTCAAAGGGTAAAGCAAATCCTTTCCAGCCATAGGGATTGAGCAAACAGATTAAAACAGATAGGGCAGTGAATTGAAGGTATGGTTTTAGGAGTTCTTTCTTTTTTAAATAAACAGAGGGCCCGTATGCGCCTATAGCCGCTAATCCCAAGATAAATAGAGAATGGGTGTTTACCCAAAATAAGAGAATGACAGGGAGCCACCGGATTATTTTCCCGTTGCCTTCGTAAAATTTTTTAAGAACCAACAAAGTGAGAGAAAGGAATACCCACGAGAAGGAATGAGGTCGTATTTCAAAAGCGGGGGACATGGCCAGTATGCCCACCAAAACAAACCATGCATA
>CAZCJN010000067.1:2245-12792 GCA_964498865.1 uncultured Bacteroidia bacterium
GGCAGTTGAGAGTAAAAAGTTAATGATTGGAAAATAGTTAATGCCCGGATGTTGGTCCCGATAGTTATCGGGATGGTAGACAAGAAGGCAGTTGAGAGTAAAAAGTTAATGATTGGAAAATAGTTAATGCCCGGATGTTGGAATTGGTAGACAAGTACGTTTGAGGGGCGTATGCCGCAAGGCGTGGGGGTTCAAGTCCCCCTCCGGGTACAGATATTCATAGAACGATAATCTCCTTCTTCTTTTGGATGGCTTCTGTTTACATTCTCTTTTCAAAACAACTAAGCCGGTTTTATATAGGTAGCTGTCTGGAAATAAAGCTCAGAATCAACCAGCATTTAGAAAAACTTTACAAAAACAGCTTTACTGCAAAAGCGAATGACTGGGAAGTTTTTTTGACAATTGAAAACCTTGCCTATCGGCAAGCAAGAAATATAGAGCGGCATGTAAAAAATATGAAGTCGAAACAATACATTGATAACTTGAAAAAGTATCCTGAAATAATTGAAAAGTTAAAAGTAAAATTTTCTGATAGTACTATATGAATGAGGGGATGTTGGCCCCGATAGCTATCGGAACCCTATCCGGTACAGAAGAGCAGGTAACGGTTCTTAAAAGGAACAACAGCTCAACTTAAGGTGACCTATTTCAGTTCTTTCGACTTCCCAATAAAATAATTGAAAATAAATTTGCGCAATCAAATAATTGCATATATTTGCAACCACGTAATTGCATAATAAACTACACATGGAAGCCAGACGAGACGTTTTTCAGGCAATAGCCGACCCAACACGAAGAGCAATTTTGCTTTTGCTTGCCTCACACGCCATGACACCGAATGCACTGGCCGAAGAATTTCATACCAGCAGGCAAGCGGTTTCAAAACATATTCAAATTCTTACAGAATGTGAGTTGGTAAAACAAGAGCAAAAAGGAAGGGAAATTTATTATCACATCAATGCAGGTCAAATGAAAGAGGTCGACAAATGGATTGAGCAATTCAAAAAGATTTTTGAAACCCGATTTAATCAACTTGACAAAGTATTATTAACCCTTAAAAAAAATAAAAAATGAGCATGACATTATTCTTCGACTTCACTGTCGACAAAACGAAAAACACGATCAACATCAAACGTGAATTTGCAGCCGACCGTCCCACTGTTTGGGATTGTTATACCAAATCTGAGATACTCGATCAGTGGTGGATGCCATTGCCATGGAAATCAAGAACAAAAAGTATGGATTTCCGTGAAGGTGGCAAATGGCATTATGCTGCGATTGGACCGAATGGCGAAGAACATTGGTCGATTACCTGCTATGTAAAAATTGAACCACAAAAAATGTTTCTTGCCAATGATGCCTTTGGGGATGCCGATGGAAATATAAATCCGCAATTACCGCAATCAAAATGGACCATGAATTTCAGTGATATGGCCCGCCCGGATGACCCTGTCGGACGGGGAAAAAATACCCTTGTGCATGGAATCATGCAGTTCCCTGACTTGGCTCAGTTGGAACAAACCATTGCTATGGGCTTCAAAGAAGGTCTTACGATGGCTATGGAAAATCTGGATGCGATGTTAGCAAATGCAAAGCATTCATGAATACCATAAAATAAATAAACAAGTATGAATAAAGAAGTAATCAATCTGACAGAGAAACACCAACAAATAAAAAACAAAAAAATGAAATCGAAGATTCACGAACATCAAAACACGAATAGTAAAAACGTGAGTAAAAACAATTTGCTATTTGATTTTACCGTTGACAAAGCAGCGAAAACGGTATTCATAACAAGAGAATTTGATGCTGACCTGTCTTTGGTATGGGATGCATTTACCAAGGCAGAAATCCTTGATCAATGGGTAGCGCCTAAACCCTGGACATCAAAAACAAAATACATGGATTTTAAAGTTGGCGGTCGAAGATTTTATGCGATGGTAAGTCCGGACGGAAAAGACGAGCGTTGGGCAATTCAGAAATATACTTCCATCAGTCCAAAAACCAATTTTAAAATGTTTAATGCTTTTGCAGACAAAGATGAAAACCCTCAATTGCCGGGTTCTGACTGGGATTACACTTTCAGCGAAAAAAATGGAAAGACAACAGTCAGCATTACTATTTATAATGAATCGCTTGCCCGTATGGAGAAGATGATTGAAATGGGATTCACAGAAGGGTTTAAAATGTCAATGAACAATTTGGAAAACCTCTTGGCGTCTTTATCGAAAAAATGATCCCGAGTCGTTTTTAAAAAGCTTACTGAGTATTCATAGATTCACCTGTGAAGAATTGCCATAAAAATGAACGTACAAAAGCAGGTCAAAAAATATATTACCAGTCAACCTGAATCGAAACGCAGCGAAATGCAAGCGTTGCACCGCGCCATTCTTCAAGTAATGCCGGCATGTAAATTATCCTGTAAGGTGTTCTCCCCAGAAATTATTGGAACCTTTGGAGTTATCAGGAGAAAAAGACAGTAACTAATGAAGGAGTAATACTACTACATAAATAAAAAATCCCGCTTTTGACGGGATTTTTTATAGTTGATCTTTTGCTTAAGAAACTTTGATCTCTTTTGCACTGGGTTTTGCTTTTTCATTTTTGGGAAGCACCAGTTTTAAAATTCCGTTTTCGTACTTTGCATCGATCTTCTCTTCATCGACCAGGTCGGCAACGTTAAAGCTGCGCGAGAAAGAACCATAGTTGAATTCTTTACGGATAAAGTTTCTTTCGTTTTTACTTGCTTCTGTTTTGTGTTCGCCTGTTACAGTAAGGATGCCGTTTTCAATTTTTAGATTGAAATCTTTCTTGTCGAACCCCGGAGCATGAATCTCCATAGTAAAACTGTTATCATCTTCTGTAATATTTGTGGAAGGAACATAACCTGCATAGTCCCTTACCATCAACTCATTATTGAAGAAATCATGAAATAGATTCTCCAAAGAAGGCGTAATCAGGTCTCGCCTTAACAACCCGTTGGTGGGTTTAGTCCATTTGATTAGTGCCATAGTGAATGGTTTTATAGGTTAATATTTATTTTTTTATTTTCATTTTGCTTTTACAAGATAAATACCAAAGCATAGAAACCGTCAAAATGACAGGGACTGCTCTGTAAATAAATCTGTAATTTGGTTTAACTAACTTTAACGTCAACTAACACCATTATATATGAGAAATATTGTCATTATCTCCTCGAGTGTAAGGCTCGCAAGAAATAGCCATCGGGTAGCCTTGTATTTTAAAAGATACTTATCAGAACATAAAATAGCCAATGCTGATATAGTAGACTTGAATGAATATAAATTTCCGCTGTTTGATGAAAGATTACTATCACTACCTAACCCGTCTCAACAAGTTTTAGAATTTGCTGATAAGATAAAAAATGCAGGGGGTATAATCATTGTAACACCCGAATATAATGGAGGATACCCAGCCAGCTTAAAAAACGTTATTGATCTGTTATATGCTGAATGGAAACGCAAACCCATTGCTATTGCTACGGTTTCGTCCGGTGCTTTTGGCGGGTCGCAAGTAATTACATCCTTGATCTTTACATTATGGAAAATTGGTGCATGGGTCGTACCATCTATGTTCCCTGTACCTAAAGTTCAGGAAGCATATGATGCAGAAGGAGCCCCCACAGATAAAGAAGTAACCGATAAAAGAGCCAAAGCATTTGTTGATGAACTGGTATGGTGCATGCAGGCAAGTGAAAAAATGAAAGGATAGAATTCCTATTTTAAGTTCAAAGGTTGTAAATGGAACAAGTAGAAAAAATAAAAGCACTCTTCATGATCTTAATAAAAAATAGATGGCAGTGCTTGAGCTGTATTAAGCTATGAGGCATTTCATACCAATCATATTTTTTTTGTTATCATGTAACGCATTTTCTCAGAATAGTTTTATTTGCATCATAAAAGATAGTCTGACTAACGAGCCACTTCCTTTTGTTAATGTATCTATTGAGAGTACAAAAAACAGAACCACTACCGATGCTCACGGAAATGCTACACTTGCTAATATCCCTAATGGTGATAATACCATTCTTGTTTCTTTTATCGGGTATAAAACAATAAAGCAAACAGTTAATTTTCCGCTGAATGAACAGCTTCCTTATCTGTTCTTACTGCCTCCTGATAATCAAACTTTAGATGAGGTGATTATTTCTACCACCCGTACTAATTCCAGGATCGAAGATTTAAATACAAAAGTGGAAGTGTTGGGACAAGAGGATATGGATGAAGAAAGTACTATTGTTCCTGGAACGGTTACGAGCATCTTAGGTGATCTGTCTATTATCACTATTCAAAAAACAAATCCTGTAAATGGCAACGAAGCTATTCGCATGCAAGGACTTGATTCGCGCTACACACAAATTATGCGTGATGGTTTACCTCTTTACGGAGGCTTTTCGGGGAGCTTGGGAGTGTTGTCAATTCCGCCCTTAGATCTCAAGCAAGTGGAGATCATAAAAGGTTCGGCTTCTACTTTATACGGAGGTGGTGCTATTGGAGGTTTAATCAATTTAATATCTAAAGAACCAGTTGATTCTTCCCAGGTAGTACTAACTGTTAATGGTACCTCGCTTCGGGAGTACAATGGGAATGTTTTTCTTTCTCAAAGAAAAAATAAATTGGGTTTAACATTATTCGGAGGGCTAAACATAAAAAGCCCAAATGATATAAATGGAGATGGGTTTGCTGAAGTGCCTGAACAAAAAAACTTCAGCATTCATCCAAGACTATTTTATGATTTCAATAAAAATAATAAACTCATCATTGGACTATCCACTGTATACGATGCGCGACTGGGAGGCGATATACATGCCATTGAGCAGGGTATAGATAGTATACATACCTTTTTACAAGAAGAAAAGGTTTTCAGAAATACGTTGGATCTAACCTATAACGGAAAATTGAATCCTAACCATTTACTGACTTTTAAATCAGCAGGCAGCTTTTTCAGGCGTGCATTAAATTATTCAGGGTTTAATTTTACAGGAACACAATACTCTACTTATTCCGAGGTGAATGACTTTTTTAAAGTGAAAAAGCATACCCTTGTATTCGGTAGTAATTTAACAAGTGAATCTTTTTTTGTGGATAGATCCGATTCTGTTTTGTTTCATGATTATGCGACATATACTCTGGGGCTGTTTGTTCAGGACGATTGGCAACTTGCAAGAAAAATATCTCTTCAAGTGGGTTTGAGATATGATTATAATAATCGGTATAGAGATTTTGTTTTACCACGTTTAGCCCTTTTGTATAAGGTCAATGCAGCACTTTCAATAAGATTGTCAGGTGGAACAGGATATAAAACACCCAGCTTGTTTGATCATACAGACCCATCTCCTCATTTGTTAGATATCAATTCTCCCGTAAATTCTGAAAAATCATACGGTATTAATTCAGATATTAATTACCACACCTCTCTGTTTGATGCAGTAGGAGTACAATTGAATCAGGCATTTTACTATACACGTATTGATAATTCGCTTATTCTTTCGACTAATACAGCAGGCAATTATTTTATTGAAAATGGAAATTATCTTGTTAACAGTTATGGAACCGATACCTATATCAGGTTATTTTATGAAGGGTTTGAATTATATATTGGATATAATCATACAGAATCATTGAAAGAAAGTAGCACTGCAACTATTAACATGCCTTTTAATCCTAAGGATAAACTTTCGGGAACATTTACATATGAAATAGAATCGGAGTGGAGGATAGGTTTAGAAGAAAGCAGGGTTAGTAATCAATACATTAATAACAATCAAAAAGTAAATAGCTATTGGTTTTTTGCAGCGATGATCGAACGAAAATTCAAGCATCTTAGTTTTGTTTTGAATTGCGAAAACCTATTGGATACCCGTCAATCTAAATTTCAGCCTATAGTAACAGGCACGCTTGCTAATCCGGTTTTTCAACCCTTATGGGCGCCCTTAGAAGGAAGGGTGTTTAATTTGTGTATAAAGCTTACGTTATAGCAGGTAAGAAGAAAAAAACTATCTGACTATACTTACATGTCCAATGTATCTATGAGACTTACCAAAGATGTCTTTTAATTTTACTTTCCATACAAAGACATCTTCTTGTGCGAGATTTCCGCTCCGTCCGTTTAAATCAGCGCCGGCATTTTCAACTTCACCACTCCATTGACATGAAGACGACATTCCATCCTGTCCTTGTTTATCCCAATCCGTATTTTTCCCCTTTTGTGTACAGTGCCATAATAAATTTCCCCAACGATCGAATAGCCATATTTCATATTCTTTTACACCTCTGCTTTTTCCAAAAAATACATCATTATGCTCATCGCCATTTGGTGTAAATGAGTTAGGAATGTAAAACTCAAACTCCGGCAGAAGCTCTACGGGTCTGCAAATGGTATCCCAACATCTGAATTGATTTTGTACGCGTAAACAAATATTGAATGAATAAAAATCATTTGCAGTTGCAACAGCAGAATAGGAATGTATAGGATCAGTACTGGTTGTATCTATTGGTGAGTTATCCCCGAAATTCCATGACCAACTTGTAACTCCGGCTGACCATAGGGCACTAAAGTTAAAAATAGGGTCCGTAGTAGGAGCTGTAGCGGGGGCTACTGCAAAGTCTGCATTGGGCCACGGATGTACTACAACTAATGGTGTAATGGCGATAGTGTCTTTACATCCATAATTGCTGGTAATCATAAGGGAAGCTCCGTATGACCCTTCTGAATTATAGCAAATGTTAGTTGGATTTTGAGAGGAGGAAGAAGAAGGCGTCCCGCCCGGAAAGTTCCATGCCCAGTTGACGATGTTGCCATCTAAGCAAGTAGACATATCTTTATAATTATTGCAAACAGGTGCACAACCTGAAACAGGTCCTGAAAAATTGGCTATGGGAGGATTGTAAACAATTACTTGTTGTATGATCGTATCTATGCAACCTGCCTGGGTAGTTACAGTTAAAGAGACAGAATGTGTTCCCGGAGAATTGTAATGAGTAACCGGATTTTGAGTAGTTGAAGAGGATGGTATTCCTCCCGGCATAGACCAACTCCACGATGTAATAGGGTCGCCTTGCGGGAAGACAGAACCATTTGTTAAAGATGTATTTCCCCCTAAGCATGTTGGCAAACTATTAAATGCTGCTGTAGGAAATCCGCCTACAGTAATTGTTTGCTTCATAGTATCGGTACAACCTGCTGTAGAAGTGACTATTAAAGTTACTGTATATGTTCCGGGAGGATAAGTAACAGTAGTTGTTGCAGATGTTGCCGTAGAAGGTGTACCCCCTGGAAATTGCCAATTCCATTTAACTACATTATTAGTAGGTGAAACGGGCGAAACAAAACTTTGATCGGTAAAAGTATAACTGCCACATGTACCTGTAAAATTAAAATTGGGTGTAATTTCTGTAGGCTCCGGAATAAAAGGGATCCAAAAATTACAACCGGATGGCTGAAGAACATATACAGCAAAAGTATCACCGACAACAGGGGTTACGGTTACACATTGTCCTGTTGCTCCGGGTATAATAGTCCATGTACCTGTCTTTCCCGGAGGCTTTGTATTAACATACCATTGGTAGGTATACGTATTTGAAATAAGAGAAGAGCTGGGTGCACAGAGAGTAGTACTTTGCCCTACACAGAAAGGAGCTGAGTTAGATTTAATGGGCGGACATTGAAAATCCCAATAAGAATGACAGTAGTGACCTCCTTGAGAGCAATCGGCATTAACGATATTGACAGTAATAGTTTGGCCAACATATTTTGCCAGATTTACTCCAACTGTTGTCCATGGTTTATAGGCAGCGTCGTTACTCCCACCACCCGTGCATGTAGAAGGATATAAGCCCGGTGTAGGGGTGGTTTGTCCTGCGGTATCGCCCATGTATTTTTGATGGCTGCATTCAACCGTATCGCCATTCTGATCTAACATATAGATTTCTGCAAAAGGTACTTGTGCTCCGGTATGTGGATTATTGGCTCCTGAAGCAGGGAAATCAAAAATAATGGCGTAAGCATATATGAAATTGGTATCGGCAGCAGTAACGTTTAAAGAACAACTCAATCGTTCTACACACCCTCTGTTACATCCTCCATCCTTTCCATTTACAGTAGGATCTCCAAGTTGAATGGATGCATTTCCAAAGCCGGGTGCTACAACCGGAATAGGAGGGCTTCCGGCAGCAGGACCTGGTGTACAAGGATCAATACCATTTCCACCCGTAAGATTAAAACGGGGTGCTGTAGGAGTTAAATTAGTGGCATTGTAAATAATACTACTCGCGTTTGTATTAGTTTGATTCAAAAGAGAATAATCGCCTGTAGAAGCTACCCAAGGCCCCCAACCGCTTTCACCACCCAGATCTCCACATGTTGCAGGTGGGGCGGCTAATTTTTTACCTGAGGTTGCTGCATTTTTATTAGATATAGCAGATACTTTTTGTTTGTTAATCCAATTATTAATACCTGATTCTGATAATCCTTCTTTCTGTAAGGATTCTCTTACTTGCTTTTCATCAAATGTATAGGTAGAGCTTTTTACATTTTTTTGGTTTTTTACTTCCTGAGCATTTAAATTGGAGAATAGAAACAGAAGGCCTGAAATAAATCCGACAATAATTGAAGGCATCAATAATGATATTCTTGTTTTTTTCACTGTTTTTAGAGATTTGATTGAGTCCAAGAAGAATACGTGCAAAAACGAAAATAGTTGCCTCCCGCAATATTTACAAATATTATAGGTGATTATTTGTTTAGTATCGGTATATGCTGTTTCGAGGTATATGATTAGTCCAATATATAGCTATTAAAAAGGTTGCCCGTATCAGTTTATAACCGATACGGGCAATTCTTTTGATTAATCAATTAATTTACTGATCTATAGGGTCTTAATAACAGGTTTTAATTGGTATTTATTACTGCCTGTATGTACAATGGATTCATTCGCATCGAAATCAATTAATACATGAACGGTATGATTAGGGGTTACTACAATATCTCCATGTATTTTTATGCCTGATTGACTACCGCTTGGTACTGTAAGGTCATGAATAACGCTATCTACCATTACTGTATTTTTATTTCCTAAAAGCAAGCGCATCTGAGTGATTTTTCCTGCTGCTAACTGTACAGAATCTACGATAGAAGTATCGATCCCGTTTTGAAGCTTAAGCAAATCATAAATTCCGCTTTTAGTAGGAAGATCGATCCATTTGCTGCCTGATCCTGAACCTGAATCGGGTACAAGATGGATAGAAACTGTTTGAATATCTACATTAACTTGTTGGAAGTTGCCGGGAGCATCAGTAAGCTGTACCGATAGGTGCCCAAATTGAGCATCTTCATGTTTCTTACATGAGTTAAGAAGTAAAAAACCTAGAGATATCCCTAATACATACAGGGAGATTTTTTTGCTTTCATATTAAATTGAGGATTGGTTATTATATTAGTTGTAGTATGGACGCACCTAATAATAGATAGTTGCCTTTAGAACTCTTAAATATGCCTTTTATTTTATAAAGATGATCGACTTTAACTCAAATTTTAAGTTATTTGAATATATCTTCCACAGTAAGAGGTCGTTCCTGGCCCCTCCAGGTGAAGCCTTTTAATGTGAATTCATCTTGGTTATAATCACTCATGGGAAAAAGTGTTGCTTGAGTCTTTTTTAAGAAAGTAACCTTATGAACTTCATTCTCTAATAAATAGATAATTAAGTTGCTGCAATCTGCTTTATTAGCGCCAATGTATTTGTCTTTATCCTTAGGGAAATAAATGGTTTGTCCGTCTCCATTTACTAATATTTTTACAAGATTATTATCCTTAAAAAAACCCGTCATGTTTTTACCTTTTATCTGATCAAACATGGTTGAATCATGCCTTGATGAAAGGAAAGAATTAGTCTTCATGAACATCTTATTCATTTTTCCATTAGCAATAAGCAATTCTATTTTGTCGGCTGTGATTTGAGTTTTATCCGACCATAGAACAGGCTTGTTGAATAAATGCATCGTTGAATCATAATCTGAATAGGAGAGGGAGTCACATTTTCCTTGAAGATCCTGTTTGTAGAAACATACTTTATGATAAGCCAAAAGCAATTGTTGAGTTGTAGCGGTATCATTTTTAAATCTTTTTTTTGTAATCGGTAATTCCAAAGAGCAAATAGTGTCGGCATGTAAAAACAGCGTGTCGCTATCGGAATATTGCTTTAATAAGGCGTGATTAGTAATTATTGATTTTTTCTCTTTTTCGAAATACGTGGCATAATTTCCGGATGCAATGATATGCTGTGCCGTATCTGTAATGGATACATTGCCAAAAGCCTTTCCAATGTTTTTAGATTTTTCATATGCAATACTGTCGCCTTTTAGCTTTTGTTTTTGGCTTAGTATATAAGCATTCTTTTTAAAAAGCGAAGTGTTTAATTCTGTGTTGTACCAACCATATTCGCAATAAATAAAATTATTTTTGCTTTTTATGTTGGTAGGGCCAATGAAGAAACAGGTTTTTGTTCCTGAATTATAAATCATTGTATC
>CAZCJN010000068.1:0-12394 GCA_964498865.1 uncultured Bacteroidia bacterium
TGGTGATGTTATAGAACATGGATCGATATAAGCAATAAATTCAGCGCCAGCTTCTACAGTAAATTCAGATGAAAAACTAATTTCATTAGCTGATTTAAAAATAACATTTGATCCATTTAAAATAGTGGTGGATGTACAACCTGTATTAGCACCGGCAGAAAGAAGATTAACCGCTGTTCTTGTTTGAGTTCCTGAAAGATTACCACACACATGAATATTGTACGAAGGAGACTCATCAGCTACACCTACGGCATACCAGGCTCGGGCTGTTTGCAATGCTTCATTTGAACAACTTCCATACAAATCGTTCGCAGCCAAAATAGAATGATTACGCGCAGCATTAAAACCAGACGCACTTCCCATATATTGAGTTAAGCTTCTGAAGGTAATAGCAGCAGCTTTATCTTTACCAATGCCCGTTACACTATACGATTGCCCTTTATCATTTACACCGCTCCCACCTTCTGACAAAAGGTAAAACCAAAAATTTTGAACTCCACAATTTATATGGGTGCCTCCATTATCACCTGAGCCATAATACCAATATCCTGCATGGTATGTATCAGGTAAATGCTCCGTTAAACGTACTCCTTGTGAGTTTTGCTTTGAAGGAAATTCATATGGGTTTCTTAATGATCGTTTTTCTCCCGGGTCTATTGCATGTTCGGTTCCATGAATATAGTCACAAGTACCATTAAGATAATATTCCGCCATTTCTCCAAAAATATCACTGTAGGATTCGCTAAGTGCACCGGATTCATAAGACAAATTTAAGTTTGCGGTGTAGTAAGTAATACCATGTGTAAACTCATGAGCAACTACATCTAAAGTAGCTAAACTTGTAGAGTTGCCTCCGTCACCAGGACCAAAAGCTAATAAATCATGATTACCGACACCTCCTCCTGCTTTAAAAAAGGCATTGTTAGTGCCTAAGTTGGGATAATCATTAACATCATAATCTGCTAAAATATCTATATTACCTCCTGTTCCGTTAAAACTAGAACGATTATGCCTAGTCATAAAATAATCATAGGTAATACCTGCGGCCCAATGAGCAGAAGTAGCAGGTCTTTCACTCTGTAATGACCAATTATTATCACTGTCTTTCACATCATTATTTAGTTTCCCTAAATACGTATGAATTCCGTTTCCATGGCAATCATCCTCCAAGATATAATTAAAGTTAGGGAGTCCTCTATAGCGTGTGTTAAACGACCGTTGTCCGTTATATAAGGTCTGGCAGGTTCCTACAGAACAAGTATGAATTAAATATTCCTTCTTAAGAATTTTTCCTGTTTTGGCATCAATATAAAAAACAACTATATCATTTTGAATTTTAAGGCGCATTTTATATGCCAATACAAGATTTGTTGCAATAAATTCTTTCCCGTTTGGTTTAAAAATAATTAATAATTCTGTGGGGGCAAGAAGTTTTGCACTTGTATCATTGCCTACAGCATTTTCAAGTGCTGTCTGCTCTGAAACAACAGGATTAATATCCAAGTTAAGGTAATTGATCATAGTGCCGCTGGCAGTATTTACAATACCATTCTTTTCATGCACAAAAAATTGAGCCCCTTCTATTTTCAGCCCTTTATATATCTGCTGAAATCGGTAATGAGTAAATCCTATATCATCTTTTTCCGTTTTATATAGAACCATTCCGTCATCTTTACCTAACCCGAACTTACTTTTATGATTCTCAAATATGGAATTGGCTATCACTGCCTTTTCGGATTTAAAATATAAAAAGTTAGGTTCGCTTTCGGGTTTAATCAGATCTAGCAAGCCCGTATTATTATGAAACACCGCTGCCTCCTGGGCTATACTGTTGGTACAATTGAATAGTACGAACATTATACATACTATTCTTACCATATTTATTATTTTATATTGCATATTATTTTGTTTTTTGTTTAAAATGAGGAATTACATTCATTCCAAATATTATTTCTCTATAAAATTCATTATGCATGCGTGAGAAAGAACTATAACAGTTATCTTTTCCAATAAATAGTTGATTGAGGCTTATAACAGAGGTTCTTAGAGTAGGACCCAATGTCCATCCCTTTAACGAAAAACCAAAGCCCAATTCATAGTTCAAAGAAATATCAGTATTATAAGGCCATACACCAGGAATATTGTAATTATAATACTTCCATGGCCAGTATATCTCACCTCCTTCATACGTTTGCACAAAGGTAGAACTTGCTCCCGGGTAATTTTTAAACTCATAATATCCGTAACCTGCCACTTTAAAATCAAGGCTTAAGTTAAACCCGTTTAATATAAAGGAGTTTCTTCCTATTTTGTATTTATTATAGAAAGCAATATTCGGCAGCAAATAGTAGGTTTTATAAAAATCATATCCTTGTCCTTCATAATAGTGGTATGTTAATCCTCCTTCCCAGTAGCCGGAATAATTTAACCTACCTACATTTTGTTTAAAGTTAATGCCATAGCTCCAAAGCCAGGATGCGTATTTGCCCGTACGTATAGTACAATAACGTAATACATCTATACTTTTTCCTGAAGTAATCTTGGGGAAAACAGTATAGTGAGCATTTACTCCATCAGCTATTCCACATTTAACCCTATCAACAACATAGTCAAACGCTTTTGCAGCAGGAAAATTTACAGGCATAGCTAACTTTATGATCCAACCCCGCTTATTTACTATAGTATCCTGTGAAAACAGAAAGCTATGACTTAGAAGAAAAAACAGTATTAAATATTTGCTTTTCACGTCTTTACTGCCTACTGGCAAGTTTATTTTCCAACATTTCTATTTTTTTATTTAATTCGATTATATAAAGGTATAATTCCTCTGTTTTTTCCAAATGTTTTATTTGCATATCTCCTAAATTAACTCCACTATCTTCCTGTATATCCTGTGCAGAGGGAATATTGGGGAGATGTTTATTTTTAGAAAGGTAGTTTTCAAGATCATTTATTGACATTAATTTATGAGAGCTTTCGAATACATAATCCGGCCAAGGAGAAGCAGCTGTGACTTTAAATTCCCTTGCTCCAATTTTTCCCTCTACAGCTAATTTAAAGCTGCCCGGGCTGGTGGTGCCAATGCCAACATTGCCTCCAACGATAGTCATTCGTTCTTGGGTTACACCACTTCCGTTATTTTGTGTAAAAAATCTTATAGCAGCATCCTGTACTTGACCATTAACATCGGCCCGATAAGTAAACTTAATTGCAGATGTTTCATTTATATTGGTTGCAGAATAATTATTATTCCATTGCATTGCAATATTTCTAATGTTTCCCGTAGTTACAGTTTGAGATGTAAGATAGGAGGTATTATTATTTGTAAGCCTTATTATTCCCCCTCCTAATGCATGAATATGAAATTTATCTGCCGGCGTTATTGTACCTAAACCTACGTTTGTGCCATCATCAAAAATGATAGACTGATTTAACCCTGTTGGCATTGTAATAGAGTTAAACTTAGCAATTTTGTTTGTCTGTGCATTTAAAGAAAAGGTAATTGCAATTAGGAAAAATACCGAGAGTGCAATGATTGTTTTTTTCATTTGAATTTGTTTTTGTATGGTTAATAAAATAAAACTGGCAAAACACCTATACTATTCGATTAAACCTTAGCGAAAAAGTTTAACTGTATAAATGTTTTGCCCGCATAGCAGATATATAATAATTCCTTATTTAACGCCTTATATGGCGCACAAATATTTTTACTACATACTTTATTTGTGAGTGCTTTCCAAATTAGAAAAAGAAAAACTTAAGACAATAGGTATGAAAATCCGGCAACAAAGGGAAAAGAAGAATATTTCACAATCTCAATTAGCATTTGAAATTAAAACGAGTACAAGGCAATATCAGCGAATTGAATACGGTGAAATTAATTCAGGTATTATTAGTTTATATAGAATATCGGAGGTGCTAGATATTCATATAAAAGATTTAATTTCATAATTTCTTCAACAAACATCTGTCAATGGACAAACCACAAATGGGAGAATACAATCCCTATTTTCAAAAGTACATTAACCTTGTTGGCAACGGTAATTTTCTTGTACTATTAAAACAAAATACAGATGAGTCACTTCACTTTTTTAAAACCATACCTGCCGAAAAACATAATTACAGGTATGCTGAAAAAAAATGGACAATTAAAGAGTTGCTTATGCACATCATTGATACAGAGAGAGTATTCGCTTACAGGGCATTAGTTTCTTCTAGAGAGGACAGCACTACCATCCTTTGCAGCATGAATGAAGACTGGTATGCTTCCCATACAGATGTGAGCAATCGAAGTATGGATAGTTTAATTGAAGAGTTGTCCGTCGTACGAAAAAGTACAGAATTTTTGTTCAAATACATAACCGAAGAACAAAGTAAGTTTATGGCTAGTATTGGTAAGGATAAAATAACAGCTAGGGCAATAGGATATATTACAATCGGCCATATTTTACATCATATAAATATTATAAAAGAAAGGTATTTAGGTAAATAAATAAAATACCTATAAATAGGGGTCAAATTCGCTCCAACATTATCTTATTTTCGTGGTTGCAAATTAGATAATTTAATCTCATCTTCTTACCTTTTATACCGTGAATAATACCCTTCTATATAACATAGGCTTAACCCTTTTGCCGGGAGTAGGCAATGTCACAGCTAAAAACTTAATTGCGTATTGTAATAGTGCAGAAGGGGTTTTTAAAGAAAAGAAGCAGGTTTTAGAAAAAATTCCGGGAATAGGAAGCATTACTGCTGAAACTATTTCAAAAAAAGAAGTTGTTCAAGATGTATTGATACGCGCTGAAAAAGAAATCAAATTCATCGAAAAAAATAACATAAAGACCCTCTTCTTTACAGATACTGAATACCCTTTACGTCTCAAGCAATGTAATGACTCTCCGGTGTTATTATATTCAAAGGGAAGCATACACCTCAATGCTGATAAAATCATAAGCATTGTGGGTTCTAGAAAATCAACTTTATATGGGAAAAAGATGTGCGAGCAGATAGTAGATGCATTAGCGCCTTATAATGTACTTATTGTAAGCGGGCTTGCTTATGGAATAGACATAATAGCACACCGAACAGCCTTAAAAAACAAACAATCTACTATAGGTGTATTAGCTCATGGTCTGGATTTAATATACCCCTCTGAACATAAAACTACCGCTGAGCAAATGACGGAATCGGGTGGATTATTAACTGAGTTCATCAGTCACACAAAAATGAATCCTGAATATTTTCCAAGACGGAACAGAATCGTGGCAGGAATGGCCGATGCTACCATTGTGGTGGAGGCTACCTACAAAAGTGGCGCTCTGATAACTGCTGAAATTGCCAATTCATATAATAGAGATGTGTTTGCCGTACCGGGTCGTTTAGATGATGCCTCTTCCGAAGGATGTAACTTGCTTATTAAGGCAAACAAAGCCATGTTGATTCAATCAGCAGATGATGTAATTAAAGCACTTAACTGGGATATACAAAATAAAAAACTGAAACAACAACAATCTACCTTGTTTAGTAATCTATCTTTGGAAGAGGAAATCATTGTAAACATGCTGAAAGAGAAAGAAAAGATTCATATTGATGATTTATGCCTTTCTTCTAAGCTTTCCATGAACCAAGCAGCAACTATTTTACTCAATCTGGAGTTCTCCGGAACAATAAAATCTTTGCCGGGTAAAATATATACTCTAAATAACTAATTGACTAACTATTTTTTTGAAACAACAAAGCATTATTACTAAATATTTTCAAAAAAAGTTTTTTGTTCATAACTAAGTTAAAATGTTGATTGAAAAACGGTCGAACAAAAAAAGTTTTTTGAAATATTTGTGACAACAAAATAAAAACCCCGCCCAAAATTTTTGCGCGGGGTTTTTAGCCCCAACAAGAAACAACTACTCTTACTAATACAAAAAAATTATAGCATGAGCACTAATTCAGAACCTATCCTACAAGAAAACAAAGACCGATTTGTATTATTCCCTATACAACATAACGATATCTGGGATATGTATAAAAAAGCGGAAGCAAGTTTCTGGACTGCTGAAGAAATTGATCTTTCACCCGATCTACAAGACTGGGAGAAAAAATTAAATGATGACGAAAAACATTTCATAAAACATGTTCTTGCCTTTTTTGCTGCAAGCGATGGAATTGTAAATGAAAACCTGGCTGTAAACTTCATGCGCGAAGTACAATGGCCAGAAGCGCGCTGTTTTTACGGATTCCAGATCATGATTGAAAATATTCATTCTGAAACATATTCTCTTCTTATTGATAGTTATATAAAAGAACAAAAAGAAAAAAGCTATTTGTTTCATGCAGTAGATACCGTTCCGTGTGTAGGGAAAAAGGCAGAATGGGCATTAAAATTCATTTCGAACGGAAGTTTTGCGGAAAGGCTCATTGCATTTGCAGCTGTTGAAGGAATTTTCTTCTCAGGCAGTTTCTGTTCTATTTTTTGGCTTAAAAAACGTGGCTTAATGCCGGGCTTAAGTTTTGCGAACGAACTTATATCTCGCGATGAAGGATTACACTGTGATTTTGCTTGCCTTCTATATTCTAAATTAAAAAATCAGCTGCCTAAAGAAAAAGTAACTGAAATTATTACCAGCGCAGTAATTATAGAACATGAATTTGTACGCGATGCTATACCTGTAAAACTTATTGGCATGAATGCAGACATGATGTGTCAATACATAGAATTTGTTGCAGACAGATTATTGGTTGCTCTTGGATGTGAAAAAAAATACAATGCAACCAATCCTTTCGACTTTATGGAAATGATTTCTTTACAAGGAAAAACCAATTTTTTCGAAAAAAGAGTAGCAGAATACCAAAAAGCAGGCGTTCGATCAACAAAGCAAGACAACATATTTTCATTAGACGAGGAATTTTAAAAATCCTAAATGATTCACATGGCATTGTTTATAATGCCATGTGAAAAAAGTGTTTTATATCTAATTAATCTGTATATTGGTAATAGTTAATTTGACATTTTAGTTGGAGTTTATTTAACATAACACTAGCTCATTAGTTATATAGCGATGATTAAATCCATGGAAATAATGATGTGCACAAAACCCGATGCTGACGCTTACAAACTATCTGTAAAAAACCAATTTACTTTTATTGTACACAGAAATCTGCCTTCGGAAATAGTTGTCTCCCATAAGGAACAATAAACGCCGAAAAGATAGATTTTTTTAAATAGCTCTATCTGTTATATTGAAAACTTGACGACTTGATAAAGAATTTTTTTTAATAAAAATATATTTGATAAAATCTATACTCACTTCTTAATACAAGAAATAATATGTACGTAGTAAAACGAGATGGCAAACAAGAACCTGTGAAGTTTGACAAAATCACAGCACGAATCCAGAAACTATGTTATGGATTAGACCCGATAGTTGAGCCTATCAAGGTAGCCATGAAAGTAATTGAGGGAATTTACGATGGCGTAACCACTTCTGCATTAGATAATCTAGCAGCAGAAGTAGCCGCCTCCTTAACAACTACACACCCAGAGTATGCACAACTTGCTTCTCGTATAGCAGTATCCAATCTGCATAAAAACACGCAAAAGTCGTTTTCAAAAACAATGGAGTTGCTCTACAATTATATAGACCCTAAAACAGGGAAAAAGGCCCCACTTGTTGCTGAAGATGTTCATGCCATAATTTCCACTAATGCCGAAATTCTTGATTCAACTATTATTTATGATCGTGATTTTGGGTATGATTATTTTGGATTCAAAACACTTGAGCGTTCCTATCTTTTAAAATTAGACGGGAAAGTAGCCGAACGCCCTCAACATATGCTTATGCGCGTGGCTATAGGCATCCATAAAAATGATATTGAGTCGGCCATCGAAACCTACAATCTCATGAGCGAACGTTGGTTTACTCATGCTACTCCTACCCTCTTCAATGCCGGAACTCCTAAACCGCAAATGTCATCTTGCTTTCTACTTACAATGCAGGAAGATAGCATTGATGGTATTTATGATACCTTAAAACAATGTGCAAAAATTTCACAAAGTGCAGGAGGAATCGGCTTGAGCATCCATAACATCAGAGCTACAGGATCTTATATACGTGGTACCAACGGAACTTCTAATGGAATTATTCCCATGCTTCGCGTATTTAACGATACAGCTCGCTACGTTGATCAAGGAGGGGGAAAACGTAAAGGAAGTTTTGCGATTTACCTAGAGCCTTGGCATGCTGACGTATATGAGTTTTTAGATCTAAGAAAAAACACAGGAAAAGAAGAAAATCGTGCACGCGACCTGTTCTTGGCGCTTTGGATACCCGATTTATTCATGAAACGCGTGGAAGAAAACGGAAAATGGACACTATTTTGCCCCAATGAAGCACCCGGGCTTTACGATTGCTGGGGAGAAAAATTTGAGGCCCTTTATCAAAAATACGAAGCTGAAGGCAGAGGACGTAAAACTATTGAAGCACGTGAACTTTGGAATGCCATTATGCAGGCACAAATAGAAACCGGCAATCCTTATTTATTGTATAAAGATGCAGCGAACCGAAAATCAAATCAGCAAAACCTTGGAACGATTAAATCATCTAATCTATGTACAGAAATCATAGAATATACTGCTCCGGATGAAGTAGCGGTATGTAATCTAGCTTCTTTAGCTCTTCCAAGATTTGTGATCAATGGCCAATTCGATCACCAAAAACTATACGAAGTAACCCGTGCAGCTACAAAAAACCTTAATAGGATCATTGATGAAAATTATTACCCTGTTCCGGAAGCAAAAAAATCAAACATGCGCCATCGCCCTATTGGATTAGGCGTACAAGGCTTGGCTGATGCATTCTTGCTCTTACAATTACCATTTGAATCAGACGAAGCAAGGCAACTTAATGCAGAGATTTTTGAAACTATCTATTTTGCCTCGATGACTGAATCTAAAGAGCAAGCAAAACAGTTTGGTGCATATGAAACCTACCAAGGTTCTCCTGTATCAAAAGGCGTTTTTCAATATGATATGTGGGATGTGAGTCCTTCTCGTCGTTGGAACTGGACAGAGCTAAAAGCAGAAGTAAAAAAATACGGAGTAAGAAACTCCCTTCTACTTGCGCCAATGCCTACCGCCTCTACTTCACAAATATTAGGCAATAACGAATGCTTTGAGCCTTTTACCTCTAACATATATACTCGCAGAACTTTATCGGGAGAGTTTGTAGTAGTAAATAAATTCTTACTAAAAGATCTGGTGAAACGTGGATTATGGAACGATAATCTTAAAAACAAAATCATTGCAGGTAACGGCTCTGTACAAAATATTGCTGAAATACCAGAGGATTTAAAAGCTCTATATAAAACAGTATGGGAAGTAAAACAAAAATCAATAATTGATATGGCTGCTGATAGAGGTGCCTACATCTGTCAGTCTCAATCCCTAAATCTATTTATTGAAAATGCCAATTTTGCAAAACTCACCTCTATGCACTTTTATGCATGGAAAAAGGGATTGAAAACCGGTATGTATTATCTACGTACAAAATCAGCTGCAGATGCTATTAAATTTACTGTTGATCAAGCACAAGTTAAGCAACCTGCTATGGTTGCTGCTGATGTAATTGAGTCAATAAATACCAAAGTCGCTCCATTAGATGAAGTGCCGAATACCAAAGCTGCAGAACGTATTAATACCTTCACAGCTGAATTACAGAACAATACCTCTACAGACAAAGACTCTATGTCGCAAATCTCCTGCTCGCTGGATAACCCTGACAGCTGTGAAAGTTGTTCAGGATGATGGCCTGCCCTAAATAATAGAAATAGAAAAGCCTCGCAATTGCGGGGCTTTTTATTTAACAAATTTGTATTTTCGCCATTCACTTGTAATTTTAAAACCATGGATGCTAACGCACAGTTTGTAGTTGATTCTGCCAAAGAGCAGATGGATAAAGCTATCTCCCATTTGGAATCTGAACTGACAAAAATAAGAACCGGCAGGGCTAACCCTAGTATGTTAGATGGGATACGTGTTGATTATTACGGGAACATGACTCCTCTTAATCAGGTAGCCAATGTAAGTTCTCCCGATGCACGTACATTAAGTATACAACCATGGGAAAAAAACATGATAGAACCTATACAAAAATCTATTCAGGCAGCCAATTTAGGTTTTAACCCCGGAAGCAATGGAACAACTGTAATTATCAATGTTCCTCCACTTACAGAAGACCGAAGAAAAGATTTAGTAAAAAAAGCAAAAGCAGAAGGAGAACACGCAAAGGTTAGTATTCGTACTGCCCGTAAAGATGGTAATGAAGAAGTTCGTAAAATAAAAACACTTACTCAAGATGAAGTGAAGGGCGCCGAAACAAAAATTCAGGAACTTACTGATTCATATATTATAAAAGTAGATAAACACTTAGAGGCAAAAGAAAAAGAGATACTCACCGTGTAACAGCATTTATTTTCTTTTTTCGCCTATCCCCCCTTTACACCAGCTATTCTACCAAATTGGTATACTAATGGCTTTTAAATCATTAGTTCATAATGAAGGCCAATAGGAATTGAAGTGTAAAAAAAATACATTTGCATCCACTTTATAACAATTACATTTTGTGATATTGATACGCACAAAACTTTTTTTCTTTGCTCTTCTATTTATATCGACTACTGCTATAGCAGAAAATACCACCATTGATTCTCTTTTATTGAAATTAAAGATCGTCAGTGATGACACCAATAAAGTAAATATACTGTATCATCTTAGTGAACTTTGTGAATCAGATAGTGATGTTTTAAAATATGCACAAGAAGCTCTGGCACTTTCCTTGAAACTTGACTACAAAAGAGGTCTTGCAGATGCATATAATAACATTGGCTATGTATATAGTAACAGAGGGCAAGTCAAGCAGGCACTGGAGCTTTTTATGTTTTCATTAAAGCTGCAAGAAGAACTCAACAACAAATTTGGGATAGGAGAAGCTCTAACCAATATATCTGTAATATATAATAATCAAGGGCAAAAAGAAGAAGCATTAGACTATAATATGCGGGCACTTAGAATATTTAAAGAAATTAATGACAAGGCACGCATTGCCACCACATTAAATAATATAGGCACCATTCACAATTCACTTGGTAAGCAAGATACCGCCTTAAAATATTGTTTTAGCGCATTAAAAATGAATAAGGAAATTAATAACATAGATGGTGTTGTTTTGTCTTTATTTAGTATTGGAAACATTTATAATAGCCTAGAGAAACTGGATACGGCTCTTAATTACTACTTCAAATCGCTTGATATTACAAGTGAAACCAGTATTCGTCATTATTATACCAGTATAAATATGAATAATATTGGTTTTGTTTATTTTAAACAGAGAAAATACGTCTTAGCCGAAAAGTATTGCCTTACTGCTCTTCAAATAGCCGATTCATCTGGTTATTCTGATGTTGTAAACCGGGCTAGTAGCTATTTAAGTGAAATTTATTCTGCTTTAGGTAATTATAAAAGGGGGCTTGAAATGCACATTCTTTTTAAAAAAATGTCTGACAGTTTACGAAATAAAGAGACTGAACAAATATCCTTAAAAAGACAGATGGAATATGAGTTTGCATTAAAGGAGGCGGAACACAATGCGGCGCATAAAAATGAGTTGACAGTTGCGGAAGAAAAAGAAAAACAGCAAATAATAATAAACTATGCTGTGCTAAGTAGCACATTGCTGATTTTATTATTTTCTGCTTTCACCTGGAACCGTTTGAAAATAACTCGAAAACAAAAAAAGATAATCGATCAAAAAAATAAAAACATTACAGATAGTATTAATTATGCGCGTTTAATTCAAACCACCATGATGCCTCATGATGAAATGATTAAAACACTATTTAATGACTATTTTATCTTATATAAGCCCAAAGATATTGTGAGCGGAGATTTTTATTGGATGGAAAAAAAGGGAAATAAAGTATTTTTTGCCGTGGCGGATTGTACCGGACACGGTGTGCCAGGTGCTTTCATGAGCATAATAGGAAACACTTTGTTAAATGAAATTATTAATGTGAAAGAAGTCTTTGAGCCCGATGATATTTTAAACCATCTTAAACAAGGCGTTATTAAAATTCTTAATCAAACCAATAAAGGAAATACTCATCATGATGGAATGGAGATAGGTCTATGTGTATTTGATAAAATTAAAAAAACACTGTCTTTCTCCGGTGCTAATCACATACTCTATCATTTTCAAAATAATATTCTAAGGGAATATCAAGGTGATAAACAATCCATCAACTTCGAGCGTGGTAAAAAAGAGCCCTTTACCAAACATGTTATATCCATTGTAAGCTCCCCTAATAATTGGACCATTCAAAAGTATAATTTTAATTTAAACAT
>CAZCJN010000069.1:0-12367 GCA_964498865.1 uncultured Bacteroidia bacterium
CAAAACGTGCCGGATTACTACATGATATAGGTAAAGTATTTGAAGAAGAATTGGAACTACCACATGCTATTGCAGGTATGAAGCTGGCAGAAAAGCTTAAAGAAAAACCGGAAATATGTAATGCTATAGGAGCCCATCATGATGAAGTAGAAATGACTTCTTTATACTCCCCTATTGTACAAATCTGTGATGCTATTTCAGGAGCACGCCCGGGCGCAAGAAGAGAGGTACACCAGCAATACATACAACGATTAAAAGATCTGGAAAACTTAGCTCTTTCACAGGGCGGGGTGGAAAAAGCATATGCTATTCAGGCCGGCAGAGAATTACGTGTAATTGTTTCATCCGATAAAGTAAATGATAAAGCAGCCGAAGAGCTATCATTTAATATTGCCAATAAAATACAAACAGAAATGACTTATCCGGGACAAATTAAAGTTACAGTTATACGCGAAACAAGGGCAGTTAATATTGCTAAGTAACATACTGCTTTGATAATAATTAAGTTAAAACGGAAGTTGTAGCAGGTACGATGTTACTATTCGCAATCCTTTTTAAGGTAATCTATATACTCCTGGCGGGACAAATAGGAGTTCATGAATAATTGGCATACACTATGAGCATACCCAATAGAATATCTGCCTAAGGCCGGATTAAAATACTTATACTCATCGCATGCACGCTGTCGGCTTATCACATCTGCTTCATCTACAGTATTAATCCAATCAGCATGCCTCTCTTGTTGTGCAAAGAAATAAACATATACTTTATATAAACATACATCTTTAACAGCATTCATATTTCTCAATTCATACATAGCTAATGTACAAGCTCTGTGAGCATCTGATCTTTTTCCGGAAGGAGTAAAATCGCAACCCCCGTTTATAATTTTTTGATAGGATGCCGGAAATAGTTTGTGGAAATACAGGATAACTTTTTCAAATTTTTCTGTCATATTATTCAATCCGATCGATTCATCGTATCCTTTACCTGCATTAGCAATATACACCCTATGCACTCCCAATGCTTTGCATGCAGCAATAAATTCTGCATTACGTGCAGCAATAAACTCAGTAATAGACAAATTATAATGATGAGTAGTATGATGAAACTCACAGGGTGACGAACCATTTAATATGTCGATTGCTTTTGAATAAGCTCCATTTGTTAATAGAACTACATATACCGGTTTTTTCATGCGAACATGATTAGCTATCGAAGCCCCCATGCCTAACGTTTCGTCATCTTGGTGAGGTGCATAAAAAATTGCAGGTGGATTTTTAGAAGGATTAGGCTGACTGGGATTAGTCCAAACAAGCAATGGTGAATCCGTTACCGGCGGAATGCCCCCATCAGGGGGAGGTAAGGTCTCCTTTTTACATTTAACAAACAGTGCAAGTAAAAAAATGTATATGAAAACCCTTTTCATAAAGACGCCGAAAATATAAATTCATAATCTATAAACCTATTTTTAATATCCACATATTGTTAATACTCTGGATAGGTATTCCTACAGCTATAGATGTAATCTAATTCGTAAATTGCATAAATTTTAAGCAGTAGTAGTAGTAATGCAAATTACCTTCAGGCATTTTTTAGCTCAAAAGAGCATTACAGCATTATTTATTTTTTGGTTCTTGCTATTTCCGTTTGATGCACAGGTATTACCAGTATCAATCGGCATTATGACCATTTATCCTGCCCTTATCCTGACATTTATATTATTACTCTGCACCCTATTTGCCAAAAAAACACAGATAATAGATTTTGCCGACAAAATAATTATGCTGTTCTTCTTTATCTGGTGTATTTATGGAATTGCTTATTTACCCATTGTTAAAGAAAAAACATATGCGCTTTATGATATAAGAAGCCTGATCATGATGGCAGTCACAATAAGTATGTTGTTTTTAACAAGATATGTTATGGGGAAAAAACATTTTTTTGCAATCTCATACCAGCTTTCAGTATTCGTTTTCATCACTTTAACCTCGTTTGCATTATTTGAGTTCTTTACCGGAATACACTTTAAAGGAGAATTCACAGAGCTATTATGGAATTTGCCGGTAGAAAACATTACCTACGCACCACTATTTTTATACGATAACCCCAATACCTTCTTATGCTATCTTTTTGGATTTGCTCTCCTCATATTTATAACTCAGGATAAAAAACAAAATTTCAAAAACAACTTACTCATTATTGCCGTCCTGTTATTTTTTTCAATTATAGGTGACTCACAGTCCGGCAAATTATCTGCTTGCTTACTGTTCGTTTCAAATACGATACATTTCATTATAACTGATAAATACTATATCATAAAAAAATACTATGCATGGTTTCTTTTATCAGCCGGGTTTACTCTCTTTTGCCTTTTCACAAAAGAAATATATTTCGGACCTATATGGAAAAACGGGGAACATTATTTAATCAACTCCATTAATCTCGCTAAAACCGATAAGGACACTATCCGGTTCTATCCTGCAGATTCACTTTTAAAAAACTTCAGCGAAGAAGATATAATAAAATCCTACCGCACCTATCAATCACATAATAAAGACAAGTCGATAAACGTGCGGATAAATCTCATCAAGAATGGTTTGTTTTTAACCCAACAATCAAATTTTTTAGGAGTAGGCCCCGGTCAATTCATGTGGTACCATGACAATCATAAAGTGCCTCACCCTACTGGTACAATCAACAGTGTACATAACGGACCAATAGAGATTTTAAGTCAGTATGGATTACTCATATTCATTCCTTATCTTATACTATTTCTTTATTACTGGTTCAAAAAAATAAAATCAGATAAATTTAATTTGAATGCATTAATCAATACTACTGTCATATACATAGTTTTTGTTCTTATCAGCTGCATGTCCTCCGCGTTTCTTATCCTAAATATTGGGTGGATGCTCACAGCCTTCTTACTTCTTTCCTCATCAACAGAAAAAAATGTTTAACAGCAAAGGCACATATTATAAAAACTTTGCATTATTGTTTGCCGGCAACACAATTGGGCAGCTTGCGCCATTTCTTTTAGCACCCATCATTGGGCGGATATTTAACCCTCAGCAACTTGCCATACAAGAAAACTTTCTAGCAATTGTTTCATTGATTTCTATTATTGTAGCGGGCAGATATGAAATGGCACTCGTTCTTCCTAAAAACATCAAGAAAGCTAATAACTTATTAGTACTTAGCATTTTTATTACAGCTGCAATTTCCCTCTTGTCGCTTTCAGCTATCTTTGTTTCTGATCAAATTTCTAAGTGGTATAACGATGATGACCTGGGAAAATATATACTCTATTTATCCCCATCGGTTTTTCTATTGGGCATTAGCAACATATTTATGCAATGGGCAATCAGAGCCGGAAAATACCCCTTTGTATCTTTGAGCCGCATTGCACAATCAGTTTCACAAAATAGTGGTTATGCTTTAATGGGTTATATAGGATGGGGGGTAAATGGGCTCATCATTGCCTGGCTTATAGGAAACCTCATCAGCATTGCTATTTTACTATTCCCTTCCATTAATATTTTTAATCGAAGTGATATTGACATGAATGAGATGAAATCAGTAGCTGTAGAATACAAAGACTTTCCTATGATTAACTCATTGCATGCATTCACCGGAATTTTTGCAGAACAGTTTTTATTATTTTTTATTATAACAAGAAACTACGGAATGTTCACTTTAGGATTATTTGCAATTATGAATCGTTATATGCGTGCACCGATTGGTTTAGTAGGAAGTGCAGCCGGACAAATATTTTATAGGGAAGCAACTGAATTAAAAAACAATAATATCCCTATCCTCCCCCTCTTTATTAAATCAACCCGCATAGTAGGATTCATTGCAACGCCTATGATAATGATTGTCCTGTTTTGGGGCCCGGATGTTTTCGCACTCTATTTAGGGGAAGCATGGAGAAATGCGGGAACATATGCACGGATAATGTCACCCTGTATTTTATTTAATTTCATTTGCTCACCCGTTTCATTTACACCACTCATTTACAACCGTCAGAAAAGTGCTTTCCTCTTCAGCATAGCAGGATATGCAGCCGGCATAGGACCTTTATTTTTTGGTATCATTCAACAATACACATTTGAAACATCCCTCCTGTTCTACTCTATAGGAATGACTATTTATTATATTGCTTTGTTATTCTGGTACCGACATTTAATTAAAACTGCCTAAATGAATATTTTATTTATAGGGTTGCCCCTATTTGCCGAAAAATTAAAAAACGACCTGAATAAATTTTCACCTCAGCATTCATTTTCATTCTGCAATACATATTATTCCAAATGGCACTCACTGAAGTTTTTAGCGGCTCTTCCTTATGCTGATTTAATTATTTCTATCAACGGGGCGTATTCACAGAGCCGTGCATTAGACTTTGCAATCAAAATGAAGAAAAAAATACTAATGCATTGGCAAGGTACAGATGCATTATTAGCAACGGAGGCATACAAAAAAAATATCTTGTACAGAAAATATATTGATTCTTCAATTCACTATACGGATGCACCCTGGATACAAAGTGAATTAAAAAATATAGGCATTAATTGCAGCAGACTTGAGTATAAATGGGTAGAAACCATTCCAACTACCCACACATTTCATAAAATTTCGGCACATACATACATACCACAAGGCAAAGAAAGCATATACGGACTAGACAACGTTGTTCAACTAGCAGAAAAACACTTTGATATTGATTTTTTTGTTGCCGGAACGAAAGGAAAAAATATTGTACAAAGAAAAAATATACATTTCTTAGGTTGGATTTCAGAAGATGAAATGAACCGGCTGCGACTTACCCATCCTATTCATCTTAGAATATTACAACATGATGGATACTCATTAAGTGTCATGAAAGCATTGGCATGCGGTAATGAAGTAATTTGGACAATGCCACACAAACAGTGCACCTTCATATCTTCCACAACTGAAATTGAAACAGCATTCAATTATTGTGTAAATATTCTAAAAAATCGCGGACTTGCTGCAAACACAGAGAATATCTTATTTGCAAAAGAGCACTTGTCAAAAGAGAAAATACTCACTACTTTTTTAAAAACAGTGGAGAATCTTGTTAAAAAATAAACCACATATAGTACTTATCACAACGTGGTTTCCGCCTCAAAAAGGGGTTGCCGTAAACCGTATGTATGCTTTTGCAAAATACCTTGAAAACTTCAACTACAAAGTTTCTGTCATTACAATTACAACAGGAAATGAAAAAGACAAAGAACAAACAGGCACTACAAACATTTACAGATTAAAGAACAATGCTTTTCTCCGCTATTTAAATGAAATTCCGGGTGAATCAAGAACACTTCATTCCATAAAAGTTATTTGGAATTATTTCATAAACAAATTAGGAGTTAAGAAATACAATGCATGGCATAGCCATGTTATTGCAACATTAGAGCAAATAAATATTGAAGAAAAAATAGACATAGTGATCAGCTCATTCTCGCCAGAAGAAACTCACCTTGCTGCGTATAAATTCTGCATCAAATACCCATCAGTTAAATGGATTGCTGATATGCGCGATGAAATGTCTAAAAACCCACATATTAATGCATCAGCTCAAAACAAGCTTGCTGAAATAGAAAACATGATAAACCAGCGCTGTACTGCTATTACAGCAGTTAGTGAGCCTATTTTAAATGACTTCAAAAATCTTTTACCACGAATAAAATATTTTGAGGAAATACGAAACGGATATGATCATTCCATAAACCGCTCAGATAATTTTAATGATGTATTTACCATCTGCTATGCAGGAACTTTTTATGGAGATAGAAAACCTGATACATTTTTTAATGCTTTATTTCACTTTATAAAACAAACACAGACTTCTATTATAATAAAGTTTATAGGCACTCATAAAAATTTTAATATTCCCAAAGAATTAGAAAAATTTTGCCAGTTTATACCGCAGGTAACAAACGCTCAAGCTATTGAAATCATTTCTAAAGCAGATGCTAACCTGCTGATATTGCCTCCCGTAAGTGGTAAAGGGGTATACAGCGGGAAAATATTTGACTACTTATCGGTATACAAACCCATTATTGCCGTTGTAGACAAAGATGATGTGGCAGCTGATCTGATACGAAAATTAAATGCAGGATATATTGCCGACTTCAATAATACAAATGAAATAGTACAAGCAATACAACAGGCTTATGTGCGATGGAAAGAACAAAAACCGTTTCATGTAAATACGAATAGCATTGAACTGCTTCATAGGCAACATCAGGTAAAAAAATTAGCTTTACTTATTAATATAATCCTGGAAGCATGAGAGTATTGATAGCAGGAGAACCATCCGTACACTTACAAAATTACTGCCGTGCTATAAAAAAACACATTAAGGAAATTATTCTTCTTACCGAAACACCCGCGAATATTCCGGAAGCATCCAGATCGTATGTAGCGAATTTCAGAGGCAGCAACCCGCTAAAATGGTTATCAAATAGAAAAGAAATAAAAAAAATAATTTCAAAAGAAAAGCCAGACATAATACATATTCATCAAATCAATCGTTTAGCTTATTTTACTGCAAGTAGTGCCGAAAAAACCCCTATCGTTTCTACTGCGTGGGGAAGTGATGTACTTTTAATGCCTAAAAAAAATATTATCTATAAAAATATATGTCGTTACGTACTTAGGAAGAGTAAATACATTACTGCTGATGCCGGTATTATGATCAATGCTATGAATGATATATTTCCTTCAAAAACAAAATATGTTCATCTTCAATACGGAATCAATCCGGTACAACCTTCTAATAAAGAACATATTATTTATTCCAACCGTTTACACAAAAAGTTATACAATATTGAAGACATCATTGTGGATTTTGATGCATTTTTCAAAAAACATACAGGCTGGGAATTACATATTGCAGGATCAGGCACTGAAACAGCACAGCTCAAAGAGCTTTCAAAAAAATTAAATTCCGGAAAAAAAATATCCTTCCTGGGGTGGCTAAATGAAGAAGAAAACCGAAAAGAATATGCAAAAGCAAGTATATATGCATCTATACCTTCAAGCGATGGAGTATCGGTAAGTCTTTTAGAATCCATGTCTGCTAATTGCATTCCAGTTGTTTCGGACCTGCCTGCAAATAAAGAATGGATCGAGGACGGAATAAATGGAGTTATAAAGAAAGAAAACACCAATCCGTTTGAGGAAGCATTAAAATTGAATTTGGAAAATTGTTTTTCCATAAACCAGAAAAAAATAAGGGATAATGCCGAAAAAAATAAAACCACAGAGATATTCTTCAACCTATATTGTAAAGCCATAAATGAATAAGACAGTAAGCATAATTATTCCCAGCCGAAATGAAGAACAATATATTGCACGCTGTCTTCAGTCCATATTAAATCAAGATTACCCGCAACATCTGATTGAAGTATTTGTTTGCGATGGTATAAGCAAAGACAGAACAGCAGAAATTATAAATGATTTTTCTGCTAAAAAATCTAACATACAGTTATTAATTAATTCTAACAGGACTACTCCCTTTGCACTTAATCTGGGAATAAACAAGTCTAGTTCTGATATTATACTGATTCTGGGCGCACACGCAGAATTATTCCCCGACTATGTAAGTAAGTGTGTGCAGATACTGTCATCTAACGATCAAATACAATGCACCGGAGGAATACTTGAAAACACTTATGAAAACAACACCTCCGAAGCAATTGGCATGGCTATGTCTTCAACATTTGGAGTTGGCAATGCACATTTCAGAACAGGCACAAAAGAAGGATTTGTTGATACTGTTGCATTTGGTGCATATAAAAGAGAAATCTTCCAAGCAATAGGTTTGTTCAATGAAGAGTTGGTTCGAAACCAGGATGATGAATTCAATTACAGGCTCACAAAAGCAGGGTATAAAATATTTCTTTCAAAAAACATACGGTCAAAATATTATGTACGGTCCGGATTTGCCAAGCTATTTAATCAATATTACCAATACGGATATTGGAAAGTATATATAAACAAATTACACAAAACAATTACAACGCTAAGGCAATTAGTACCTTTATTTTTTGTCTTATTCCTATTCCTGTTTCCCTTATCACTTTTGATTGATAAGAGATTTATTATTATTTATATGGGCTTAATTACATTATATATCGTTAGTGCCATAGCTAATGCTTCCGTCCTTAGTAAAAAGCTTTCTCAGGTACCAAAAATATTTTTTGCATTTATCGTTTTACATATAAGCTATGGGGCAGGCTATTTAAAAGGACTTATCGATTTTATGTTACTACGGATAAAAATTAAAAAGGACGAAACCATAACAAGGTGAACAAAAAAGATATGCATACCAAAATTCATTTATACCTATGCATGTTAATTGCATTTTTATTACCGGTATATATTCAGGCTACTCCTCCAGTTATCGTACTGCTCTTAGTCAACCGGATTGCAGAAGGGAATTTTCGTTCAAAGTGGTTTGAATTAAAAAATACCAAGATTGTATGGACGCTTATCATATTATACATCCTGCATATAATTGGAATGCTTTGGACAGAAAATAAATCCGCAGGCTGGTTTGATCTCGAAGTTAAACTATCATTGATATTATTCCCATTTATTATTGCATCACAAACAAACAAACAAGAATATTATGCAAAAACACTTTGGTCGTTTGTATGGGGATGCATCATTAGCGGAATAATCTGTTATAGCGTAGCAGGTTTACATTATATAAACACGGGTGAGAATCATTTTGCATATACGTATTTTTCATACAACATGCACCCCTCGTATCTTGCTATGTATATGGTTTTTTCCATAGCGGTTATTCTATTTTTAAAACAGGACAAAACAAGAAAAACACAATCAATAAATGTGATCATGGTACTATTTTTATTTACAACCGTTATAATCCTTGCTTCTAAATCAGGCATAGTCACTTTATTTTTGCTTCTTCTTATTTATCTTTTATACTTATCTATTAAGCAAAATAAAACAAGTGTTGCATTATCATTCCTTGCAGTATTTATACTGCTTGCAACAACAATTTTTTATATTTCTCCTTATACAAAACAAAGAATTGATGTAGCATTAAAAACCCTACTTAATTCGAAAAAAATAAACTCCAATACAAAAGAAAGCAATGCAGAGAGAATTTTAATCTGGAAATCAGATCTTGCAACCATTCAGAAAAATATTCCCTTAGGATCAGGAACAGGTGATATAAAGGATGAACTGATACAAACTTATTTACAATATAATTATACCGATCTTGCCAAAAAAAATCTTAATGCTCACAATCAATTCTTTCAGACTGCAATCACTTTAGGATTAGCAGGCATTATTGCTATCATTGCATGTTTTACAATTCCTTTATATATTGGATTTAGAAGCAAGAATATCATCCTTCTATCATTTATAATCATTACCATTATTAACTTTTCAGTAGAATCGATGCTAGAAGTACAGGCAGGAACAATATTCTTTTCATTTTTTTATGTATTGCTTTTAAAACATAATACATCACCAACATAACTTAGGCACTTATTATTTAGGTATAAAATTTATTTTTGCAAAATATGATCCCATTCTCTCCCCCAAAGATCACTGATGAAATAATAGATTCTGTAAAAGAAGTTCTTAAATCAGGCTGGATTACTACAGGGCCCAAAACAAAAGAGTTTGAAAAAAAACTAACAGAATATTGTGGCTGCAGATCAACTCTCTGCCTTAATTCAGCTACAGCAGGACTGGAAATAATACTAAGATGGTTTGGAGTTGAAAAAGGTGATGAAGTGATCGTACCGGCTTATACATACTCTGCTACTGCTAACGTAGTGGTACATTGTGGTGCTAAAGTAATTTTTGTAGATACAAAGAAGAATGATTTTAATATTTCTATAGAACAAATAGAAAAAGCAATTACCAAACACACCAAAGTAATAATGCCGGTAGACTTTGCCGGATTACCATGTGATTACGATGCAATAAATACTCTTGTAAAAAGAAAAGATATTCAGAAAAAATTTACTGCTAAAACAAAAGAGCAAAAGCAATTAAAAAGAATTTTAGTATTGAGTGATGCGGCTCATTCGATAGGGGCTACTTATAAAAGCAAAAAAACAGGATGCCTTACAGATGTTTCTGTTTTTTCATTTCATGCAGTTAAAAACCTCATTACTGCTGAAGGAGGGGCCATATGTTTAAACTTGCCTACTCCATTCAATAATGAAGAAATATATAAACAACTTTGTATAAAAACATTGCATGGGCAAAATAAAGATGCCCTTGCCAAAACTCAAAAAGGCGCATGGCGTTACGATATAATTGAAGCAGGTTTCAAATGCAATATGACGGACATAGCAGCTGCTATAGGTTTAGCGGAGTTGGCAGTATATGATTCAGATACATTAAAAAAACGAAAAGAAATTTGTGATAAATACTCCAATGCATTTTCAAAATACGATTGGGCAGAGCTACCTGTGATGAAGGATGAAAACAGAGAATCATGTTACCATCTCTATCCTTTAAGAATAAAGGGAATTAAGGAAAAGCAACGCGATGAAATAATAAAGGAAATATTTGAGAGGAATGTTTCTGTAAATGTGCATTTCATCCCTGTTCCTATGATGAGCTATTATAAAAAGAACGGGTATAAAATATCTAATTACAAAACAGCTTATAACAATTACGCCCGCGAGATTTCTTTGCCTGTATATTACAATCTAAGCAATGAACAAATCACACAAGTGATAGAAGCTGTAGTAAGTTCAGTAAAAAAAGTGTTGGGATGATCATTAAACGATTATTCGACATTATTGCTTCTCTTATAGGAATAATCATCCTCTCTCCTGTTCTACTATTAATATCTCTTTTTATAGTTTTCGAATCAGGATTTCCTATTCTATATAGACAAAAAAGAGTTGGTAAAGACAATAAAGATTTTTTTCTTTTAAAATTTCGTTCTATGAACAATGGAGCAGATAAAAAAGGACTACTTACCATAGGAGAAAAAGATTCACGAATTACAAGGGTTGGATATTACTTACGCAAATACAAATTAGATGAACTGCCACAACTTTTAAATGTTCTAACAGGAAATATGAGCATAGTTGGCCCAAGACCTGAGGTAAGAAAATATGTAGATCTGTATTCCGATGAACAGAAAAAAGTCCTATCTGTAAAGCCCGGCATAACAGACTATGCTTCTATGGAATACACCAATGAAAATGAAATACTAGCTAAGTCTACAGAACCGGAGCAATTATACATTCAGGAAGTAATGCCAAAAAAACTTTTTTTAAATCAAAAATATATACAAGAAATGGGCTTGATAACCGATATCAAAATAATATTTAAAACGATTTCAAAAATTATAAGCTAACTGCTTCTAACAAACGTTGAATTTCACTTTGCTTATCTGCATATCCTTGTTTTTTATACGAGTAAACTAAATTTCTCAACAAGCGTTTTATCATTTCAAGATTATCACAAGGCTGATAAAACTCCGGCTTAGTTTCCAGATTCATTTTTCTTAAATATATCTCCAGCTGTTTTTTACCAAAAACAGCTCCTCTGCTAAAAGGGTTAATATAAAAGAGTATACCCTGCTCTATCATTTCAGAATCACGCTTTGTCTTTACAGTCATAAGTTGGTGCACATCTTTATAACATAGCACAAAATGTTCAGGCAGATTTACTCCATATATAGGAATTCTTAAGTCTTGTGCTATTATTAAGTAAATCAACGACAATGAAAGAGGATTTCCTTTTTTACTCTCCAATACATTATTAATGTAAGAGTTTTGAGGAGCGTGATAATTTTTTGTGTTCCCACTAAAATTATGTACATCAAATAAAATATGATTGATTATTTTAACCTGTTCCAATGCAGTAAGCTTATCATTTAGCTCCAACCAAACATCCTGGCGTATTTGCTGCATCTTCTTCTTTACTTTTTGTTCATCCAGGTCAGGATACTGATATTTCGCAATAAGCAATGACCCTGTAAACAAATTTTGATCAGCAGAGGCAGCCCATTCCTTCAATGAATGGACAGTAGTATTAAACTGAATATTATGAATAATCTCTTCAATCTTAGTCTGCATGGTAACATCAAAAGAATTTTCCCAAACATTTTCAAGAGCAGGTATAGCTTCATTTCCTATAGATAATAGCTTTTCTCTTACGTGCTGATACACATTCTTATCGGGATCATCAAGCAAACTTAAAAGAGCATTCAATTCTTTTATGTCCATTATTATTATTTTTTACAAAGTTGATTCTAAAAATATATTCCATGTATTAACAAAATGAAAGATGTTAACATCAAATAGTTAATCCACAATTT
>CAZCJN010000070.1:0-12239 GCA_964498865.1 uncultured Bacteroidia bacterium
TTCAATTTTTTTATTCTTGATTACTTCTAATGTGTTAATATCAATAAAACTAATAAAACCATTTGTGCCCCCACAGTTACTGGTGTGATGAGGAAGGGAAGCTCCACTGATGTTTCTGTTCGTAACATAAACCAGCCCGTTATTATCATCTACAATCACTCCATGTGGTTCGGACATATAGGTTCTAAGATTTTTAACTACCGTATTTGTTTGATAGTTGATAACGGTTACAGATCCTCTATTCGTTTGAGGAGGTGTTTGATCATATTCACAAGTGACAAATAAATAAGGTTGAGTTTTTGAAAAAGCCATTTCCAGAGGATATGTGCCTGTTGGTATGGTGCTTATCAATTCGTCATTTATTGCACTCATTACACGTACTTCATTGCTTTTTTGGCAGGTAACGTAATAATACAAGCTGTCTGGAGAAAAAGCAATTTCATGCGGATCTAATAAAGGAGTAGAAATAGGCGGCGAGGGTGGATTCAATATTTTTTGGTCGAATGAGGAAGGATCATTTACAGGTATTTTATAAAAGAAATTACCAGTTTGGCAAGTAACATAAAGTGTATCTCCTGTTATGTTAATGGCTGAGCCATGTGGCTCTTGAAAGCCTCCCCAGGTTCCGCCCACAAGGGTCATGGTATTTAAATTTACTTTAGCAATTTTACCATTTGGGTTCCAATCAACTGCATAGCCAAATTTAGAATCATTGCTAATGGTTAATGTATTCCAACTCCCGGAAGAAATGTTAGTTCTGCTTATAAACTTATCATCAGTAGCATTATATTTTTCCAAGTACGTACTTCCTGATGCGCTAAAAACAACATACCAATACTTGTTATCGTGCGAAACTTTTACATTGTGCGGCACTTCAATAGCGGAAGACGAACCAACATCAATATATCTCATTTGTAATTGTGTGGCAGCATCAAAAATGGTAACCACATCGCAGCCCTGATTGGTTACATACACTTTTTTTCTGTTAGGATTATCGGCCCACATTATTTTTCCATCGGAGTTAGGCGCTCCTTTATCGATCCAATCAATAAGCGTTTGCATCTCTTCCTGTGAAAGAGCGGGTTTATTTAATGGCATGGTTGGTTTGTTAACAGAACCCAGAGCTGTATAAGTATTTGTGAATAAAAAGAGCGTGCTGTATTTATGTTGAAACGGAATACAAACAGCACCATTTCTGTCGCCTTTGAATAGGTCATCCCATGTTTCTAAAGATAAGCCGGCTGCACCATCTTTGCTGGTACTGTTATGGCAACCGGCATTAGTACATTTATTGACCAAAATATCTGCTATCTCCTGAGGGAAGCCATTAGCAGGTTTTCCTTTGTCTTTTTTACAAGTAATTAAGCTCATGCAAACAAGCATTGCCATACCTATCAATAATGATTTAACAGATGTCTTATTTGCACTTATTTTCATCATCTAAAGTTATGAAATGAATTTAATTTTACAGCATAATACATTTATATCTTCGTGCTATGTTTTTTATTCTTTCTAAAATTTTATACTTTCTTATTTCTCCTGTTGTTTGGATTTTTGTATTTCTTTTAATTGCTCTTTTTTTTAAAAAACAGAGAAGGAAGATGCTTATTATAGCAACCTGCCTTTTTTTCTTCTTTACGAACAGTTTTATTCTTGAAGAAGTGAATAGGTTATGGGAAACACCGGCTACTCATTACAAGGATTTAAAAACTTATGATGCCGGTATTGTTCTGGGAGGAATGTTGGATTACGACATGACTTTTGATAGAATTCAGTTTCAACGAGGTGCAGATCGATTATTTCAGGCGATAGAATTGTATAAACGAGGAGACATAAAAAAGATCTTTTTTGTTGGAGGGAGTGGAAGTATTGAATTCGCAGGTATGAGAGAAGGAATGTTTGTCAGAAGGTATTTATTGACTTTGGGAATTCCGGAAAAGGATATTTGGATTGAAAATGAATCGCGTAATACCAGAGAAAATGCCCATAATGCTGTAGGGATGATAAAAAATAATAATAGCATGGCGGGTAAATATTTGTTGATCACATCAGCTATTCATATGCGAAGGGCCTTGGCTTGTTTTAAAGTTTTTGGAATAGATGTTTCCCCGTATAGCGTAGATAGAAATGCAAGCCCTGTAAGAAGATTCACTTTAGGTCATCTCTTTGTGCCTAATGCAGGAACGCTTATTTGGTGGGATGCGCTTATACATGAATGGATCGGCATAACAGTATATTGGATAAAGGGTTACGTTTAATTTACTTCTTTTCAAATTCTTTTTTAAGGGCTTTATTTTCTACTACACCGTAAAGTAGATATATATCATTAAAAGAGATTTGCTTGTATGAAATATTTGAGATAGCGGTTGTTTGAATAGTATGCGAAGGGGTGATATTCTTTTCTACTACACCATCTAACATAAGATTAACAGGCATTTTAAAATCTGTATTTGTGCTTTTCCATTTGTAATAGAATGTATCTCCGCTCCAATAATATTCCAGAATAGGAGCTAAACGGTTGTATAAATATTGATTAAAGAACCAGGTGTAATCATCGTTTGTGAGTTCATTTACAATACTTATAAAATCTTTGCTGCAGGTGGTTTTGTATTTATATCGGTCAAAAAATGTATTTAGAATAGAAAAAAACTTCTTATCATCATTAATAGTTGTTCTTAGTGTATGCAATATCCATGCACCTTTTTGATAGCAATCACTGTTCTTGTAGTAAAAGTATCGCCTATTCTCAGGGCCAACAACAGGCCATTTGTTTTTTATAAACAAGCGATAAAAGGCCATGTAACGCAAGTATGCATTTTTACCCTGAGTTGATTCCACATAAAGTGCTTCGCTATAGGTAGCAAAACCCTCTTGAAGCCAAACATCTGCAAAGTCAGATGCGGTAATAGCATTGCCCCACCACTCATGTGCGCTTTCATGAAGAATAATGTAATCAAAATCGCCACCCCAAAAATTTTTGTACTTATTTCCATAGGCAATGGCGGTTTGGTGTTCCATCCCTTCATAGGGTGATTCTATGAGCTTATATCCATCTCTATACCAAGGATACTCGCCAAAAGTTTTTTCATAAAAAGCAATTTGCTTTTTTGCCTGCTCAAAATGGCTTTTTGCTTTTTCGTAATTATTGCTTAATACATAATGGTTGATCGGCAGTACTTTTCCTGAAGGCATTGTGTAAGTATCTGTTATTTCTTTGAAGTCCCCTATGTAAACACTTACATCATATAAATTGATGGGGTAGGAGATCATCCATTTGAAAGTCGTCTTGCTTTCAGTTTCCTCTTTTCCTAACAAGCGACCATTGCTAGCAGCAGTCAATCCCTTTGTTACATTGATATTTACAGCCACGCTATCCGGCTCATCATTATTTACGTCTTTACAAGGCCACCATAAGCTTGCGCCCTCGCTTTCACAGGCAACACCGATCCAGGGTTTTTTATTGCCATCTTTTTTCCATACAAAACCTCCACGCCAGGGTGGACGTTTTGCTTCAAGTGGACTTCCTTCATAATTAATAACAAGAGAAAATTTTTCTTTTTGTTTTATTTGTCTTGGCATTTTTATAAAAACAGCACCTAGTTTTCTTTGAAAGGCAGCAATAGGGGTTGTCATACCAGAAGCTATATCAGTAAAAAAAATTGAATTTATTTTCATGTTTGCATATAGATCAATTTGAAGCGTGTCGAAATCAGCAAGAGCATCTGCATTCATTTTTACCTCCCCTTTTAAGTATTTCTTTACATCATCAATTGAAATATTTAATCTATAAAAAGTAGCATCAAAACAAGTTCTGTATTTTGTGTTCAATGCTCCTTGAAGTTTAACCGATTCGTTAAAGGTTGGATATTTTCCTGCGCGTTTAGGATTCTTAACTTCTTTATGGATTCCGAGTATAAAACAGGATTGTAAAGTGCATAGCAGTAGAATAGATACTGCATAAGCTATAATAGTATTTCTCACAAGATTATTTTAATGAAGCTAACTGTTCTTCTAATGCCTTTATTTTAGATTCAGCATCGGCTTGTTTTTTTCTTTCCAGCTCAATGATTTCGGGTTTTGCATTAGATACAAAACGCTCATTAGCTAATTTTTTTTGAACGGATACTAAAAACCCTTTATTGTATTCTAATTCTTTTGCTAATTTTTCTTTTTCCGAATCAACATCAAAGCTTAATGGAAGAGGTACATAAAACTCTGAATTGCCGGATAAAAAAGAAGATGCATTCTCTATTTTCTTATCTGTATACTTTATTGAAGATATATTGCACAGCTTTTTAATTAATGGTTCTAAAACTTTATTGTCTGTAGTATTGTTTGTTTTGATATATAGTTCGAGTGGTTCTTTAGGTGATATATTTTTCTCATTTCGTATTGCTCTTATTGCCATTACAGATTCTATAAAAGAGGAAAATAGATTTAATGTTTTTTGATCATAAGCAGAGGTTTTTGGCCATTGAGATACTATGAGGTGTTCTTTTGTTTTTCGCTCTTTTAATAAATGCCAGATTTCCTCCGTAATGAAAGGCATGAAGGGATGAAGGATTTGTAGTAGTTTCTCAAAATAGGAAATAGTTGCCTCAAATGTGTTTTTATCAATAGGCGTTGCTTTACCATTTATAAATTCAGGTTTTACCATTTCTAAATACCATGCGCAAAAGTCATCCCATACTAATTTATAAATAGTCATTAACGCTTCTGAAATCCTATATTTAGAAAATAAGTCATTAATAACTTCTAATTGTTCATTTAGTCTTTCTTTGAACCAGTTGATTGCAATTTTATTCCCTTCGCTTTGAGGATTTTCGTTGACTTCCCACATAGTAAGGAGTCGGAATGCATTCCATATTTTATTAGAAAAGTTGCGTCCTTGTTCACAGTAAGCTTCATCAAATGGCAAATCGTTACCCGCAGGTGAACATAAAAGCATTCCTACACGAACACCATCGGCACCGTATTTATTAATGAGGTCAATAGGATCGGGGGAATTGCCTAATGATTTGCTCATTTTTCTACCTAATTTATCACGGACAATTCCTGTGAGGTAAACATTTTTAAATGGTTTGGCGTTCCTATATTCATATCCTGCAATGATCATGCGAGCTACCCAAAAGAATAATATTTCAGGAGCTGTTACAAGGTCATTGGTAGGGTAGTAGTAGTTAATTTCTTTATTGTTGGGATTCTTAAATCCGTCAAAAACAGAAATGGGCCATAGCCATGATGAGAACCATGTATCTAAAACATCTTCATCTTGAATTAATTTAGGACTGGGGGATTTAGGGAATTTGGATTTATATTTTTCAATAGCATCCACTTCTGTTTTAGCAACTACATAATTTCCTTCTGTATCGTACCAGGCAGGTATTCGTTGTCCCCACCATAGTTGACGGGATATACACCAATCCTGTACGTTTTCCATCCAATGTTTATATGTATTGATAAACTTATCAGGGATTAACGTTATCTCTTTATTGATCACAGCATCTAGCGCCGGTTTGGATATCTCTTTCATATTCACAAACCATTGCTTTGAAATCTTTGGTTCAATGACTGCATCGGTTCTTTCGGAATAACCTACTTTGTTTTTTATATCTTCAGTCTTTATAATATTTCCTTTTTCTTCAAGCTCTTTTGCAATCTTTTTTCGAACAATAAATCTGTCTTCATCTACATATAGCTTAGCTGATGAATTCATTGTACCGTTAAGGTTAATAACGTCTATGAATTCTAGGTTATGTTTTTTTCCTAATGAAAAGTCATTAATGTCATGGGCCGGAGTAACTTTTAGTGCGCCTGTTCCGAATTCACGATCAACATACTCGTCAAAGATGATAGGTATGCTGCGTTCTATAAGAGGTACAATGGCGCGTTTGCCCTTTAAATTCATATATCGTTCATCTTCAGGATGAACACAAATAGCAGTATCGCCTAAAATAGTTTCCGGACGTGTAGTGGCAATGGTAACAAAATTGTTCTTTTCTCCTTCTATCGGGTATTTTATATAATATAATTTTGAGTTAACCTCTTTGTAAATTACCTCTTCGTCTGAAACAGCAGTCATACCTGCAGGGTCCCAGTTTACCATTCTGTGGCCTCTATAAATATGCCCTTTATTATATAGGTCAATAAATGTGTCTATTACCGCTTCACTTAGAGAATCTTCCATAGTGAAACGCGTACGTTCCCAATCACAAGAACATCCTAATTTTTTTAGTTGTTCAAGAATGATTCCTCCATATTTTTCTTTCCATTCCCAGGCATATTTTAGAAACTCATCCCTCGTTAATTCAGATTTTTTAATTCCCTTCTCTTTTAACATACTAACTACTTTGGCTTCAGTAGCAATAGAGGCATGATCGGTACCCGGTACCCAGCAGGCATTTTTACCAAGCAAACGGGCTCTGCGTATCAACACATCTTGAATGGTGTTATTGAGCATATGCCCCATATGCAATACTCCGGTAACATTGGGGGGGGGGATTACTATAGTGTAAGGTTCCCTGTTATCAGGGACAGAATGGAAGTAGTTGTTTTCTATCCAGCTTGAATACCATTTAGATTCAACCTCCCTAGGGCTGTATGTTTTTGCAACATCTTTCACAAAAGAATGAAATTATTTTCGTAAAAATAGAGAAAAGATTCAGACAGCGGTCAGGGACATATCCATGCTTTTTGAGCTATGGGTTAGAGCACCAATAGAGATATAATCTGCCCCTAACGAAGCATATTTTTTAATATTTTTTTCATTAATACCTCCGGATATTTCTGTTTCAACTTTATGATTAATAAGCTCAAGAGCATTTTTTATTTGTGAAGGTGAGAAGTTATCTAATAGAATCCTAGCTACATTACCTGTTTTTAGTATTTCTTTTACTTCTTGAATATTCCTTGCTTCAATTTCTATTTTGATTTTTAGTTTGTGTTTTTTTATATAACTATTTGCCTGTTGAATGGATGGCTGTATTCCACCTGCGAAATCAATATGATTATTTTTTATCAGAATCATATCATATAATCCAAAGCGATGATTATATCCACCACCAATCTTTACTGCCCATTTTTCTATAGCTCTAAATAAGGGAGTTGTTTTTCTTGTGTCTAGCAATTTAGTTGAAGTAGGGTGGCTTAGCATTACTAATTTATTTGTAGTAGTAGCTATGCCGCTCATACGCTGCATGCAGTTCAAAACTACTCGTTCAGCAGTTAGTATAGACCGAGCATTCCCTGAAACTATAAAAGCAATATCGCCTTTTTTGACTTTCGTTCCATCATGAATAAGTATGCGTATTTGTAAATGCTTATCAACTTCATGGAATATTTTTTTTGCCAGTTGCACACCAGCTAAAATTCCACTCTGCTTAATTATAAGCCTTGCCTTGTTTTGTGCATTTTTAGGAATGGTAGAGAGGGAAGTATGATCGCCTGCCGAAAAAATTGACTTTGAAGGTGGTTGTGTATCTTCTTTTAAGGCATCTTTAATAAAACGATTCAGGTCGAAATCAGGTAATAGAGTAAAGGTTTTATTCATCTTGGGTTTCAAAGCGCATTTGCTGTATAGTTAAACGATCCCCTTCCTTTTTGAAAAGAAAATAGCTGCGAAATTTTTTTCCTGATATGGTTTCATAACTACCAATAGAAAATCGATCACCGCTTTTTGACTCTCCTTGGTGGATAATAGAGAAGGACTTAAGGGGGTTTTTTTGAAAAAAATCTTTTAGAATTAATTCTGCTTGGGACTTACTGTAAACATTTTCTTTATTAAGTATTTTAAGATCAACCGTATTTGAACAATGTTTAATTACTTCAGCAGCTTTTCCCGATCTTATCGCAGCTGCCACTTCATTAGAAATATCTAAGAACATATCCCCTACGGTAGATGATATAAACAAGTAGCTTAGTATAGAAAGAAACATTTTCATAGGTGTTGTTTTCGTGAATAAAAAGCAATTATCACGCCAAAACGAATGTTACTTTTGTTAACGACAAATTTATTCATTTTTAAATCACTTCCTAAGCTATCTATGAATATTGCTCTTATTTGTACAGGTAAAACTACTGAAAAGTATATATTGGAGGGAATGAGGTTGTATTTGGATAGGTTGAAGCACTATGTTAAGTTTGATTTAGTAGAATTGGAAGCAGGTAAGGGCGATTCTGTTCAGATAAAAAGAAAGGAGTCTCAAGTAATTCTAAGCAGGATAGAGGCTAAGGATATTCTGATAGTATTGGATGAGACCGGCAAGGAATTTACTTCTATTGAATTCTCGAAGGTTATCATCCATCATCAGAATATAGCTACTAAAAATCTTGTCTTTGTAATTGGAGGCGCTTATGGTTTTTCGGAAGAAGTATATAAGCGTGCTAACTTGAAAATAGCATTGTCAAAAATGACCTTTCCCCATCAATTAGTTCGTGTTATCTTTCTCGAACAATTGTATAGGGCATTTTCAATTATTAAAGGAGAGAAATACCATCATTAAATTAATTCTCTTTCATTTTATTTTGCTGCCATTTCCAGGCGGTCCTCATCATATCATCAATATTGTATTTTGGCTTCCATCCAAGCAATTTTAATGCTTTAGACGAATCGGAAAAAATAGCTTCTACGTCACCACTTCTACGTGGAGCAATTTTATAATTAAGTTGGATGCCACTTATTTTTTCAAAAGCCTTTATTGCCTCTAGTACTGTAACTCCGGTACCACTCCCCAAATTTATTACATCGTAGTTTTTCTTTGCTTTTCCATTGATTAAGTAATTAAGGGCCAGAACGTGAGCATTGGCAATATCGGTAACATGTATGTAATCTCTTATGCACGAGCCATCTCGTGTATTATAATCGTTCCCAAAGACATTAAATTGAGGCAATATTCCTATAGCAGTTTGTGTAATAGCAGGTACAACATTATCTGGTTTTCCTATTGGTGATTCGCCTGTTAAGCCACTGATGTGTGCACCAACCGGATTAAAATACCTGAGTGCAATGGAGTAGATAGAAGAATTTTCGTTTGAGAATTTTTTTAATATCTCTTCGCCCATTTGTTTGGTGTGTGCATAGGGTGATTCAGCTTTTTGTAATAAAGATTTTTCATTTACAGGGAGTATACTTATATTGCCATATACAGAACATGATGATGAAAAAATAAAATAATTAATATTGAACTCTTTTATGCATGTTAGTATGTTTTCAAGAGATTTATTATTGTTATGATAATACAGTTCAGGATTTGCAACTGATTCCGGTACGGATTTTAAAGCAGCAAAATGAATCACTCCGGAAATATCTGGATTTCTTGAAAAAATATTTCTTGTTTTAGCTAAATCACATAAATCAACATCATAGTTAACTATAGTTTTGTTTGCGATAGTTTTGATTCTTTCCAATGTTTTTGGTGAGGAACGTAGATGGTTGTCAGCAGAAATTACATTCCATGAAGTAGTTTCTATTATTTCTAAAATAGTGTGAGAGCCTATATATCCCGTTCCACCGGTTACTAAAACTTTCATATCAGTATATTGTTTTTAACAAATCTTTAGGTAAATATTTTTTTGTTGTTACTGAATCCAAAGGAATGTCTTTTAATATTTCTAATGAATCATTAAATAATTCATTGAAAATAACTCTAAATGAATTTACCGGAGTAATGGTTGGGTATAGTTTGTTTTTCCAGTTATAAGGTATATAATAAGAGTTAAGTATTTTACTTCGCGCTTCATAGATTTCATAAAATGAGTTAGATGAAATCCAAGGACCATGGTCAGATTGTATAATAATTATAGGTTGGTTGCTACTTTTTTTAAATATTTCTTCGACAAAGTTGATGACTTCTTTATTTATATACTTCAGCTGCGCTAAGTAATCTGATTTAGGTTCCCACCATGCTTCTGATATTTTTCTTCCTGCTTTGAAATTTCCAAACTCATCGCATATGTATGGGGGATGTGGCGACACTATGTGGAGAAAAACATATTTAGGACCTTTGACATTAAATACGCCATACATAACTGAAAGCTGTTCTTTTAATGTTTTATATCTAAGGTATCCCAGCACATCATCTAGGCGTAGAATTGTATACTTAAGTAATGTCCTTTCAAACTCACCTAAGTTATTTAACATAATAGTGGTATCGGCATTATAATTTTCTCTTGTAACGGAATACCCTGAACGTATATGTACAATTTTATATCCTTTCGATTGTAAATAGTTAGATACATCATTATTATAAATATAATCTCTGTTTTTTTCTAATTTAATTTCAGCAGTATCTAAATAACCCAAATTTAACGAACTTGAAAGGGATGGAGATGTTGAAATGTAGTTTGTTTTACTTAAAGGCGCTACAAAGAAGTTTTCTTTTTTTAAATATTGTGTAAGGGTATTTTGGGGATAGCCATATACTTGAGAGAGGATAGAATCATTCGCGTATGCATCTAAAATAATATAATAGATATCTGGCATTGAATCATTTGCTTGTGTTATTGGAGGATGTTCCCTTTCTGTTGTCTTTTTATAATCAATGATGGAATTAATCAGATTTAAAAAATTAATAATCAGCAATATTATAACAAACGAATTGCAATAATAGGTAAATGATTTAAATGTCTTTTTTCTTTTGAGTGAAAAATACATTAATACTAATATGGATGATAATATGGTAAGTATTAGAAATCTATGTATTTCAGAAAAGGGCCACCATCCTTTATAATAGAGTTGTTGTGCTAATTCATAAATAAATCCATAAAAAAACAAAATGGCCATTATAAATCCGGTAATAACTCCTGCTTTATGGACATCCTTTTTTAGTAAAAAGTAGGAAATGCAAAAAATAATTGTAGAGACTACGAAGCAAACTATATAGCTACGAATTGTGCTATAGAATGATGCACTATCATAATTGTGAATAAAAAGAAATAATATTAAAACAGGTGCAATTGCAAATGCGTAGAAAGGAATATTTTTAATTAAACGGAGCATTATGTTTTTTTTGTCATTAGGAAAAGTATTCTGCCGTTATTTTCTAATAGTTTTTTTTCATCTATATAAAATAACTTCTCAAACGCATTTAAAAATTCCTCTAATTTATAGTCACTAAATATATCTTTCCTGGAGGATAGCATTTGTTGTACCATAGGATCATTTTTTGGTATGAACTCAATGATTAATCGGTCACCTAGGTCAGCAAGATAGTCTGCAATTCTATAGAAGGGTACATTGTTTGTTATCCTGAAATGATGTATTAATGCTAGTGCTAATAAAACATCTGCTTTTCCTCTTTGATTAATTGTTAAATGTTCCTTATTTGCCCATCCTGAGCTAGGGGAGGGGGTAGATAAATTAATTACAAGCGGTAAAATATTATTTTTCTCTTTGGTGCTCAAATAAAATTTTTCAATACAATTATGATCCGAATCAATAGATAAAACATGATTACAATATTTAGATGCTAATAAGGAATAGCTCCCTGTATTACAACCCAGATCGTAAATGTTTTTTGCTTTGCTTTGTTCAAGCCATTTAATAATGGTTTGCTCCTTTATATTAACAGCTTCTTGAGAATATGTATTGTTAATAACGTATTCTGTCCAATTACTTTTCTCTGATTTACTATTTAACGAGACAATACAATCTTCTATATGTTGGAGCATTGCCATTAATGAAGATTTTGAAACTTTTGCTTTATCTGTTTTTGCAGATAGCTCTTTTGAGTGTTTTTTTTGAAACTTTGAATGCAGTATAATATGAGATGCTATACCACTATTTAAAATAGACCTTCTAGGTAATAAAGAAGATGCTAATTCAATTGGTATGCCATCAATGTAATTTAAATGAAGTTTTAACAATTCAACAGATCTATAAGCCATTAAGGCAAGCGGAGCAAGAAAGTGCTGACAAAATTGTTTATATGCAAACCAAGGGTTAGCCTCAATATATTTTTCAAAGGATAATGTGTCAATAAAGATTGGCTTATTTCCAATGAACTGTATATTATAAGCAGACGCATCTTTTAATGTCATGCCATATTTTAAACAAGCTTTTTGTATTTTTAAAGTAAGTAGCGCAGCTGATTTTAATTGACTAAAGCACCATTCATATGGATAAGAAATAAATGGAATTTGTTCTGGTTTTATAAATCGATAATTAGAAAATTCTGTACCAAGAATATTTTTTGAATCAATATGGCTTGTAATTAATCTTTTTTGTTTAAGGTAATCATATA
>CAZCJN010000071.1:0-6161 GCA_964498865.1 uncultured Bacteroidia bacterium
TAGCAATATTTTGCCATCTTTCTTTCTTTTAAACAGCCAACCTTAAACAACTTCGATATATATCATCTATAAAAATTATTCTTGATTTCAAAAAATGTGATTTTGTCCTTAGGCTTACTTATAACGTTTTGCAGCTTGGCGAAGGTGGCGTTTTTCATCACAAATGTTAACGCGGAGAACCCAACTTTGATTAACCACTCGATTGTATGTTCCGAAAAATCTAATTCTGAGTACGTTGTATCATTGGCTTTAATAAATCCAATAAGTTTTTCACGGTCTATATCCAAATCTATTACATCACCCTATGAAAAACTATGAGCAAAGGATATTAAGCTATTTTCTCTTTTTTAGCTTTTGGTAAATCTGCCTGTATATTTCTACGTGCAAACATAGCACCTCCCAAAGCCCCCATGAAAATAGAATCCGTGTGAATATTGATTTTTATATTATCTCCGTAATTTTCCCTGACTAGTTGAGTAAGGTATTTGATTACTGCTGGATTTCGTGCAACACCACCAGTGAAGGTAAATTCATTGAATACCCCTCCTGAACGAGCAATGAGTGACATTGCTCTTATAATAATGGCCTTGTGAAGCCCTCCAAGTATGTCTTCCCGCTTTTCTCCCAGGTTGGTCAGCTCCCGTAATTCAGCCCCTGCAAATACAGTACAGGTAGAGCAAATATTCACTTCCTTTTGAGCCTCCATTGCCATTGGCCCCAGTTCGTTTAATGAAATACTCATTTCATCAGCAATATAGCCCAGATAGCGTCCGCAGCCTGCTGCGCACCGGTCGTTCATCTGGAAGCTTGTTACAAGCCCATACTTATCAACCTGGATGGCTTTTGTATCTTGGCCACCAATGTCAAGCACCGTTCTTGTATCAGGAAAAACCGCATGGGCTCCAAAGGCATGACAAAGGATTTCGGAGCGTATGCACTCCTGTGGGAAAGGGAGAAGCGCACGTCCATAGCCTGTTCCGGTCATATTCTCTATATGAAACTCCAAATCAGCAATTTCATCAATGTGTTTCCTAAGTGTGTCGGAAACCTCCTTAATATTTCCTTTAATGAGGTTCATTTCAGCATCAAAATTTACACTTGCATTTTCGGCTGAAGATTCGGGAAGGCTTTTATATTTTTCATGGAGTTCGTGTATAGCCTTGTGCACAAGTTCTTTAAAATCAAATTTTACCTTTTCATTTTCTGCTGGACTAATGCTTTTATCCCAAACGGTCATTAGTGGTTCAAAGAGAGACATATCAAGCTTGTTCACCTCCTCATTGTATTTTTCTGAAACTATATCTCGGAAAAATTGATTTTTGGAACCAAGATTATTAAAAAGATAATTGTGTTTAATTTTTGGCTTAAATGCTTTACGAATATTTCTCAGGTGGGTAAGAATTTCATTGCGCTTTTGCTCCTCTTTTAAAAAAGTGTTGCATGTTTTCAATAATTCTTCGCCCAGTCTGTCTAACTTTACTTTGAACTGTTCGTATTGAAATACGCTTTCCAGATCAGAAATGTATTTTTTGTATTCGGGTTTGGCTTTTATATCTCCTTCAAGGTTTTTTTTAAGAATTGAAAAACGTGCATTATAAGTAGCTTCATCGCGAGCTATGTCGGCAGCTACCGAATAGTTTGCACGAGTATTGGTGATTCCTCGTCCAATGATTTCATCCTGTTCGTTTATAATGACTGCTTTTGAAGTGGTGGAACCAAGATCAACTCCAAGATAGTATTTGTCCATGCGTATTTTTTTATACTGTTGCTTGTTCTTGCTGTAAAATAATTTTTCTCTGTTCGAGCATTTGAAAATAGGATTCCAGGCGATTTTTGATATTGGCATAGGAGAAATAGCGTGGATCTACCAGATCAGATTCAATAAACCCAACTGGAACTGCTGTGCGCTGCTCGATCTCACGCATAATCATAAGTTGCCCTGCTGAAAATGAATTACATGATTTAATAGAATTAATCAAAAATCCATCAGCCTTGTACTCCTTTATATATTTTTCGATTAAGTCAACACGCTGAGGAAGATTCATATTCGTATAACATCCCATACAGTATTCTGCCATACTTTCAAGAGGTTTTTCCGAGTTTTGCCGATATCCCAAATCATAAAGGCCGCCGACTTTAGTATACGTGGAAGCGACAATAACTGCTCCCATATCATAAAATATTTTCCAAAACTCACGAAAGTTGGTCCAGTTAGGCGGACCTTCAACAACGAGGCGGAATTTTTCCTCTTTCATTTCACCTTCCGGTGTAACAGGAAGTAATCCTGACTTTAAACGTTCACTAACTTCGTTGTATAACTCTTTATAGTATTCTACACATTCGTCCGTTCCCCTGAATGCGGTATTGATAGGCCCCATGTAATAAACCCCGGCAAAATAGGCATCAATGGGTGAGGGCTTGTTTTTGGCTGTTTCAAGAATCTTTACCCAATATTCTTCGGCTTCAACAGAATTTTTAAGCAACTTACTGAGATGTGCCTGATCAAATTTTTTTCCTGAAACTTTCTCCATTTTAGGAATTACTTCGTCCTTTAATTGTTTCACCATGTAATCAATCTGCTCCTGAGTAATTTTTCCGTCTTCCTGGTATGGGGTATGAAGCATGGCAATTTCGGCATTGGGATAAAGACGATTAAGATTTTCAAACCATTTTAAAAATGTAAAACAGCCGGTATAGCTCAGCAAAAGCAAATCAGGATCGGGAAGCTTTTCTCCTGTAGGTCCGATATTCCCATTCAACATCATACCAATATCACATTTTACATAGGTACATACATCTTCGGAATGCCCCATCTTCTCAGCATCTTTAATAAATGAGCCGGATTTTTTTCTCATTCCCGACTGAAGTGCATTTATTTCAGGATAAAGAGGAAGCATATCAAAAGATAGGATTAACTCAATGAGATTTCCAGGAACAAAAGTGTAAACTACTTTTTTTCCTAATTCTTTTGCCTTGCTTAAATCTTGAAACTGCTTGGCGAGCATTTCCTTCTGGATAATCATGCTCTTTTCTTTTACTGCTTCTTTAGGTTTTCCCATTTGATTATTTTTGAATCTGATTTATGCCCAAAGCTTTATTGAATCAGAAAATGTACCTGCTTGTTCTTTAATGACCTTGAACTGACCAGTGTTTTCGTGGTATTGAAAATTAATATGCGGGATTCCGGCTGCATCGCATTCTTTTTGCATCTCAGGTCGGTCAAGCAAAGCCGGGTCACAGAAACTTGCAGCCGAAAATATTACTCCGTCAGCATTCCTCTTTTTAGCCTGGGCAACCAATCGTTTTCCCTTTGGATTTCCTACGTCATAATATGCTGAAGAAAACTGGCTTTGGTTAAGATATGCCAATGTAAGAGCACCTAGGGGGTTTTCCGAATGTTCCATAACATCTCCAATAATCCATCTTGAACCAAGCATAAAGTCATCATCTACAATATAACATCCTGCCATTTCAATGGATTTTATTAAACCGATGGGAGGTTGTTCACAAAAGGAACCTGTAATCACAACACGGATATTGTCCATTGGTTCTCCTCGTTCTTTCTGAATATGATCTAGCACTTGTTTCAGAATTTCATTGTGTTCCTCTACTGGCATAACAATTCCAGCTCTTAAAAGGTAATATGTCTCAACTGCTGACAATCTCCAGGGAAACTTTTGTCGCAAGTCGTAAATTTCTTCTATAAGCCTGCGGTTGATGTTATACAAACAGATAGCATTGTTCAAAGAGGTATTATTCACTTTCACAGTATTTATTTTATACATATCATCCATCACTTTTTCCATTTCCTGAGCGTAAAAAACTCCTCCAATGAAAGGTTGAAAATTTTGGGGATAATCGAAGTATCGTTGAAATTTACCTCTATCGGCAAGTTTGTACATTCCTGAAAGATTACGAATGCAGTCGCAGATGGCTGGAAACATGAATCCATCAAAACTCTCAAGATTTTTGTCAAGTGCCATTTCAATCACTCCACGCGGGAGATGGCAGATGTAGGATTGATAATAAGCATCTCCTTTAATAATCTGTTTGCGGTCGCCAACACCCATGATACCAATGGGGAGACCATTTGCTGCATGAATAATTTCACGTGGCACATAAATAGGCAAGTAACCCACCAGTATCCTTTTAGGGTCTTGTTTTTTCCAGTTTTTAGCGTGTGTGAAATTTAAATCAAAGGCAATTTTTTCGCAGTAAGACAGAAGCTCATCTAATGATCGCATCGCAGGGTTTTTATTTTTTAATAAAATAACCATTCGCCATGCTATTAAACTATGATGGGTATCATACTTTTCTTTTTCATAGAACAATATTTTTGTATGAATCAATATTCTCAATGAGTCATACTTTCGGAGTGCTTATTCTTGCTGGTGGAAAATCGGAACGGATGGTCTTTCCTAAATCTTATTTAATGTATAAAGGCAAAACATTCCTCCTAAATATTGCGGAAGAATATAGCAAAGCCGGAATAAGAAATATTTGTTTGGTAATAAATAAAGAACATTGTGAAGGAGAATGGAAAGAATATTTTGAAAAGATTAAACCATTTATTTCTGTCATTGAGAAAACCGATGAACCACATGGTCGGTTTTATTCTTTAAAACGTGGATTACAAAATTATTCAGCTTTGGATTTTTGCTTTATCCATAATGTTGATAATCCTTTTATTGACAATGAAACTATTACAGATATGTGCGAAAATAGAAACTCCTATGGATATACAATTCCTTTATACAATGGAAAAAGAGGACATCCATTATTGATCTCAAACAAGATAATCAAACGAATAAATGAATTAGGAAACAATGAATATAATCTCAAAGATGTTTTGTCTGAATATCCAATGAGAGTGGCAGAAGTAGAAAGCAAAGAAATTTTGCTCAACATAAATACTCCTCAAGATTATGAAAATTACATTGCGAATGGCGGGAGATAGTAAATGACATAGAAATTAATTGAAACATATTTATGAAAAAATATCGGAAGTACAGAATGAAAACATTGCTCTTTGTACCATCGTAAATACAAAAGGGAGCACACCCCGGAAGGTGGGAGCAAAAATGATTGTATATGAGGATGGAAGTATTTTTGGAACAATTGGGGGTGGAGAGCTTGAACGAAGTGTAATTAAAAATGCTAGGGAAATGATGAAAGAGAAAACTCCAAAGCTTTTTCGTCATGACTTATTGCATCAGCATAATATGTGCTGCGGAGGCACAGTTGAAATTTATATCGAACCGATCATGAAAAAAAAGAAGCTTTACATTTTTGGTGCAGGGCACACCGGACAATCTCTTGCAAAATATGCCTCTGATTTTGATTTTGTGGTTGTCTTGATCGACAGCCGAAAAGAATATATTGAGGCATGTAGAGTGGCCGAAGTATATAAAATGCACCTTCCATATCAGCAGGCATTGGAAACACTTCCCTTCGATGAAAACACTTTTGTGTGCATTATGACACATAGCCATCCGATTGACAGGGATATTCTTGCATTTTGTTTGAAAAAACCTCATGCTTATTTGGGGATGATAGGAAGCCAGAGAAAGGTTGAAGTCACAAAGAAAATGTTTATAGAAGGATTGTCTATTTCTTCTCAGGAAATGGAAAAAGTAGATATGCCTATGGGAATAGATATTGGAGCTGAAGGGCCGGATGAAATTGCACTAAGTGTTCTTGCAAAACTGATTAACCTGAAAAACAAAAAGCAAGCTGAACCTAAAATGGTTAATCATGTTGGAGTTTGAAAACTTTCATCTTTTTATACTTGCTTCGCTGGTTTTAAACCTCACACCAGGGAATGATATGTTATTTGTCATTTCCAGGACAATGTCATGCGGTATAAAGGGGGGGCTATATTCATCATTGGGAGTTTTTCTGGGTTGTCTGGTACATGTTGTATTTGCCACAATAGGGCTTTCAGCTCTTGTTATGAAATTTTCCATTGCCTATGAAATCATCAGGTATTTAGGTGCTGCATACCTTATTTACTTTGGAGTAATGTCTTTCATTACAAGAAAGGATATTTATACAAATGAAATAAAACTTCATAAAGTCAGCAACAAAAAATTAGTCGTCCAGGGAATAATCACTGATGTTCTGAATCCCAAAGTTGCCATATTCTTTCTTGCCTTCCTTTC
>CAZCJN010000071.1:6261-11884 GCA_964498865.1 uncultured Bacteroidia bacterium
TAATCACTGATGTTCTGAATCCCAAAGTTGCCATATTCTTTCTTGCCTTCCTTTCGCAATTTGTAAATCAGCATTCAGAAAATGTATGGTTTCAGTTTTTATTCTTAGGAATATTATTCAATGTAATCGGAACATTAATTTTTCTGGGAATAGTTTATATAGTATACAAAACATCACACATGTTAAAGAATACTTTTTTCTGGAGATACCAGGAAAAAATTGCAGGAACTGTGTTAATCGGATTGGGGCTGAATATGGCTCTGGATAATAAGGAATGATATGGAACACAAAAAAATAGCTGTAGTAACAGGAGCAGCCAAAGGAATTGGCAGGGCCATAGTTTTACGCCTGATAGAGGATGGATATTTTATTGTTGCAATAGATATTGATGAAAAGGGAGGAAAAAAATTATTGGTTGAATTTGGAAAGGAAAAAGTTTGTTTTGCCAAAGCCGACATCTGTAAAGAAAAAATAATTCAGCAACTCTTTGAAAAAATACTCAAAGTCCATAAACGAATTGATCTGCTGGTAAACAATGCAGGCATTATCCGGGATGATGCGATATGGAACATGAGTTCGGAAAATTTTGACCTGGTATTGAATATTAATCTTAAAGGTACATGGTTAATGTGCCGGGAAGCTGCAAAAGTATTTAAGCAACAAAACAGCGGAAGGATTATCAATATTTCATCAAGAGCTTGGCTTGGTAATTTTGGACAAAGCAATTACTCAGCGTCCAAAGCAGGAATTGTTTCCCTTACCCGTGTACTTGCACTTGAGCTCGGAAAATATAATGTGTTGGTAAATGCAGTAGCTCCCGGATTGATTGATACACCTCTCACTCAGAAATTGGAAAAACCCGTTTTGGAAAAACTAATTGAAGCACAACCAACTAAAACAATTGGTAAACCCAATGATGTGGCCAATGTTGTAGCTTTTCTTGCATCAGAACACACGCAGTTTATTACGGGACAGACCATTTATGTAGATGGAGGGAAAAGTATAGGAGCTGGAACTTAAAAAGTCAAAACAGAATAGATGAATGTTTCAATCAAGGCATTAAAACAATTAATACGAACATGAATAGACTAAGTATATGTATTTTTTTCTGCTACTTCAATATTTTACTTGGCGACAGTGGACAAGCTCAGTCTATGGGAGTAGTGACAGACAATCAAAAAAAACTGATTGAACAACAGCTGCTTAAACCAATTCGTGTCATCCATGATTCTGCCCAATTCTTTAAAGCATTTGCCAATGCCTATACCATTGCTTCGGTATGGAAATATGAATTAGAAAGTACTCCGGGAAAGAAGAATAAATATCATGGATTTGTCCTCAGAGAATACAGAGGTTCTTTTATTATTGATCAGTATAAATTCAGATTGTATGAAAAAGAAACCAAAATGGAAGTGGAAGACTGGGAAACAGGAGCATTGGTTGATGTAAATGCATGGTTAAAAAAGTACAAAAAACGTAAGCAACAATAATGATTTTTTAGAAAGTGGTACCGATTGAAGTAAAAATAAATGGCAAGCAGTTCGATGTTCTGATAAATGAACATGATATGTTATCATCTGTCATTCGGCAGAAGGTCGGGTTAACAGGAACAAAACTTGGCTGCGAGCAAGGAAGTTGTGGAGCATGTACGGTACTGGTAAATGACAAACCTGTATTAAGCTGTATTACTCCTGCCATTCGCTGTAATAAAGCCAAAATTGTAACTATTGAGGCACTTGCCAAAGATGGTGAATTACAAGGGCTGCAAAAGAAATTTGTCGAGAAAGGTGCTATTCAGTGTGGTTTTTGTACTCCCGGTATGGTCATGACCGCGCTTGATTTTGTTAACAGTAATCAAGCTCCTTCCATAGAAGAAATTAAAAATGCGCTATCTGGAAATCTTTGCCGTTGCACAGGATATAAAAAAATTATTGAAGCGGTTGCGGAATATGCAGAAGAATCTCAAAAAGTATCTGCTGATCTGAATAGTAAGAATGGCTCCATAAAAAAAAGAGAACCGGAGAGTAATTTTAATACTGTTGGAGTGGGTAGGCCATATTTAGAAGCGGAAAAAAAAGTAAAAGGGTCAGCAGAATATGCTGATGATATTGCTGTGAAGAATGCATTACACTGTAAATTTTTAAGAAGTATATATCCTCATGCAAAGATTGAGAATATTGATCTGACGGAAGCGTTGAAAATAGAAGGTGTACAATATATCATTACCGGAAAAGACCTGCCTCTAAAGTTTGGTGTTCTTCCTATTTCACAAGATGAGACAGCTTTGGCTATTGACAAAGTGAGATATATAGGCGAGATTGTTGCCGCAGTCGCTGCTGATACGGAAGAAATAGCCATTGAAGCGTGCAAGCATATTAAAGTAAAGTATAAACTGATTAAAGAATTTATTTCCATAGACGATTCATTAAATGATATCGGGAATCACGAAAAAATACACGAGCATTGTAAGTTCAACAATAACATTCATAAGAAGGCCGAGCTTCGTTTTGGGGATCAGCAACAGGGATTAAAAGAATCTTATGTAACGACTAAAATGTCATTCGGGTTTGAAGGAGTAAGTCATGCTTTCACGGAGCCCCATGCTGCAACAGCTTGGTGGGATGAAAACGGACTAACAATTATCACTGCTACCCAGGTTCCGCATTACCTTCACCGCTCATTGGCCAAAGTGATGGAAGTTCCTTTGAATCGTGTCAGGGTTATCAAGCCTTATGTAGGAGGTGGATTTGGTGGTAAAAGCGATCCTTTTCCTCATGAAATAATCATATCTCATTTAGCAAGAAAAACAGGCCGGCCAGTTCGTGTTCGCCTTTCAAGGGAAGAAGTTTTTCTTACCAATCATGGGCGGCATCCTTCCAAAATGACAATGGAAATGAGCATTTCGGAGGAGGGTGAATTTAAAGCACTGGATGCAGATATTGCTATTGATGGAGGTGCTTATGGAAGTTTTGGAGTTGTTACTTCTTATTACAATGGAGTATTGTTGCAAGCGCCTTATAAACTGAATAACTTCGGATTTCGTACTTTCCGGGTTTACACCAACAAACCTCAGTGTGGAGCAATGCGGGGGCATGGAGCTGTTAATTCGCGTTTTGCAGTGGAATCTCTCATTGACGATCTGGCACATAAAATTAAAATGGATCCCTGCGAATTGAGAATGAAAAATTTTCTTGATTCAAATACATTCACAGTAGGTCAATATCGTATTACATCCAATGGAAGCCGTGAATCATTACAAAAAGTAATGGAACAATCAGATTGGAAAAAACGTTATGGAAAACTGGAGTATGGATATGGCCTTGGAGTTGGATGTGGCTTTTTTATCAGCGGAAGCGCATTGCCAATTATCTGGAATGAATTACCCCAGTCAGTAGTGCATTTAAAAGTGGATTTTGACGGACGTGTTGTGATTACTTCAGGAGCCAGCGATATAGGACAGGGGAGCGATACCATGTTGGCAATGATTGTGTCAGAAGTATTAGGCATCGGCCTCGACAAAATATTTGTACTGGCAGCAGATACGCTTCTTACACCGGTTGATTTAGGAAGCTATTCCAGTCGCGTAACATTTATGGCTGGAAATGCAGCTAAAACGGCTGCCGAAAACCTGAAAAAAGAAATTGCTAATGCTATTGAAAAAAAGAAAGGAATTCCTGAAAACGAACTCCATTTTTCTGATAACTGTGTATTCAGCAACAGTAAAGAATTAAACCTTTCATGGGGAGAGGCTATCGATATTCTCACAGCAAATCGTGGAGCGATAAGTGTAAGTGGTAAATACATCTCCCCGAAACTTGGAGGAGATTTTAAAGGAGCGGGGGCTGGGTTAAGTCCATCTTATAGTTTCGGAGCCTGTGTGGCAGAAGTAAAGATAGATACTGAAACTGGCTTTGTACAACTATTAAATGTTTGGGGTGCTCATGATTGTGGAAAGGCAATAAATCCTTTAGCTGTGGAAGGACAATTGGAAGGCTCCTGGCACATGGGAATAGGTCAAGCCATGTCGGAACAAATGAAATATTATAATGGACTACTTCTAAACAATAACTTCCTTGACTATAGAATCCCTACTACTCTTGACACCCCAGATATACATACAAATATTATTGAATCGCATGACCCTGAAGGCCCCTTTGGTGCTAAAGAATGCGGGGAGGGTGCACTTCATCCTGTAATCCCGGCAATAGCGAATGCTATTTATAACGCTGTAGGGGTACGAATTACTAATCTGCCCATTAATGTTGAAGATGTATTGAAAAAATTAAAAGAAGAACCAAAACATCAGGAAGTATAATGGTTGCTGAAAAAAAATATTTTCAACCTAAAACGGTGGAAGAAGCCGTCAAAACAGCTCGTAAATATGAAGGGGATTGCTGTTTTATTGCCGGAGGAACAGATGTTATTGTAAATAAATTTCATGAGAATAATTCATTCTCCTGCTTTATTGATATCACTGAGATTAATGAGACCAAGAAAGTTATACGCAACGGAAAACATTTAAAAATTGGCTCTGGTATTTCTCTGGATGAATTAAAAAACTATGGAGATATTGTGAAGGAATTTCCAGTGATCTTAGAGGCAGCTGAGGCCATAGCTTCTCCCATAATCAGAAAAACGGCAACTATTGGTGGGAATATCCTTTGTGAAAATCGTTGTGTATTTTATAACCAAAGCTCCTGGTGGAGACAATCTGTTGGCAATTGTCTGAAATGTGAAGGAGATGTCTGCATTGCTACAGGTGGGAAAAAGAATTGCTTTTCCAAATTCATATCCGATATGGCCATTGCTCTTATAAGCATGGATGCTTATATCGAAGTCATTGAATATGGAGGAGGGTATGTAACCAGTTTAGAAAGTATTTATACTGGTGATGGGATAGAGCCACGTAAGTTGAATGCAACATCCCTGATTACATCTATTCATATTCCCCTCAATCAAGACTTTCGATCTGTATTTAAAAAACTCCGCCAGCGTGAAAGCCTTGAATTTACTTCCCTTACCAGCGTGGTTACTGTGAACAAATATGAAAAAATAAAAATTGTACTTGGCGGTGTTGACCCCCGGCCAGTTGTAGTGGAGGGGACTTTCAATGATAATAAACAAGAGCTTATTAGACAAGCAATGAAGAAGCCCCGCATAGTTGCTAATGATGTATTTTCAAGAGAATACAGAAAAGAAATGATTGGTGTGTTTCTCAATAGGAGTTTTAATGAGTTACAAAAATCATAGCCTTCTATAAGTGCCATAAACAAAAAATCATCTGTTTCAATAAATTCATTCTAAACATCTCCACTTCAAGATTACTGCATTAAAATTTATACATATCAGTCAAAACCATGACCTGAATCATAGTTGCTTCGGCGTAATAAATAGTTCTTTATAAACAATTTATTGAAGTTAATTTATGACCATAAAATGTATTTTTCTCTTGTATAATTAACCGATATTATGAATACAGATACAGTTGAGAAGAAAACGAAAAAATCTATTAATATACAGGAAGTAGAAAATGTAGTAGTTCGCTTTTCAGGCGATTCCGGTGACGGGATGCAGCTTACCGGAATGCAGTTTACAGATACCACAGCTTTTCTTGGACAAGACC
>CAZCJN010000072.1:0-1386 GCA_964498865.1 uncultured Bacteroidia bacterium
CCATCGAAGTTTACCTCCGGTTTTTTATCTTGTTTGTTGTATTCATTGTTGTTAATATTTGCGGGCTCGCCCATATCTTGCTGTTGTACATCACTGGGATTAATAACAGGATCAACAGGTAGTGAAAAAGTTTCTGCTTCATGATAAGACTGTTCCGTTCTTGACGGTACAACAGGAGGAGGAGTTGAAGAGGAATCTTCTGTATTTAAATCGGTCATGAAGTTGTCATTTGCCTGTTTTTTTGGCATCGGCTTTTTGTCTTCATGTGATGCTGACTTACGTGGCTTCATTTTGGTGGTGGTTTCGGGTGATGAAGTTTTGGTTGAGGAGATTGCCTGTATATCCAGTATTTTATAGATAAGATCTTGCTTTTTGAAAGACTCGATTTTTGGAATGCTTAAACCTTTCGCGATTTCTTTTAATTCGTTTAATGCTTTGCCGTTTAATTCGATAATGTCGTACATACGGTGAGAGGGGTGTGGGTTAATTGGTTAATGATGTAATAGAATGAATTATTATAAGTTCATTCGTGGTTGTAGTATGAGAACATGGTAAATAGCGCAGAAAATTAAATTAATATGTATAATTTGATTAATTAACTAAGATGGAAACTTAACTAACGATTATTATAAATGAACGGAGGTAATAAGTTGTCGGGATTATTTAACTATGAACTAACAGTACAAACATACAAAGTTTTTTCAAATAGCAAACTATGCACGGGCTAATAAAGGATACATGTTTTTAGCTAAGTAATACGAACCGAATAACACACCGTTAAAGAATAAATCTCCTAATATATTGTTAAATAAGAAACTACCAAGTGGATCATTGTTGTAAAAAGGTATTGCAATAAAGTATGTATTGAATAACCCAATTATTCCATGTGACGTACTGTCACTCACCCATACCCCAAAATTAGAGATAATAAAGAAAAGAAAAGAAGAAGTTAATGAGGCTAAAACAATATTTCTAGCATTTATGTTCTTACTAATAAATATTCCAATGATTGTGATAAGGATAAAGCTTACGTAAACATATACTATGGTATTGTGGAAGCCAATTAAGCAATCGCTTGCAAACATGGCTACAAGAGGGATGATAAAGGATAGTTTTTTATTAGAAAAATAAGCGCCTCCAAAAAGTGCCATGGCCCCAATAGGCGTAAAGTTAAAAGGGTGGGGTAGTAACCTGCTTAAAGCAGCTAAAAAAATCGTGATGGTGATAAATAGAAATTTAGGACTTGAGTTCATCGAATGAATATTAAATGTTTAATAGGTGCGAAAATAAGGTTTAATCTTTAATTGGTTTGCTTTTTCTTTTTCTCCAAAGCATCCATTTTTTCCAAGTAATCAATATAACCGGCAATTTCATCTACATCAATTC
>CAZCJN010000072.1:1486-11520 GCA_964498865.1 uncultured Bacteroidia bacterium
GGTTTGCCCATTAAAAGTGGTTTCAGCGTTAATGCTTTATGAATTATCTTTTGATTGGTTGTGGAATCTACCCAATAAGCTTTATTCGTGACATAGTACTGGTCTACCAGGTGAACAAAAATCGCATCCATTCCCATAATGGTAGGGTTTTCGTAAGTAGAAGTTAAATACCAAACAATGTATTTAAAGGTCTCTTTATTTCCTTTAGTTTTAGCTATAAGGGTTTCACTTTCTTTAATGATTGAGTCTGGCGCTTGAATAACTACTTTTTCAAAAAACGTTTTTAGCTTCATATGGAAGATAGGTGTACGTAGTAATCTGTCGTCTGAGACATCTACATTATCCCAATAATGCCCTTTAAAATAGCGGTATGCGAATGTTGAATCTTTTGAATCCTTTGGCTGTTCAGGTATTTCCGGTTCTTTCTGTGCTTTAAAGATGCTGGTTAAGAAAGAAGTTGGATTGTCTTTTATAAACTTATACCTATAGTCATCAAGTGATTTTTCTATTTCAAGAATTTTGTTTTGTAATAGTTGTAGTGAGTCTTTTTTTGAAGATGATGTGGAAGAATCTTTATTGAGCCTTTCTATTTGTTTTCTTATTTGCTCGTTCTTTTTATACGCATCTCCAATGAATTTTTGGAACTTATAGTATTGAATATTCTCTTCTGAACCCTTTATTTTCATATTAGCAATATTATTAGGGGAGGTATCGGTTTCAAAAGAGAAATTTTGTTCCTTATCTATTAATAATTCAAAGTATTTTTTGTTAGGCGGTACTATTAAATAAATTCCTCCCGGGAGTTTTTCTTTACCCGTAAAAGTGAAGTTGCCATCCTTATCTACTCTCGTAGTGTCCTTTACATATTGTTTGTTTCCATAATGGTTGCCCATGTAACAAACAGTGTCATGCAAGCCTCTTATTTTTCCTTTAATAGTATACCCATTTTGTGAAAAAGAAAATAAGTACAAGCTCGTAAATAAATATGTTAAGTATGATTTTTTCATAATTGAATTTTCTCATCAATAAACAAACCAAATTTAATAGAAAATTTTATTTAATGGCAATTACTGATATTTCAATGTTTACATTTTTGGGCAATGCTGACACTTGTATTGTTTCACGGGCCGGTGGGTTTTCTTTAAAATAAGTGTCGTAGACTTCATTCACTTTAGAGAAGTTGCCCATGTTTGTAAGGAAAATACTTGTTTTAACAATATGAGACATGGTTAAGCCGGCGGCATCTATAATGGCTTTTATATTTTCCATGACTTGTTTGGTTTCGCTTTCTATGCTTGATAAATTTATTTCACCGGTTTGAGGTATGATCGCAATTTGTCCGGATATATACAGGGTATTATTATTCATAATGGCCTGGCTGTATGGGCCGATGGGTTGAGGTGCATTGTTTGTTAAGATCACTTTTGAATTGCTCATATGAAATAAATATGAATTGGTTTATCTGCGGGGGCGTATTTGTTTGAAAAAAGACTCATTACGTTTTGTGAAAATTCCTCTGTTAACATCTCGTATATCCTCAATGGAGAAAAAAGCTGCAGGATTATGTTTTCTTATTATCTTAAGTATAGGATCTATATTTTTTCTTTTTACAATGGTGAGGATAACTTTTACAGGGCCTGTTGCTCCATGAGCATCGATAACTGTAGTGCCGTGATTAGCTTCTTGCAATTTGGTAATGAGAGTGCTACATTCTTCATGAGTAATTACTCTGATGATCTGCATGCCTAATGCAATACGTTCTTCAATCAATAAACCAATGTAGTTACCTGCTGCAAATCCTCCGGCCCAACCAACATAGCATGCCCAATTAGTAGCTTGTTTCATTACCTGACTTGCAACAATGATCCAGATAAAAACTTCAAAGAAGCCAAAAACAGGGGAAAGATTTTTTTTTCCTCTTGATGTGAGTACATGGCGTATAGTTCCTAATGTTACGTCCCCAATGCGGGCAATGAAGATGATTAGGGGTAGAATTACCCAATTATAATAGTCGAAGTTGTTCACATTCAGATTTTATACAAAGATACATGGCTATTTTTTTTAAAACACTGCAAAAGGAAAATTATTTCAACAATTCATAAGCAGTTGAGTAGATAAGTTGTTCCCATATAGCATATTCCTTAGCAGATGGATGTAAATTGTCAGAAGAAATTAAATCCGCATTATAGAGCATGTTTAATGAAGTAGGAAAAATATCTACACAAGGAAGTTTTCTTTGCTTTGCTTCTTCTTTTATGATGTGATTGAACTCTTGCAAGCCTTCTGAAATATTTCTCCCCTTGCTGTATTTAGGCCCTTCGGGAGTAACACTAAAATCAGGTATCGTTATCAGTATTAATTTATTGCCCGTTTTTTTTTGTACATGATCAATGATTATACTAAGATTTTTATGAAAGCTCTCTTTACTTACTTCCTGTACCCAATCATTCACACCAATTAAAAGGGTGGAAAACGTAGGTTGTGAATTATCAAAAACTGGTAATTCGTTATCTATTAGATTTTGTGTTGTCCAACCGGTTTTAGAAGGATTTGCAATAAGTTCAATATTTATTCCCTGCTTTTTTAAGTTGTTGGTAAGTATGTGTGGCCATGATTGTTCCCAGGTGGCGCCTTCACAAATGGTATATGAATCACCTAATGCTACATAGCGAATGGTTTTATTATTATTCATACTAATCCAAAGCGAATATACAAGAAGTAAAGGCAAGAGAATTATTATTTGATATTTTCGTAGATTAAATTTTTTCATATGATGAGCAACGATTTTATAAAATTCAACATACAGGGCGGGGTAGGTAAGATTATTTTAAACCGGCCGGATAAATATAACAGCTTTAACAGAGAAATGGCTTTGCAATTACAAAACAGTTTAGATAGCTGTTCATCGAATCCTGCTGTAAGAGCTATTTATATTACAGGAGAAGGCAAAGCATTTTGTTCAGGGCAAGATTTATCAGAAGCTATTGATGATAAGGGGCCTGGAATAAAAAAAATTGTTGAAGAGCACTATAACCCGATCATAAAGAAAATCAGAAGCATTGAAAAACCTGTGGTGTGTGCAGTTAATGGTGTTGCAGCCGGAGCGGGTGCTAATATTGCTTTGTCATGTGATGTTGTACTGGCTGCTTCGTCAGCAGCTTTTATTCAGATATTTTCTAAGATCGGATTGATACCCGATAGTGGTGGTACGTTTTTTCTTCCTCGTTTAATTGGCTTTGGAAAAGCATCGGCCCTTATGATGTTGGCAGATAAGATCATGGCTGATGATGCAGAAAAAATGGGGATGATCTATAAAGCTGTTGAAGATTCTAAATTGGAAGCAGAAGCACTTGCGGTTGCTCAAACATTAGCGACAATGCCTACAAAAGGTTTAGGGTATACAAAACGATTGCTCAATCAGTCAGCAACTAATACGCTAGAGCAGCAATTGAACGCAGAATGTGCAGAGCAGATAAAGGCTGCAGCTACTTATGATTATCAAGAAGGTGTTAAAGCATTTTTAGAAAAAAGAAAACCTGTATTTAAAGGCGAATAGGTTATCGTGTTATTTTAATAAGCCAAACAATGAGGGCAAGAATAGCCAATACACCGATTAAAATCTTCCACGCATTTTTGTAATATACTTTGCTTACGTTAGCATCTTTCCTGTATGCAAGAATCATTAGCAATAAAAAACTTATAATGAAAATAAGAGCAAATGTTTTTTGTCCCGAAGAGAATGGCATAGTGATAATGCTTTTATTTAGGAAGAGAAAATGTTCTGATTCAGATCTTAATGTATCTTTTGCAGAATAAGAAGTGCTCGGGACGGGAATCGAACCCGTACGGACGTATTAGGTCCACAGGATTTTAAGTCCTGCGTGTCTACCAATTCCACCACCCAAGCATGTAAAGAACAAAACCATTGAAAAACAGGCTGCAATATTACTATATTTTCAATATTCAGCAGCAAATCTTTAAATAAAACTTTTAGAAACTTGTTCTAATACTTCTTCAACAGGTTTTATGTTGTTGAAGAATGAAAGCAGTTTTATCATTACTCTTTCTACGGTTGCGTCAGGGCAAGATGCTCCTGATGTAAGTATTATGTTTATCGGGGGATTGTCTTTCAAATAGTTTTCGGTGGTATTATGAACTTGAGCATGAAAATTAAAATGCTTTATTTTTTCTTTTGAAATAATTTCTTTTTCAGAAGAAATAAAATAGGTAGGGAATTTTCGCTCACATAGTTCTACAATATGAGAAGTGTTGGAGCTGTTATAGCCGCCCACCACGATGGCAATATTGGCTTGTTGCTCTAACAAGGCCAGTGTTGCTTCCTGGTTTTCATTTGTTGCGTAGCAAAGCGTGTCTCGGGTATCAGCAAAATGATCAGCGATAGTATCTTTTCCGTATTTCTGTACCATTATATTTTTAAAATAGTTGGCAATGTCTTGTGTCTCGGTTGCCAGCATGGTAGTTTGGTTGATAACACCAATACGGTCAAAATCTTTTTTAGGATCAAACCCTTCTGAAATTCTTTCTGAAAAAAATATATTGAATTCCTCCAAAGAAATTTTATTTAGGATATAATCGCCTAACTTTTCAGCCTCACGCATGTTTTTTATAATAATAGCAGGCGAATGCATTTTACTTCTAGAAAAGGTGGCACGCGTCTCTTCATGATTATGTTTCCCATGGATGATAACGGTATATTTACCTTCCCCTAATTTTTCTGCTTTTTTCCACACGCGTTCAACAAATGGGCAGGTGGTATTGTATTTATGAACTTCTATTCCTATAGAATTTAGCCTGTCTTCAATATTTACTGTTGTTCCGAATGCTGGTATTATAACAATATCTTCTTTTTTTAATTGTTCAAATGGAATTATTTGATGACCGGAAGTATCCATTAAAAAACTTACACCTCTGCTTACCAAATCATTATTCACCTCCGGATTGTGAATCATTTGGCTGAGTAAGTAGATTTTCTTATTAGGATTTTCTTCTACAGCTTTAAATGAGATTTCTATTGCATTTTCAACTCCGTAACAAAATCCAAAATGTCGGGCTATATAAAATCGAATATCTCCAAAATCAAGAGAGGTAGGAGAGTAATCTTTTTTTCTGGGATCGCTATTTTTTCTAAGCTCTTTTACTCTAGAAATAATATTGCTTTTGTAGAAAGTAGGGATTTCAAACGTCTTCATGATTTAACAATTACCTTCACAAATTGCCATTTTTCATATTCTTGTTTGTTTTTTAGGGCATCGCCGTTATAAGCAGGGCCTTGTACTTTCGTGCTTATTTCATAATTGATTTTTGAATCGTTAAGTTTTTTAGAGCTTAAGTAGCTGGTTATCTTTTCTTTTACTTCATTGGCACGTTGGCTAGCCAACTCATCGTTGCTTGCAAATTTTTTGGTAGGAACGGTGGAAGAACTGGAGGCGATGATGATCGTTACTTTTCCATTCTCATCAATTATCTTTTCTATTTTCTCTTTGAAGTTTCTAAATGAGCTGGATGCTATATCTATTTCTTTTTTATTATAGGCAAAATATATAACGAAATCATATTTATAATCATCGGGAGACGTAAGCGTATATTGTAACGAAGAGTTATTCTTACTCAATTGTGTAAGTAAACTCTGTTTGATCTCTGTCATCTTCATCAGGTCAGCAGGTACTTTTTTGAAAGTAAGATCACCATCTCTGGTATTGATTGCTTTTACTATTTTATCTGCATTGTTGGCCAAGAAAATAGTACTAGCTGATTTAACAGCTGTGTCTTTTTCGTTTAGTTGAATAGAATAATTCTTTTTCGAAGAAAGCTTTTCAAATTTAAAATAACCTCTATTGTCTGTTTGTGTTGTCTCAACAAGATTTCCTTTATGATCAAGTAATGAAACATCGGCATTTGCTAAACCTTCTTCGGGGTTTATATTTTTAAGTAATTTTCCGCTCATAGAAGGCAACTCGGAGTTGTCCTGTGTATTTAATGTACCCAGCGTATTAAGATCAGCAGGAAGGTTTTCAAAAACAAAGTAATCCGATATTTCAGACGAGTATTTAAGTGGCTCTTTGTCTTTATTGGTTAGCAGAAAGCCTTTCGTGTTTTTTGGAAAAGTAGAGCTTTTGTTATCAACAGCTATGGAATATTTATTGTCAGAAGGAACTTTGTCGAAAGAAAAACCTCCTGTTGAATCTGTGGTAATGTTGCTAATGGTTTTTCCTTCTGTATCTTTTAAAGCAATATTAACGTTGGATATTGGTTTTTTACCATCGGTGCTTAATAATTTTCCACTCATATTGGAGTAGGATAGGGCTGCATCAGAAGCAGGAAGCTGTGCATCCATTTTAGTTAAATCAGCATTAATATTTTTAAATAAGAAGAAGTTTTCATCATTTACAGATGAAGAAACTACCTGTCCATCTTTATTGGCTATATAAAACTGTTTGTTGGTTTTAAGGATGGAATCTTGTTCGTGAATTTTAATTAAGTATTCTTGATTGTTAGGTATATTTTCAAATTTAAAGGAACCTTCCTTGTTTGTAACAGTTGATGCCATAATATCGCCATTAGCGTTAAGCAGCTGTATGGTAGCATCTTTGGCCGGGTTATTATTGTTTTTTGATAGTAATAATTTGCCATCTACAGGAATAGATTTTACATGTGAAGCAGTGTCTGTTACTTTATGTAATGAAAATAATTGAACAGTATCACCTAAATAAATCGTCTGCCTGAAGAAAGCTCTTCCTAAGACCTGATAAGAACTATCGCTTGGCAAAAAGAATTTATCGTAAAATACTTTATTGTTATTCGCTTCAACAGTTACTTCATACTCTTGCCCGGGTAGTAAGGATTGCATAAATTTTCCGGTTGCTTCATTGGGTTTGCATGAAATGACCTCTCCATTTTGCGGTTTTATATTTACCGATGAGTATTTTGGAATAGCTGAGCCATCTTTATTCTTTACCCATCCTGCAAGTATTGCAATTGATTTTACAAGGGGTTTGTTCATGCTTACCATGTAAATATCTTTTTCACCTTTTCCTTCCGGTTTAAAAGAGGAGTAGTAAGCACGCCGTCCGTCAGATGAAACAACAAAATAAATATCATCGTCAGTTGTGTTGATGGGGAAGCCTAAATTTTCAGGCTTAGTCCAAATGCCTTTGGCAACTTTTGTAGATTGAAAAATATCAAAGCCGCCCATAGAGGTATGACCGGTAGAACTAAAAAAGAAAGAAACCCCGTCCGGATGAATGAAAGGTGCATCTTCCTCGTAAGGAGTATTAATTGTCGGCCCCATGTTTTCTGGTTCTGTCCAACTCCTGTTGGGTAATCGGTAACAAACATAAATATCTCTGCCTCCATAGCCCCCTGGTCTGTTGCTTACAAAATACATAACGTTTCCATCAGCACTGATGCAGGCACTGGGTTCCCAATTAGCAGTATTTACATTGCCGGCTTCCATCTTATAAGGAGCATTCCAGAATTCACCATCCAGCTTACTAATATAGATATTGCCATCGCCATTATCATCTCGATAAACGTAAAGTTGTTGCCCATCGGCAGAAAGACCAATGGTAGCTTCGTTACCTTCTGTATTTATTGTTCTGCTAATGCTTTTGGCTTTTCTCCATGTTCCGTATTTTCCTTTTGTACAAGAAAAAATATCTTCAAAGTAATTGTCGAAAATTGTTTTATTCTCAACACCACCTGTTCCCGGTCTCCTGGAGGTAAATGCAAGTATGGATTCATCAGCAGAAATAACAGGACTGTAATCTGCATATTCGCTGTTAATGCTATCACCTATGTTTACAATCGTACAATTAACAGGTTTTGCATAGAATGCTTTCGCATTGGATGTTGTTTCTTTCCAATGATCTATTTCTTTCATATAACTTAAATTCCATTTTCCCATCATGTCTCTGAACTTGTTGAATTGCACCAAGGCATCATCAAAACGATAGATATATTGGTACGCCTGTCCTAAATAATAAATAGCATCTTCCGGTGCATTTTTTTCAGCAGGGTCATCCTCTGTAAAACTCCCTTTGCTTTGTTTGATTGCATTCTCTAAATAAGGTATTGCTTTTGGCTTTTGCCCCGACATATTCATGTAGCATTTTCCTATCTTGTAATTAATGTTTGCATTGGAAGGATCGGATTGATAAAGTACAAGGAAAGTTTTAACTGCTGTATCATAAAAGCCCTCCATCATCATTAGGTTACCTTGCGTGTAGTATTGCCTGAATTTCCCTTTTGACATAGATTGGGAAAATAAAGTGCAGGTGAAAAAGGTTAAGCCAATAAGAAGTAAATGTCTTTTTTTCATTAAGGCTAAATTTAGTTATCTAATATTTTAAATTCAACTCTTCTGTTCGTTTGCATATTTTTTATATTGGGCTTATTGTTCATTATGTTAGGTACTAATGGTTGTGTATCACCGTAACCTTTTCCTACAACCCTTGTTTTTTCTATGCCGTTGGAAATAAGATAATGCACAACAGCATCTGCTCTTTGTTGTGATAATTTTAGATTGGCATCAACCTTTCCTTTATTATCGGTATGTCCGCCAATTTCAATTTTTAAAGTTGGGTTGAGCTTTAGTAGCGATAAAACGTTTTCTAATTCAATGTTAGATTCTTTTCTGAGTGTAGATTTTCCGCTATCAAAAAATATATTATTAAGTACGATTTTAGCGCCTTTAGATATTTTAACCAAAGTAATGTCTTTGGTCATCTGCACATATGATTTATCCCGGCTGATATTTATGTTTAAGGAGTGGAATAAATACCCTTCTGCTTCGTAAGAAACATTGTAGTTATTGCCCATGATCAGGCTGAAAAAATAAGCGCCTGTTTCTTTATTAGGGTTGTAACGCCCTATAACTAATCCTGAAACATTATCAATCACTCTAATACGAGCGCTGGGTATGGCATTGCCATTATGATCGGTTACAGCACCACTTACAGAAATAGTTCCGTTCATTTGAGAGGTTTCCATGATTACATTTCTGGTGAAATCATAGTCAGATAGAGGCATGGGCAATTCTAACGATTCAGTTAATTGTAAATAACCTATCCCCTCATAAATAAAATTATAGGTTTCACCTCCTTTTGCAGGCAGGTCAAATGAGTAAGTGCCATTGGGGTTTTGACCGAATACACCAATTGTTTTCTTAGTCGTATTATCTATAACAGAAATTTTTGTTTCAGGAACCAAATTGCCTGTTCGAGTGGTTATTTTTCCACTTATAGTAATAGTACCAAGAGATTTGAAATTATGGTTTTTATCTATCTCTTTATAACCGTTTTCTGCATTGACTCTAATCGTTGTTGAATATGGCCTGAATCCGTCTGCTTCGTATTTTAATTTATACGTTTTTCCTGTTTTTCCTGCATTTAAAGGTAAAATGTATTTTAATGACTTTGCATTGGGATGCACTTCTTGCACTATATCTCCTGATTCAGCATCGATGGCTGTAATGGTAACGAAGGAGAGCAATGAATCTTTACCTCCAAATGAAATATAACCTTTCATAAGTGTAACAGGCAAAGGCGTTCTGTTAGGAAGTGTAACCATGTAAATATCTTTTTCACCCTTTCCACCAGGGCGAACAGAAGCATAATAGGCACGCCTTCCATCAGCAGACATTACATAGAAAATATCATCATCAGGAGTGTTGATTGGATATCCTATATTTATAGGAGGGGTCCAGGTCGAGTCTGTTTTTGTGGAAAAGAAAATATCAAACCCGCCCATGGTTTCATGTCCACTGGAGCTAAAGAACATAGTAACTCCATCCGGATGCATAAAAGGAGCATCTTCATCGAAAGGGGTATTGATGGTAGGGCCAAGGTTGGTGGCTTTACTCCATTTTCCAGTAGGGAGTTTTACACATTTGTAAATATCTCTCCCACCATATCCTCCAATGCGATCACTTACAAAATACAATATGCTTCCATCAGAGGAAAAGCAAGCACTGGTTTCCCAAGACATGGAATTAATATCCGTAACATCGCCTGGAT
>CAZCJN010000073.1:0-11209 GCA_964498865.1 uncultured Bacteroidia bacterium
AAAATTATTTCCGCCTTTAAAGTCACATACTTTGCCGCCTGCTTCTTTAACAAGCAGTGAGCCTGCTGCTACGTCCCAAGGATTTAAACTGTACTCATAAAACGAGTCAAATCTGCCACAAGCTGTATAAGCAAGATCAACGGCTGCAGAACCCATTCGTCTTAGTCCCCGAGTATTTTTCATGAAATAGGAGAATAAATTCAGATACTGCTTCATTTTTTTTAAATCGTAAGTAGGGAAACCGGTTACAAGAAGGGAATGAGATAATTTTTTTGATCCGGAAACAGCTATCTTTTTTCCATTCATAAAGGCACCCTTTCCTTTTATAGCATAAAATAGTTCATCCAGATTAGGTTCATAGATCACGCCTAAAATAATTTCGTTGTTTGTTCCATCTGATAGCATAAGACCGATGCTGATGCAATAGCAAGGAACTCCATGTATAAAATTGGTAGTTCCATCCAATGGGTCTATTACCCAGGTATATTGTTCCCTTTTATTGACAACCGTTTCTTCTTCTGTAATGAATCCGCTACCGGGAAGGATTCTTTTTAGACCTTTTACCAGCCTTTTCTCCGACTCTTTATCTACGTAAGTGACAAAACTATTCATGCTCTTAGTGAGCACATGAGAAGATTTTATCTTTCCCTGCTGGCGTTGTAAGAAACCTCCTGTCTGCTTTGCGAGTAAACCAACTTGCTTGCAAACCTTAATGAGATTGGGCTGCATTTTTCTTTTCTAAATTTCTGAAATAAAAAATCCCTGTTAATCCTAAAATAACAAGCAACGATGAAATAAGTTCTGCTTGTGTTATATGATGCCCGAATATATCGTACTTATTGTTGATACGTATTTTTTCAATGAAGAATCGCTCTACCCCGTTTAATAATAAATAGATCGAGAACATGACTCCGGGTGTTGTAATTTTTTTTCGTACAGACCATAACACAAAAAACAAGGCAATGCATATAATGGCTTCCCATAATGCGGTGGGGAATACAGGATGTTCTAGCATATAACAGTATTTTCCATCGCAGTTTTCTATAGGGATCCCCGAGTTGTTTACATTATGAGGATAGGAATAAGCCCAAGCCCAATCAGGAAGAAAGAACCAGGAAGGTTTGGAAGAAAAATTTTCTATTCCCCAATCACCGTCACCTGCTATATGGCAACCAATGCGACCAATTCCGTAAGCAAGCATGAGGGACGGAGCACAGGCATCTATTAAGTGAGATGTTTTAATTCCATTTTTGCTTGCATAATAGATTACGGCAATGCTTGCCAGTATTAATCCCCCGTACATAGTAAGCCCACTGAATGAAAGCAAATTGCCTATCGGGTCAGACATAAACTCATTCCAGTTTTCTAAGTTGTGAAATATTTTTGCCCCTAGTATTCCGGAGATCGCTGCAATAATGGTCATGTTAGGAACATGCTCGTAAGGATGCGTGATAACTGTTTCCAATTCCGGTTTAGGAAGCTGTTGTTTTTTCTTCTCCCGGTAATTCATATAGGCAAAGAGTACAGCACCGGCAAGGCCGGCTGCAAAATTCCCTTTTGTAGAAAGAATAAAGCTTTGTGTGTCTTGCGTGAATTCAGAAAAGTGAAGAAGTATATAGGATAGTTTGTAAATGAGCACAAAACCCAATACAGCAGAAGAAATAAGGTCAGCAGATTTTGGTCCTTCCCCCTTAAGGATTTTTTTGGGATTTATTTTTAGTAAGCCCTCCTTTTCTTTTCTTTTCAAATCATCAGCAAAAAAATAGGCAGCTGCTAAAAATGCAATGGCTACCATTGCCCCAAAGCTCTGGAAGATTTGTAAAAAACTTATTTCAACGCCAAAAATATCTTTGAATAAATAATATAGGTTTGGATACACTGGTTTCTACATTTTTAATTAGTGAACTTGCAATGATGCATTTTCCATGGTACAAAGTACATTTCCGTCTGCATCACATTCGTTCAAATATACTTCACGAATCTGATTGATGAGCATTGCATCGAATTTTCTTTTTACCCGAACGTAGTTGTTGGTATAGCCGTACATGTATCCTTCTTTATTTTCCTTTTCAAATAAAACATGTTGAAGGCTTCCTGTATGGGTTGAGAAAAATTCTTTTTGTTTTATGGAGGAAAGATTCCTTAATACTTTATTTCTTTTTCTTCTTTCCTCTACAGGAATAACAGGTTTTATATTCAGGGCTTCAGTATTTTCTCTTTCTGAATAGGTGAACACATGCAGATAAGAGACAGGAAGAGAGTTGATGAAATGATAAGTATCTAAAAAATCATCTTCCGTTTCTCCGGGGAATCCAACAATTATATCTACACCAATGCTGCAATGTGGCATTAGTGATTTTATTTTTTCAACTCTTTCGGCATATAGTTCGCGTTTATACCTCCTTCGCATCAGTCCAAGAATTTTATTGGAGCCCGATTGAAGGGGTATGTGAAAATGAGGCATGAATCTTTTCGATTGAGCTACAAATTCAATAATTGTATCAGTGAGCAGGTTAGGCTCTATCGATGAGATCCTGAATCGGGAAATACCTTCTATTGTATCTAACTGTTCGATCAAATTTAAAAAAGATGTTTTGTCGTTATGATTGCTCTTAAAGTCGCCAATGTTCACTCCGGTTAATACGATCTCTTTTATTCCTTTTTCAGCAATCTGCTTGGCATTATTCACCACATTCTCTATGGTATCGCTTCTGCTGGCACCACGCGCCATGGGTATTGTACAATAAGAGCAAGTATAGTCGCAGCCATCTTGTACTTTTAAGAAGGCTCTTGTTCTGTCTGTTGTGTCGGTTGAAGCAGAGGATGAAAATGCAGGGATGAAATCCAATACTTCATCTATTGCACATGAATGAATTTCTGCGGACTCTTTTTTATGACCTCCGTTCAGGTATTGGAGCATATTAAACTTTTCATTAGCACCCAATACCAGGTCTACCCCCTTTATGTTAGCAATCTCCCGGGGTTTTAATTGAGCATAACAACCTGTTACAATAACATAAGCTTCGGGAGAATTCTTAAGTGCATTTCTCACGATCCTTCTGCATTCACGGTTGGCATCTTCTGTTACAGAACAAGTGTTAATGACATAGATATCGGCACCGTTGTCAAATTCGGTTTTAGAAAAGCCATTTTGCTCAAATTGACGTGCAATGGTAGAGGTCTCGGCAAAATTTAGTTTGCAGCCAAGCGTATGAAAAGCAACTGTTTTTCCTAGTGTCATATAGCCGGCAAATATAATATATGTTGATGTACTTTTTATTATTAAATATTCTGTAATTTGCCCCGAACTTTTTAAAATTAAAGTCAATTTTTCAGCATGAAGTTTTCAATGAACAATCGGATAACATTTACATCACTGTTATTTTTGATAATTATTCAGTGTTATTCGCAAGAAGTAAGCAAAACAAATTTCTTTCAGTACAATGAATCAGGTGATATAACTTCGTTAGATCCGGCTGCTGCCACCCGAACAGAAAATATATGGGCCGTTAACCAATTGTTTAATGGTTTAGTTCAGTTAGATGATAATTTAGAGGTGAAACCATGCCTTGCTAAAAGCTGGAAAATATCGGAAGGAGGAAAAGTATATACGTTCAGCCTACGAACCGATGTGTATTTCCATGATAACGAGGTTTTCCCTGAGGGAAAAGGAAGAAGAGTAGTAGCCCAGGACTTTGTCCTTTCTTTTTTCCGACTTATGGATATGGAGCAAGAGCAGAGTGCTCAATATCTTTTTTCCAATATTGCCAGGGACGAACGAAGTGATAACCTTGGCTTTTCTGCACCGGATGATTCCACGTTTGTAATTTATTTGCAAAAGCCTTTTCCTCCCTTTCTAAAGATACTTACCATGCAGTACTGCTCTGTAATTCCGAATGAAGTAGTGGATTATTATGGAGCCGATTTCAAAAAAAATCCTGTAGGAACAGGCCCCTTTATGTATAAAGAATGGAAGCAGGGAGAAAAATTAGTTTTGGTGAAAAACAAAAATTATTTTGAAAAAGAAGGCAATCAGCCACTTCCTTATTTGGATGGAGTGACCATTAATTTCATTAAAGATAAACAGAATGCATTTCTTGATTTTGAAAAAGGAGATGCTGATATGCTATCCGGAGCTGATATGCTCGATCTTGATGCTATTCTTACTGAGGACGGGAAATTAAATTCTAAATACTCCGCTCAATTTAAGATACAAAGCGGACCTTATCTTAAAACAGATTACCTGGGATTTTTAGTAGATAATGATTCCGATATAGTTAAAGGATCTCCGTTGAGAATTAAAGAAATCCGTCAGGCTATTGGATATGCTATTGATAGAGAAAAAATTGTTAAAGACCTTCGGAATAATATTGGAGAGCCTGCCTTTCAGGGATTTATTCCGAAAGGAATGCCTTCATTTAATGATGCTCTGCAAGGGTTTTCTTATAATCCTTCCAGATCAAAAGAGTTACTTATTAAAGCAGGGTTTCCCAATGGCAAAGGCCTTGGAGGTATAACTCTTTACATGGCGGAACAACATGCCGAGTTGGGTCATTTGATTAAACGCGAATTGGATGCGGTAGGAATTCCTGTGACAATATCTTTAAATAAAGCAGCCCTTCAAACAGACATGATTGCAAATGGACAAGTGAATTTTTTCCGTAAGTCCTGGATAGGCGATTATTCCGATGCTATTAATTTTTTCGATTGTTTTTATAGCAAAAATTTTTCTCCTAAAGGGCCGAACTATTCTCATTTTAAAAATCAAAAGTTTGATATGCTTTATGAGCTGGCTCTGAAAGAAGAGGATGTTAAAAAAAGATACACATACTATAATGAGATGGATCAAATCCTCTTAGAAGAAGCACCTGTGGTTCCTCTATTTTACGACCATGTATTCAGGCTGGTAAAGAATAATGTAGAAAACCTGATGCTTAACTCCATGAACCTTTTGAGCCTTAAAAAGGTGAAGAAAAAATAATTGCTACTGTACTTTCACCCTGCAACTTACGGCATAATGATCAGATAGCTCTTCCGGATGAATTTTAAAATCAGAAGAAGTGATGTCAGATGAATGCATGATATAGTCTATCCTGTACGAAGGCATGGTACCTATGTATGTTTTGCCGAATCCAAAACCACTTTCGGAAAATGCATCTCTGTATTGTTTTGCAAACAAATGATAGGTGTATGAAAAAGGGGTATCATTAAAATCACCGCAAATAATAATGGGATATTTACATGCACTCATGTGAGCTATTATTTTTTCTGCCTGGGTAGTTCGTTTTATGAAGGCACGTTTAATGCGACGTAAAATATTTTTAGAAGCAATTTCAATGTCTTCAGAGTCGAGCGTGTCATTATTTTCTTTTAGCGCTTCAATAAACCTGTAATCCGAGTAGCCGAAATTAATTGATTGTAAATGCATATTGTATACCCGTACAGTGTCCTCTCCGATTTTAATGTCTGAAAAAATGCAAATATTATTGCTCTTGTATTTAAAAGGAACTACTCCTTTAAAAATAATAGGGTATTTGCTAAAAGTAGCAATCCCCCAATGATGATTCTTTCTTTGAGTAAGCGTATATCGTACATGTCTGCTTACGCTTTGTGATAATTGGGTAAGGGTATCTATGGTTTCAAAATAACCGCTGTCTCCCTGGAAAAATTCCTGCAGGCAAAATATATCGGCAGATTCATTTTTAAAAAAATTAAAAATCTTGTTCTTCGTTTCTTTGTTATGTGACCAGTTGTAGAGGTCGAAATTTCGGACATTGTATGAAAGGACTTTGATTTTTCCTTCACTACTATTATTTTCACAACCAAAAGAAAAGAGAGTGATCATGTTCATCCATCCTGATAGAATGGCAACCAAAGAAACCCAAAACCATTTTTTTTTTGCTATTGCCCAGCTCACTAAAAAAATAAGATTGATCAATAAGAGGTAAGGATAAGCAAGTCCGAAGAATGCAATTGCCCAAACTGATTTTGGACTTACGTAAGGGGCCAAATAAGATAGCAGTAAAGAACAGACAGCTATGAAATAAAACGGAAGAATAAGAGAGAGCAGAACTTTTTTCATTGCCGGATTAAATTAACCATTAATTTCTACCACTTACTTTGAAAAGGAAGTCTTTTTCTTCTTTTGTTAATGCATCGTAACCCGATTTAGAGATCTTATCCAGTATTTCATCAATCCTCTTTTGTTTATTCAGTTGATTAAGGCTGTATTCATCATCTGTAGTTTTTTTTCTATAGCTAACACGTATCCTGGATGATTTTTTAAATAAGGACTGGATTCTGTCTAAAAGAATGGTAATGGGTTTGGTCATGTCTTTCCCGTTTTTGTATTGCAGCATAAAAAACACTCCGAATAAAGCTCCGCCTATATGTGCAATTTTACCTCCGGTGTTCTGGGAAATATCCAAAACACTGGTTAGAATGAATGAAGCCAAAGCCACATATTTTAATCGAACAGGTCCGAAGAATAATAAATTGATCGTATAATCCGGTAAAAGAACTGCTGTAGCAATTACTACTGCCATTACACCTGCCGATGCACCGAGCAAAAATGTATTATAAAAATAAAGAGGAGCAAGAAATGCAACGATGAGGTAGAGAAGTCCTCCACTTAACCCCCCTAATAAATAAACTCCGACTAAACGTTTACCTCCTGCGTACTCCACAAAAATACTTCCGATCCAATAAAGCCAAAGCATATTGAAAAGTATATGCATAAGTCCTTCGTGAATGAACATATAGGTTACCAACGTCCATACATGAGAAATGGCTAGATAAATATCCCCGGGAATAGCCAGCCAATAAAGCAGGGAAAGGTTATCACCTTTTAGTTTAAATACGGTATCGAGAAGATTAAGGAGAATGAAGATAAGTACATTGATTACGATGATTCGTGTAAGCCCGTTTCCTCTGTTTGAAAAAACATTCTTAAGATCATCGGTAAACGTTGCCATTTTTTTTCTAATTTATTTTCTATTCAAAGTTAATTGATTTATGCGACCTTTACTGCACATAAATGTACTTCTGTATAGGAAGGATGAAAATAATAAGAAATGAGTTTACAGTTTAAAAAGTTTACTTTACCTAACGGCTTGCGTGTAATTTATCACGAAGATCGTTCTACACCATTGGTGTGCATGAATATATTGTACGATGTAGGCGCAAGAGATGAAGATCCGGATCGTACCGGTTTTGCCCATTTGTTCGAACACCTTATGTTTGGCGGAAGTGTTAACATACCTAACTATGATGAACCATTGCAAAGAGTGGGAGGAGATAATAATGCATTTACATCGAACGATATTACTAATTACTACTTAACAGTTCCTGCTGTTAACTTAGAAACTGCTTTTTGGTTAGAAAGCGACCGTATGTTATCGCTGGCTTTTTCTGACAAAAGTTTAGAGGTGCAACGTAATGTAGTAATAGAAGAATTTAAACAACGCTACCTGAATCAACCCTATGGCGATGTTTGGTTTTTAATGCGCCCTTTGGTATATAAAGTACATCCCTATTCATGGGATACTATCGGCAAGGATATTTCTCACATTGCAGAAGCAAAAATGGAAGATGTGAAATCTTTCTTCAGGAAATTTTATTCCCCCAATAACGCGATCATGGTTTTGGCCGGTAATACTTCGTTAGACGAAGTGAAAAGGCTTTCGGAGAAATGGTTTGCTCCTATTCCAAAAGGACCGGATAATAAACGCAATTTACCTGTGGAACCGGAACAAAAAGAATTCAGGTCGCTTACTGTTGAACGCGATGTACCTGTAAATGCCATCTATCAGGCTTACCGTATGTGCTCACGTAAAGACAAGGACTATTACGCTGCTGATTTGCTTTCTGATATTCTTTCAGATGGTAGTTCTTCACGTTTGTACAATGAATTAGTAAAGAACAAAAAACTTTTCTCCGAGTTGCATGCTTATGCCGATGATAGTTTTGATAAAGGCATGTTTGTGATCAGCGGTAAACTTTCAAAAGGCATTACCATGCAGGATGCAGAAAAGGGCATTGAAGAAGAGCTGGAAAAAATAATCAATCATAAAGTAGATGAAAGAGAACTCACCAAAGTTCAAAATAAAGTAGAAGCTACTATGGAATTTTCAGAAATGAGTGTTCTTAATAAAGCACTCAACTTTGCCGTATCGGAGTTGTTTGGAGATGCCAGCCTGGCTAATCAGGAAGTAGCGAAATACCTGGCGGTTACACAAGAGCAGATACATCAACAGGCAAAAACCATTTTTAGAAAAGAAAATTGCTCAACTCTTTATTATTTATCAAAACAAAACTAAATGACGCAAATACTTATGGATGCTATTGACAGAAAAGCTGCTCCTCCTGTTAATGAAGTTAAAAAAGCCGAGATAAAACAAGTTTCAGAATTAAGATTAAAGAATAACATACCGGTTTACTTCATTAACGCAGGTACTCAAGACCTGGTTAAGATCGAATTGATCTTTCCTGCAGGCATGTGGCAGCAACAGGTTCCCCTTATGAGTGCAAGCGCGAGTGCTATGTTGCAAGAGGGTACTTCTAAATATTCTGCCAAAACAATTGCTGAAATGGTAGATTATTATGGCGCCTTTTTGAATACCGACATTACACAGGATTATGCCTCTCTTGAAATACATTCTTTAAACAAGCATTTATCAAACGTGTTGCCCGTTATACAGGAAATACTAAGAGATTCTGTATTCCCGCAAAAAGAATGGGATATATATATTCAGAATAAAAAGCAATCCTACATAGTTAACAATCAAAAGGTAAGTTTTGTTTGTCGTAAAAAATTTGCCGAATTGATTTTCGGTAATACCCATCCTTACGGATATAATATACAGGAACAGGATTATGATAAATTAAAAAGAGAGGATACCTATAATTTTTATAAAACATCGTATACGGCAAAAGATGCAATCATCATTGTTTCAGGAAAAGTGACAGATGCTAATCTTCAGCTTCTTGATACTTACTTTGGAAGCATTCCTTCCTCTATGATTGAAACAAAAAATCCGGTAAGTGAAAGTTTGAAAGACATAAAAGGTACCGGCCCGCATCTGGTAGAAATGAAACAAGCTGTACAGTCGGCTTTGCGAATAGGACGGCTTCTTTTTACACGCTCGCATCCGGATTACTGCGGCATGCAGGTAGTCAATACTATTTTGGGAGGATACTTTGGTTCAAGGCTAATGGCCAATATTCGTGAAGACAAAGGATATACCTATGGCATTGGTTCCGGCTTAATTTCATTTAAGCAAGCCGGCTATTTTAATATCTCTACTGAAGTAGGTGTGGATGTAACCAAAGGAGCGATCAAAGAAATATATTTTGAGATGGAAAGAATGCAAACTGAAAAAGTATCTCAAAGTGAGCTCGATCTTGTTCGTAATTATATGCTTGGCACTTTTTTAAGAAGTATGGACGGACCCTTTGCACTTGCTGACCGATTTAAAGCCATCTATTTTGCAGGACTGGGATACGATTATTACGATCGTTTTGTAGATACAGTTCGCTCTATTACTTCCCAGCAAATCCTTGACCTTTCAAATAAATATTTGAATAGAAGCGATATGACGGAGTTGGTGGTAGGTGGTTTTGGAAAGTAAATCATTTTTTATATTTCTTTCTACCCTTTTTTTCCTCTCAATGTACAGAGTGATTTTATTTTTTTAAAGACATTCAAAAGTATATCCTTCTTTGGTGAAATGTTCCAGCACTTTTGGTAAAGTGTAGTATAAATTCTTTTTTGCCTTTAGGCTGTCGTGAAACACTACTATCATGGTTTTTGTGAATAACTCTTTCAAGTGCTTTCCAACAGATAATTAATATTCGGCAACTAACAAGAGCAGGTTTATAGGACGAATCAAGCTTGCGGATTTTTATTTACGACTTCCTTTTTATGGATCAATATACCTAAACCAACTACAATTTGCCAAATTGCAATTTGCTTTCCAATGTTTAATTCTTTTGCATTAGGCATAGGGAATAGTTGATCAAATAATAAGATTGCACAAATACTTAAGCCTGCCACTGTTACTATACCCGCTATTTTGTTTCTAAATCCAAATTGCAAATTATATACTATTCCAACTACAATTCCGGAAACCATCCCAATTAAAACATAAGGTATTTTATCAGATAATGAAGATGTCATTATTTGCATGCCCATGTAAAGTAGTGCAGATATTATCCAAACACATGGATATATAAACACTATTTTAATTTCCCTGTAATGCCCCTTCATGTCATGAATAATATAAGGAAGTGTTAAAGCCACCCCAAATAATAATCCAGGTATGGCAATAAGGAGGGATAGGTTCGTGAATGATGAAAAACTGTATGTAGAAAGAGAGGATAGGATGAGTAAAAAAAATGTAAAAATTTTGTATTTCATTTGTAGTAAATAAAAACTAAATGATTGAAGAAAACTCAAATCCTTCTTTGGTGAAATGTTCCAGCACTTTTGGTAAAGTGTAGTATAAATTCTTTTTTGCCTTTAGGCTGTCGTGAAACACCACAATAGAACCTGCTTTGGTTTTGGAAAGTACATTCCTAAAACATTTTTCCGGAGAAATATTTTGATCATAGTCTTTGCTTAATACATCCCACATAATAAGTGAATAGTGAGAAGTGATAAGGGAGTAGTGAGAAAGCTTTAGTTTTCCGTAGGGAGGTCGGAATAGTTTTGTTGGAGGAAGAACTTGTTTGCATTGTTCAACGTTTTCTAAATATTTTTTTGTGGATGTGCGCCAGCCGTTTAAGTGATGATAAGTATGGTTTCCTATGGAATGATTGCCAGCAAGAATATCTTGTATTATTTCAGGATGAGTAGCTGCATTTTCTCCTACGCAAAAAAAAGTGGCTTTGGCATTGAATTGTTTTAATAAAGATAATACCCAAGGGGTAACATTCGGAATAGGGCCATCATCAAAGCTGAGGTAAATTTTTTTCTCACTGCCCGGCATATGCCAGACAGCAGAAGGATAGATCAATGTCCAGGGTATAAATCTCAAATCCTGAAGTTTATAGTCTTGAGTAGAATGTCTTTAATCCAATATCCTTCAACTCAAATCTTGTATTATACGATAAGGTCGCTGGTGAATTTTTACTTCTTACCTCTCATCTCTTAATTCTCACTTCTTACCTCAGTTAGGCATGGGCATAGGCTGTTGAGGCTGCATGGTTA
>CAZCJN010000074.1:0-11062 GCA_964498865.1 uncultured Bacteroidia bacterium
TATTGTTTGTCTTTTAACTCAAAAACATATAGTTGTTTTTGCATTAGAGTATCGGTAAGTTGTTGAACTTCTTTAACACTTGCAATCCAAATTGAACGTCCGTGTGTGCCAAGAACAATATCATTTTCTTTAGGATGAATTACCAGATCGTGTACTGCTACAGACGGAAGATCATATCCAAATTTCATAAAACTCATGCCCTTGTTTAGTGACACATAGACACCGTTATCTGTACCCACATAAATAATATTTGAATTCTTAGGATCCTCTTTAACTACATTAATTGGTTCGGAAGGTAAGTCAAGGCCTATTTTCTGCCAAGTAGTTCCATAATTTTTAGATATGTATAGATATGAACTAAAATCATCAAAACGATAGCCATTCAAAGAAGCATAAACAGTTGCTTCATCGTGTGAAGAAGCTGCTAAACGACTTACCCATAAATCCTTGGGAAGTGTACTAGATGTTTTTGTCCATGAGTATCCGGCATCTTTAGATACATGAATATTGCCATCATCTGTACCGGCATAAATCAACCCAAAACGAATAGGAGATTCATCAATAGAAGTCAAAGTAGCATAACTTACATCACCTTTTTTTCCACCATTACTAAGATCGGCAGATAATTTTTTAAACTGGCCACCCCTATTCATCGACCTATGAAAATGGTTCGATCCAAAATATATTATTTCATGATTATGTTTTGAGATTTGAATGGGACTTTGCCAATTCCAACGATACGGGCGCTCTCCTAAATCGTGTGAAGGTGTAATGTATTTAAGTTGGCCTGTTGTCTTATTTGCACGAAAATAATTTCCAAATTGAAAGCCTGTATAAACAGTAGTATTATCCGTAGTATCAACCGCTACTTGCATTCCATCTCCTCCTAATAAGAACTTATAGGGGTATTTCCCTACCTGTTGCCACTCACTGCTGTATTTATAGTCTGAAGGCCCCCACCACACTCCGTTATCCTGCAATCCACCATATACGTTATATGGGCTTTCCATGTCTACATTCACAGAGTAAAACTGCCCTACAGAAGGAGTATTGAGTTTAAAGTAGTTTTTTCCACCATCATATGTTAAATTCAAACCACCATCATTTCCAATTATAATATGTTTATCATCATATGGATTAATCCAAACAGCATGTAAATCAACATGCATATTATCGGCATCAAGAGAGTAGAATGTTTTACCGCCATCGTTCGATTGCAAACAATTGTACCCGATAATTACAATTTTATTTTCATCAGTTGAAGAAATTTTTATTTGCCCAAAATAATAACCATAGGTATTATACATTCCATCCAGGTACCCCTCGTGGGTCTTCTTCCAGGTCTTGCCTGCATCGTCGGAACGATACACCTCTGCTCCTATAACATCTGTATCAAATAAGAGAGAATTAGCATCCTCCAAGTATTCTGCTAAGGCAATAGGTTTTATTTTACCCTTCCTTACCAATTCTTTAACAGTTTTCGAGTTGTATTTTTTAGGGAAATCTTTTTCTTCTAAAAATTCATTTATCAGTTTATCATCCATCTTTAAAAAATCTTGTACTGATATTTTTTTCAAAGTATCTTTTGAAAGGTGAAATTTTTCATCTTTCTTTTTTTCTTTCTGTTTTCTATTTTGATTGTCGACAACTGCATATAGCACCTTTGTGTTTTGAGGAGAAATACATAGGCCAATTCTTCCGATATTTCCACTTACATTCGAAGGGAAACCGGAAGAAGAAATAGAAATCAGTGACCAGGTATCACCGCCATCTATACTTTTATAAATACCGGATCCTCTTCCTGCTTCTGAAAAATTCCATGCTTTTCTATCTCGTTGCCATGCAGAAGCATAAAGAATGGAAGGATTAGAAGGATCAACGATACAATCTATTACTCCGGTTGAATCATTTATAAATAATGTTTGCTTCCATGTTTTACCTCCGTCTGTTGTTTTATACATACCTCTTTCTTTATTGGTTGTATAGAGATGTCCTATCACTGCCACCCATAAAATATTAGGGTCATTTGGATGCATGATGACCCTTCCTATATGATGAGATTCTTCCAACCCCATTTGCTGCCATGTTTTTCCTTTATCAATACTCTTATACATCCCCAAGCCCGAGTAAGAAGAACGGCTGGAATTATTTTCACCGGTACCTATCCAAATGGTTTCCCCTTGCTTCCAATCTACTGCAATATCACCAATGGTCATAACAGCTTCGTTATCAAAAAGTGGAGTAAATGATAGCCCATTATTTTCAGTCTTCCATAATCCTCCGGAAGCATAGGCTACATAAAATTCTTTCGTATTGTTTGGATTCACATCTACATCCACTACTCTTCCACTCATGATCGTAGGCCCAACGGAATGAAATTTCACCGCTTTAACAAGCGAATTGTCTTCTAATCTTTTTCTCTGCTTAAACCCTTCCATACGTTGGGCAGCTTTTGTTGGTGCAGGTTGTCCCCAGCTATTTACTGCTAAAAACGAAAAGCACAAAAGGGATAATACAAGAACAAGTATTAATTTTTTCATAGGAAAATGATTTTGGCAAATGTAAGAAAAGCAGAATGTGCTACTTTTAGTCTGTGATACAATTTCCATTCATATCATCAAACGGTTATCTAAGCATTCTGCGAGTTGCCTTGGCGATGATAATGATGGCGCATGGTATTATCAGAATTTATGCAGGAACCGTTAGTGGTTTTGGAGATTTCTTGGCAGGAAATGGTCTTCCCTTAGGAAAAATAATAGCCTGGGGAATAACCATTTTTGAAATTGTTGCCGGTATTACATTGATTTTAAATCAATATAGAAAATGGATATGTGCATTGTTCATTGCTGAACTGATTGCCGGTATTTATTTGGTACACTTAAAAAACGGCTGGTTTGTAGTAGGTTACACATCCGGAGGCATGGAATACAGTGCCTTACTTATTCTTTGCTTTTTAGTAACTGCTTCGAATAATAAATAGCAAATTAGGCCAGCTTCGTTATATGAACTTCATTAGAAAAAAGCATTTTTTCATGTTCAATTCCAGTAAGTAAATTTAATCCGGGCTTTTTACCCTTTTCAATAGACCCTAATTGCGTACCAAACCCTAAGGCTTCTGCCCCATTTAAAGTAGCCCAAGTAATAAGCGTGTCGAAACTTATAGAGGGGAACTGCTTAGCAATCGTTTTCATTTCATCAAGAATAGATAAACTCCAGTTAGACGCATAGCTATCCGTGCCTATACACACCTTCATTCCTTCGCGCACAAATAGAAGTATATCCGGTAAACGATCTTCAATAAAAAGATTTGCATTGGGGCAGAAACAAAAAAAGAGATTCGATAGTAGATCAGAAAATTGAGATTTGATAAAATCAACATCGGCTTTAGTGGTATAGGTATTATGTACTAAAATAATTCTGTCGAATCCCTTAAGGCGATTAAACGTAGAGGCAAGAGAACTTCCTCCCGACTTCATATCGCTTATATCTGCCCCACTCTTTATCATCAAATTCGCCAGCTCTCCTGTATTGGATATAAACATTTCATTTTCAGAAGCCGTTTCCTGGTTATGTATCGATATTACATCTTGCTTCTTTCTACTAAGTAGTTCCATTAATGAATTAGAAACTGTATAAGGAGCATGAGGAACGAGAGTGGTCTTTAAATCAGGAAATTCACTTTGAAGGCTTGCAGCAGAATCAAAAAATGGCTGCGCATTTTTTGGGTTAATATCAAAAACCTCTATAAAAGTGTGGTAGGACAGATTTTTTCTTTGCTTCTGCTCAAAGGTATGATTGGTATTGGAAATATCGCCTACTGCGACTATACCGTTACCAATCATCTCCTGCTCCGCCGCCTTCAAGGCCGATTTAATATCATCTATAGAGAAATGATTTCTTTTCGATAGGATTTCACTCACAAAACCTGTCAGTTTGGTTTTCTCCTTCAACTTCCCTTTTAGGTGAGAAAGCTCAAGATGACAATGTGCGTTTACAAATCCGGGAACAATGAGTCCTTTATGTGTTTCTATATTACTTTTTTCTATAGATGCGGTTGGTTCTAATACATCCTTAATAGTTCCATCATCATCAATTACAATAAGTCCATTTTTAACGGGAGAGGAAGCAACCGGAAAGATGTAATCTGCTGAAATTATGCGCATGATGCGAAAATACTAATTGAATGATTTACGACTACATAACACCTACTTTGTTCTTACCTTTGCTCTATATCATGACTACCCTGAAAAAACAGAATATACGCGCTCTTTCATTAGATGAATTAAAATCCTTTTTTGAGGAGAAAGGAGAGAAATCATTTCGTGCCAAACAAGTATACGAATGGCTCTGGAAAAAGTCGGCTCGCTCTTTCGATGAAATGACTAATCTGCAAAAAACGACCCGAGAAATGCTGAAAGAGAATTTTACGATTAATGCGGTGAGCATTGCTTCTTCTCAGATCAGTAAAGACAGAACTATTAAAAATGCTTTTCGTCTGTATGACGGAAACGTAGTAGAAGGTGTACTCATCCCTACCGAATCAAGAATGACAGCGTGTATCTCTTCCCAGGTAGGATGTTCCCTTACCTGCTCTTTTTGTGCCACCGGTAAGCTGGACAGAATACGCAACCTGGATGCTGATGAAATTTACGATCAGGTAGCGATCATAAAAAAACAAGCCGAAGAAAAATATGGAATACCCCTATCCAATATCGTTTATATGGGTATGGGTGAACCCTTACTTAATTACAGAAATGTATTAGAATCCGTAGAGAAAATTACTTCGCCCGAAGGGCTTGGCATGTCGCCTCAGCGCATTACAGTTTCTACAGCAGGTATTGCCAAGATGATAAAAAAACTGGGAGACGATAACGTTAAGTTCAACTTTGCGCTGTCATTACACGCGGCCAATGACGAAAAAAGAAATAAAATCATGCCGATTAATGAACAAAATTCACTGGAAGCATTGGCAGAAGCATTAAGGTATTTTTATGAAAAGACAGAGACACGCGTAACCTATGAATACATTGTGTTTAAAGATTTTAATGATACCCTTCAGGATGCCCGCGAGCTTGAAAAATTTTGCAGGGTAGTGCCCTGTAAAGTAAATATTATCGAATACAACCCTATTGATGATTCGGGGTTTAAACAAACAACAGAAGACAAGTTAAGAAGATTTGTAGGCTATTTAGATAGCAAAGGCATTATCGTAAATGTTAGGCGAAGCAGAGGGAAGGATATCGATGCCGCTTGCGGTCAGCTCGCTAATAAAAGCAAGAATGGCTGATCAATAAAAAACACTCGTTTCCCATTTACTCTTAACTTTAGGCAATCATAAATGATCGCAGTTGATACCATAAAAGAGCCCGTGCAAGCGGAAATGGAAGAATTCGAAAAGAAATTCCGCGATTCCATGCGCAGCAATGTTTCTTTGCTTGATAAAATCATGCATTACATTGTTAAGCGCAAGGGCAAGCAATTACGACCTATGTTTGTTTTTCTTACCGCAAAGACCTGTGGAGAAATGAACGAATCAACGTATCGAGCTGCCTCTCTCATTGAATTGCTCCATACAGCTACCCTGGTACATGATGATGTGGTAGATGATGCCCACATACGCAGAGGTTTCTTTTCTATTAATGCCCTTTGGAAAAATAAAATTGCCGTATTGGTAGGTGATTACTTGCTCTCCCGCGGACTTTTACTTGCTGTAAACAATAAAGACTTCCGACTATTAGAGATAGTATCAAATGCCGTGAAGGAAATGAGTGAAGGTGAATTATTGCAAATTGAAAAAGCCAGGCATCTGGATATAACCGAATCCATTTATTTTGAGATCATCCGGCAAAAAACGGCCGTACTCATTGCCTCCTGTTGCGCTTGTGGTGCCGCATCGGTAGGCAGCAATGAAAATGTAATTGAACAAATGAGATTGTTCGGCCAACAAACAGGCATTGCCTTTCAAATTAAAGACGACCTGTTTGATTTTGGAACCGGCAACGGGATAGGAAAACCGGTAGGAAATGATATTAAAGAAAAAAAATTCACCTTACCCCTGATCTATGCTTTAAACAAAGCTTCTTATTTTGATAAGAGAAAAATAATAAGCATCATAAAAAATAAAAAAGACAGCGAAGAAAAGATTACCAAAGTAACCGACTTTGTTTTTAGCAGCGGTGGAATTGAATATGCCACCAAGGTAATGAATGACTATAAAGAAAAAGCACTGCATTTACTTTCTTCATTCCCAAATAGTGAGGCTAAACAATCTTTAGAGCAATTAGTAACCTATACTATTGAGAGGAAAAATTGATTAACCATGAAGCATTCACATTTCCTTTCTATTTTACTTTTAGCAGCTTTTGTTGCTTGTTCATCTCCCAAAAAGGAAGAAACCAATCAACCTGACGTTTCTTCCGAAACTGCTAAGAGCAATAACGATACTCTTTCACCCGAATTAAATGGAGATTTCATTAAGAAATATCCCAATGGAATCGTTCAATTAAAAGGCTATTACCAACATGGTAAAAAGAACGGGCAATGGACCAGCTTTTTTCCCGATGGAAAAATACAAAGCGAAGGCTTTTTTAAAGATGGGCTCCGCGATGGAAAAACAACCGTTTATTACAATGATGGCCATGTATATTACGAAGGAGCTTATAAAGATGGACATGAAACAGGTACATGGACATTCTATGACCAACAAGGAAATAAAATGAATGAAAAGAATTTTGCTTCTAATTAAATCAGTATAGGTTTTTCACAGGTAGTTCACAGGGTTTGTTTGTAAAACTTCCCTCCTTTAAGAAGAGGATTTCTTATTTTCACAGAGCCAATTTCAAGAGTAAATAGTGATCTCTAAACCCACCATAGCACGCATCATTGAATCTGCCCGTATCGAGGAGGTGGTGGCCGATTTTCTTACGCTGAAAAAGCGCGGAGTCAACTACATTGCCAATTGTCCTTTCCATAACGAAAAAACTCCATCATTTAATGTAAACCCCGTCCGTAATATTTACAAATGCTTTGGCTGCGGAAAAGGAGGGGATTCCGTAAGTTTTGTAATGGAGCACGAAAAGATGACCTACCCGGAGGCACTCCGGTATATAGCCAAGAAGTACAACATTGAAATAGAAGAACTTTACGACCGCAATCTTGAAGAAGAGAAAAAATTAGAGAACGAGAAAGAAAGCTTGTACGTAGTAAATGCCTACGCTCAAAAATATTTTACCGAAACATTACTGAACACCGACGAAGGAAAATCCATAGGGCTCAGCTACTTTAAAGAACGCGGATTATCGGATGAAACCATCCATAAGTTCCAGTTAGGTTATGCACCCGATAAAAGAACAGCCTTTACCGATACCGCACTAAAAAACGGCTACAACCTGGAATACCTGACCAAATCAGGACTTACCATAAAAGTAGAGGACGAGCAAGGCGGCGCCACCAAATATTACGATCGGTTTGCAGGCAGGGTACTATTCCCTATTCATAATATTACAGGCCGCATCATTGGTTTTGGCGGACGTGCTTTAAAGAAAGATGTAAAAGCAAAATATGTAAACTCACCTGAGAACGAGATCTATCACAAGAGCAATGTTCTGTATGGAATGAACATAGCCCGAAAGGCAATTTCAAATGAAGACAATTGCTTTCTTGTAGAAGGATACATGGACGTTATTTCCATGCACCAGGCGGGAATAGAAAATGCAGTGGCCTCATCCGGCACTTCGTTAACTGCTGAACAGATCAAACTTATAAAACGCTATACCAATAACATTACCATCATGTACGATGGCGATGCAGCAGGTATTAAGGCAAGTTTCAGAGGCATAGACATGATCCTGGAAGAAGGTTTAAATGTGCGCGTGGTTTTATTTCCCGAAGGCAATGATCCCGATTCCTATTCCAGAAGCCACAGCGAAACAGAATTAAAAGCTTTTATCAACGAGAACAAAACCGATTTCATTCGCTTTAAAACCCAATTACTTTACAAGGAAACCGATAACGATCCTATCAAAAAAGCCACGCTTATTCAGGAGATCGTGAACAGCATTGCTTTAATTCCAAGCTCCATTACACGCTCGGTGTTTGTGCAGGAATGTGCAAAGCTCATGAAGATGGATGAGCAATCCCTCATTACCGAGCTGAACAAAGCATTACGAAAACGCTATGTAAAAAGAACCGATAGTTTGGATCTTGAAGAGGATATTAATTTAGATACAATCCCCCTGCCCCAGCCTATTGACACCAATCTTTATTCATCGGAATATTTTGAAGGAGAGATCGTAAGGTTATTACTGAACTACGGAAAGCTGTTGTTACCGGTGGATGCTGAAGAAGGAGAAGAAAATAAAACCGTGCAGCATATAAGCGTTAAACAATTTATAAAAGAGCATTTACTGATCGATGAAATACACCTGGAGAATGTATATTATAAAATGATCTATGATGAAATGCTATCAGACGAAGAAATAGGACTCCCGCACTTTCTGCATCATACCGATCCTGCTCTTGTACGCATCGCCGTTGATTTTACCACATCACCCTACTCCATTTCCGACTGGAAATTAAAACACGGAATAGAAATCAGAAGAGAGGAAGATATTTTAAAAATTGCTGTAGAACACACCATCTACTCCCTTAAATTCAGAAAGATCATGCAAATGATCACCGGCGTACAAAAAGAATTAGAAGAAGTATCTGATAGTGATGAGATGCTTACGCTTGTGGCAAAAAAGAAATCGTTAGACAATATCAAGAACGCTTTCACCAAAGAACTTCGGTGGGTGATCACCCGATAACAAAATTAAAGCGGTAGTTTTCAATGAATTATTCCAATACTCTATCTTACCTATACCAACAACTGCCCATGTATCAGCGCATTGGGGCAGCAGCCTATAAGCCCGATCTTAAAAACACCATTGCTTTGTGCAAGTTGCTGGGCAACCCGGAAAATAAATTCAGATCGGTACACATTGCCGGCACCAACGGCAAAGGTTCGGTTTCACATATGTTAGCGGCTGTATTACAATGCGCTGGTTATAAAGTAGGCTTGTATACATCACCTCATTTAAAAGATTTCAGAGAGCGTATCAAGATAAATGGCAAGATGATTCCTGAAAAAGCCATTATCAACTTTGTTGAAAAACATAAAAGCCATTTTGAAAAAATAAACCTTTCTTTCTTTGAATGGACCGTTGGTTTGGCATTTGATTATTTCTCTAAAGAAAAAGTAGATATAGCCGTTATTGAAACGGGCTTAGGAGGAAGACTGGATTCCACGAATGTCATCACACCATTACTTTCCATCATCACTAACATTAGTTACGATCACCAGAATTTATTAGGCAATACGTTAGAAAAAATAGCAGAAGAGAAGGCCGGCATCATAAAAAAGAACGGCATTGTACTGATCGGCGAAAGACAAAAGAAATCTCAAAAAGTATTTATAAAAAAAGCAAAACAAGAAAAGGCTTTGATCTTATTTTCAGAAGATTATATAAAAAACATAAAAAATATTGAATGCGGTTTAAAGGGCCGCTACCAGGAGAAAAATATACCCGCCGTACTCGTTGCATCGGAGATACTATATGAATTAGGCTGGAATATGAATGCTAAGGCCATCACTAAAGGCATAAAAGAGGTAACAACCCTAACAGGTTTCAGAGGGCGGTGGGAAATACTTTCTAAACAACCTTATACCGTTGCCGATATTGCCCACAACGAAGCAGGCATTCAAGAAGCATTAAAGCAGGTAAAAACTATTCCTCATAAAAAACTACACATTGTTCTCGGAACCGTAAACGATAAAGACGTAAACAAAATACTTTCCCTGCTACCCAAAAATGCCATTTACTATTTCTGTAATGCCTCTATACCAAGGGCATTGGATGCAAAAACATTATATGAGCAAGCAAAAAAGTTTGGATTAAAAGGCATAGTAGGCAAGAGCGTGAACTCAGCACTTAATGCTGCTAAAAAAAATGCGTCCATAAAAGATATGATCCTTATTACCGGAAGCGCTTTTGTAGTAGCGGAAGCAATTTAAACCCTATTTCATTTCTTATAAAATCAATAAGGTATATCTTTGATTCATGCGGCATGTATATTTAACCTACTTATCTGTCATTCTTCTTGCACTTTTATCTTCCTGTAAAACAAGTAATGTAATTCAGAATAAGTTAACTGAAATAATAGAATTTGAAAAGACCGGGTGCTTAAATAAATGCAAGGCTTATAAAATAACTATTTCCAATAGTGGCTATGCCACCTATGAAGGTATTCTTAACGTTCCCAGAATAGGTAAATATGAGTGTACGCTAAAAAAAGAAACAACGAATGATTTATGGAAAACTATTAATAGAGATTCGCTTTTAAAAATGAATGCGTCTTATAATTATGGGGATGAGGATACACAACAACATTTTCTCAAATACTATTCGGATGGGAAACTGATAAAAGAGATTCGATTTGGGCCCTTCCCTCCTGCCTTGCTAAGGCAAATTGACCAAAAACTTGATAACATCTCTGAATCAAGCAGATGGAAAGCGATCAAGTAATTCTCTACCATTTCTATAGATAATTAATTTTTATTTTGATTTTTATTAGTCTATCTTAGGTACCCAAAAACGGGCATCATGAAAAAAATTATTACTCTTCATTTTATTTTCTTTTTCTTTTCACTCATCGCCTCATCTCAAGAAAGCAGCACAGCTAACGAAAACACCTCCGAGTTCTTAAAGATGCAATACAATTTTGACGCATGGGCGAAGGATAAAGACCTTTCAAAAGAGAAAGGTTGGAAATGGTACAAACGATGGGAAGAGCAGGCAAAAAAATACACTAACGCAAACGGTTCATTAATTGGCGAACTGGAATATTTTAAGGAAGCCACTCAGGTTGCAGCTATAAAAGAATTACAAATAAGAGAAGGCAGGGCTGCTGCATCATGGATTCCGGTTGGCCCCTTTGTTACACCGGGCTCAGTAGGAAGAATTAACACCATTGCATTTCATCCTACCAATCCAAATATATTTTGGGTCGGAGTTGCGCAAGG
>CAZCJN010000075.1:0-11045 GCA_964498865.1 uncultured Bacteroidia bacterium
TAGTGGGGAAATAAAGAAATTCTGTGATAGCCATCTTCATAATTAATACATCCATGAATGCAATTCTTTCCAACTCCCAATTCTCTGTTTTTTCCTGGATATTTTTCTCCTCTTCTTCACTATGTTCAATTACTTTTCTAAAAAGATCTTTTGCAAATTGTTTGTCTTCTTTTTCATCTTTAAACAGAAGCGCCAAAGGCATTCTATCGTTTGCTGACTCTGGAATACTATCTATCGTTTTAAGAACGAGTGTATTCACAAAGTCCATATCGTCGGCCCAGTGAATATTTTTTTCTTCCAATATAAATTGCAAAAACTCATCTTGAGAAATAATTTCCCTATAAATGCTACTGATGAATTTTTTATCTTCTTTAAAACTTACAGAACCACTCTTCATGTAAGTCTTGTACTCGTCGCTGTCAACGATCTTTAAAAATATTTTTTGCGCGGCTTCTTTATCATCGTCCCAGGCAATATTCCGGGTCTTGGTATCCAAAGCCAATTGCCTATTAATAGAAAGCAGGCTGAATATTTTATTGTCTACGAACTTTGTATTGGGAGTAAGATCTTCTGCTGTTGGGAGGCGTTTTGCTTTTCTTATTACAATAAGGTTTCTGCCGCACTCGCGCACATCTATCAACAACAATAATAAATAAAGGTATAGGTCATAAGCTTTTTCAAATGACTGGAATAGTTCCTTTTCATGCTTCACTTCCGATTTATCTTCTGAATGGAAATAAGCATAGAGCGCTTGCATTACTTTGATCCTGAGAAACCTTCTGCTTAGCATAAAATTAATTAATGTTAATTGTTATTATTTCCAAAAATGCACCAAGTCAACATACTCTTCTTCAATAAATCACACCCTTATAATAACAATCAACTTATTACAAAGAACTTATTTTAATGATTCGATTATTTTTTCAGCCAATTCAACTCCAATTCTTTCTTGGGCTTCTTTGGTTGCTGCACCAATGTGGGGCGTTACAGATAGTTTAGGATGAGAGATCAATTCGTGATTAGGTTTAGGTTCATTCTCAAAAACATCTAAGCCTGCTCCTGCAATTTTTCCTGAATTGAGCGCATCAAGCAAATCTTGTTCATCAATAACTCCTCCTCGTGCAGTATTAACGAGGATAACTCCATCTTTCATCTTTGCTATTTCATTTTTTGTGATGATCTTTCCACCGGGTACATGTACAGTAATAAAATCACTTTTTGAAAAAAGATGGTCTAACGAAGACACTTTTAAAGGAACACTTATTTTTTTTCCGGCAATATCCAACTCAATAGAAAGGTCTCGTGATATGATATCATAAATAATTACATTCATCCCTAAGCCGAATGCCATTTTTGCAACAGTCTGACCAATTCTACCGGCTCCAATAATACCTATCGTTTTTCCGGAAAGTTCTATTCCGCCTGCATATTTTTTCTTTAATGCATCGAATTCAGTATTCGATTTTACAGGCAACATTCGGTTTGAATCGTAAAGAAAACGAACAATAGAAAATAAATGGGCAAACACCAATTCAGCTACAGAAGGTGATGAGGCTGCAGGCGTATTTACAACAGTAATGCCTTTAGATTTAGCATACTCCACATCAATATTATCCATACCAACACCTCCTCTGCCTATCAGCTTAAGATTAGGACATGCATCAATAATTTCTTTGCGAACCTTAGTTGCACTTCTTACCGTAAGGCCTTCGTATTTATTTTCATTAATGGCTTTAGCCAGATCTTCCTGAGCTGCTTTCTCAGTTACTACTACAAAACCGGCTTTTTCTAAAAGTATTTTACCTTGAGCATCTATACCATCGTTTGCCAAAATTTTTTTCATATGATTTTTTCTTTCTTAAGTATATTTTTTAATCTGCCATGTTATGAAACACTACCTGTACATCATCATCTTCCTCTAAGGTATCTATCAACTCTTGTACTTCTTTCTGTTGCTCTTCGGTTAACTCTGTAGTAGTATTGGGGATACGTTGTTTTTCAGCACTAAGGATATTTATTTTCTTCTCTTCTAATGCTTTTTGCATAGCGCCAAAATCAGAGAACTTGGTATAAATGATCAATTCATTTTCAGCTTCTGCCAGTTCTTCCAATCCGTGTTCAATTAATTCTAATTCCAACTCTTCTTTATTTTGCCCTTGAGAAGCTATTCTAAAAACACCTTTACGTTCAAAAATAAAATCAAGAGAACCTGTTTTACCTAATGCTCCGTTACCACGGGAAAAATGCATACGTATATTGGAAACTGTACGGGTAGGATTATCAGTAGTACATTCTGCAAGAATGGCAATACCGTGTGGACCGTATCCTTCATAAACCACTTCTTCAAAATTACCTTCCCCTTTTGACGATGCACGTTGAATAGCTCCATCAATACGATCTTTAGGCATATTAATCGCCTTTGCATTTTGAATAGCTATACGTAAGCGAGAATTATAAGCGGGATCGGCACCCCCTGCCTTAACAGCAATAGCGATCTCTCTTCCCAATTTTGTAAAACCCTTTGCCATTCGCGCATAACGCGCGAACATTTTATGCTTTCTCTTTTCAAAAATCCTTCCCATTATCCTTTCTTTTTTTCAAATTCTTTCATAACATCTACAAGCACTTTTACACTTTCCAGAGGAAGAGCATTATAAAGCGATGCTCTGTATCCACCCACATCTCTATGCCCACGTAGCCCACTTATACCTGCTTCTTTCCACATTTTATCAAACTCAGGCTCTAATTCAGGTTTAGTTAGCAAGAAAGTTACATTCATATTTGAACGACTGTCTTTTTCAACAGTACCCGTAAACAAAGGATTACGGTCGATTTCTGTATATAATGTACTTGCTTTTTGATTATTTATTTTTTCAATCCAATCGATGCCTCCATTCTTTTTAAGCCAACGCATCGTTAATAGGGAAACATAGATAGGGAAAACAGGAGGTGTATTATACATAGATCCTCCTTTAATATGTACTTTATAGTCAAGCATAGAGGATAACTTTCTTCCTGATTTTCCAAGTATAGATTCTTTTACCACCACTAATGTTGAACCTGCCGGACCCATATTTTTTTGAGCACCTGCATAAATCAAATCAAACTGTTTGCAGTCAATATTTCTGCTGAATATATCAGAAGACATATCTACTACTACAGGAATCCGGGAGACAGGAAATTTTTTTATTTGGGTTCCATAAATAGTATTATTAGAAGTAAGGTGAACATAATCCGCATCTCCGGGTATCTGATAATTCTGAGGGATGTAATTGAATTTTTTGTCTTCCGATGAAGCAATCACTTTTGTATTACCTATTAATTGTGCCTCTTTAATAGCCTTACTTGCCCACACACCGGTATTGATATAGGCTGCATATCCATCGGTTCTTAACAAATTCATAGGCACCATCGTAAATTGAAGGCTGGCACCGCCTCCTAAAAACAGAGTTTGATAACCATCTCCCAATCCAAGCAATTCTTTTGCAAGAGCGCGTGCTTCTTCCATAACCGCTTCATAATTTTTACTGCGATGCGATATCTCTAAAAGAGAAAGATTCAGATTATCGAAATTAATACAAGCCTCTGCTGCCTGTTTTAATACTTCTTGAGGAAGGATGCCGGGGCCGGCGCTGAAATTATGCGCCTTTTTTTTTACGTCTGCCATCATTGTTTCCATAATAGGTTAAATAAGTAGCCGAATTTATGAAGAAATATGATTGCTGTAGTAAGATAGTACGGATAAAATTAAGTAAGAGAAAAAAATTATGCTATTTAGGCTCGTTATAATATTTATCGGTTTTTTCTTTGGGGTTTCGTGCATTGACGTTCTTAACGTACACCCATTTACCTCCTTCAAAATGCAACATGTCGTACGTAAAATCCGGGCCGTAAAATGAATAAACACCTTCAAGGCTGGGATCCGCTGCAGAGAGATGGTCGAATAGGATACCTTTTTTTTCATCGTCATATTTAAATGAAACGATCACTCCTGCCTTATACTCAAATATTAAACGCTTATTGATCTTACCTTTTTCATCATAAAAAATAGCATCACCAAATTTTGGCAACCCCTTGTCATTAAGGGTAAGAACATCCACTAATTTTTTATTTGTATTCTGGTTATTTCCATCCCACCCTAATAATGTATAGTAATATTTATTCTTGTACTTATTCTCGATAATTTGGTAATAATAAGCTCCATACCATTTGGTATTATCTAAAATCGCATTTTCCGGATTTTGTATAGTAGCAGATTTATCTTTCAACTCATATACCTCGTATTTTTTCTGCTTACGGTTATATACGTGCATTATACCGTAGTATATATATGTAAAATCATTTGATCGAATACTCCATGTAAATATTTTCACCTTTTTATCAGGCGATTCAATCATGACCTTATATTTTTTTAATGAATCGAAAGATAGGATTGCTTTACTATCTTGTTGCAAAGCATATTTTAGTCCATCTGAAAATCGTTTACTATTATCTGTTCTGGCAGACTCATTTTTGGAATTCAAAAATTCGATATATAAATTATATATCGAGTCTTGTAAAGAAATTTGAGATTTTAATAAAGTAAATGGGGCAGATGCAAGAAATAGAAAAAGAGAAGATATGACTAATTTACTTTTCATATATAATAGAAACTACAAGCAATATAACGCTTAAAACTCTATCATATTTTAATAAGACAAGTTATAAATGCAACGATTCTTTTTTTGCAGTTAACTGCTCTTTTGTTTCTACATTATCTGTATCGGGCACACAACAATCAACAGGGCAAACAGCAGCACATTGTGGTTCATCGTGAAAACCAACGCATTCGGTACACTTATCTGTTACTATATAATAAAAATCATTTGACACAGCCGGTTGAGGGGCATCAACAGGTAAAGTAATACCTGAGCTTTTTCCGGCATATTCTCCTTTTAACGTGGTGCCATCAGAGAATCTCCACTCAGCACCATTTTCGTAGATAGCATTATTGGGGCATTCCGGTTCACACGCTCCGCAATTGATGCACTCTTCGGTAATTTTAATTGCCATAGATATTAGTTGTTAGTTTTGCAGAGCAAATTTAACAAGTATTGTCAGATGAAACTCAACAAAAGAATAATTGCTTTTACAGAACTGGGAAAAATTCTTAAAGATGTACGTAATAGCAGTACTCGATCCGGCTTGAATTTGGCTATAGAAAATGCATCGAAAGCAAACAAGTGGTTCAGCAAGGAAAATATTTTTCAGTCTATTGAATCATTGGGAGAAATATTAGAGAAAGAAAAAATAAATCAATGGATTTCGGGATATGACCATATTGATAAAGAAAATAAGCATCCCAAAAAAATAGGTGTGATAATGGCAGGTAATATTCCACTTGTTGGATTTCATGATTTTTTATGTGTATTAATGAGTGATAATTGTATATCGGCCAAGCTTTCTTCGGGTGATTTGCATTTACTACCTGCTGTTGCTAAGGTTCTTATTGAATTAGAACCCGGATTTAAAGAAAGAATACTGTTTGTTCCCACTTTTAATATTTCGCATAGTAAATCAAAAGAAAATGATTCTATTGCTGCGTTTATTGCAACCGGCAGCAACAACAGCGCTCAACATTTTGATTATTATTTTAGAAAACACCCACATATAATAAGAAGAAATAGAAGCTCTATAGGGATCTTATCAGGCACAGAAAGTGAAAATGATCTAAAAATGCTTGGAAATGATATTTTCCAATACTTTGGAATGGGCTGCAGGAACGTATCAAAAATTTATATACCGGAAGGGTATAATTTGGACAAAGTATTTTCTTCCATTGTAGATTTTGGAGATGTGATACATCATCACAAATACGCCAATAATTATAATTACTATAGATCTATCTATCTGTTAAATACTGAAAAATTTCTTGATAATAACTTTATAATGCTGAAAGAATCAGCTGGCATGGCTTCTCCGGTAGGAACTTTGTATTATGAACAGTATAAAAATGAAACAGATCTATATAATATTCTTAATGCACTAAGCGAGCAAATACAATGTATTTCTTCTAACAGGTCACTTCCACCCTCTCTTGAACCAATACGGGTAGATTTCGGCAAAACTCAACAACCGGCTTTATGGGATTATGCAGATGGCGTTGACACCATGAACTTCTTACTTACACTGAAATAACAGACACGTCAAGGTTGGTTTTTATCAACAAGATGGTTAGGGTTTTAACCATCCTTGTTGTATTAATTTTTATATTTTTGCGCTCTTTACTAAAAGCCATTTTTAAGAAACAAAATAATGTTGGATTATTATATTAAAAATAAGAGTAGCATTAATTCCCTTCAACTGTTTACAGTCTTTTACAAATGGCGTAAAACAATCCTGGTTGTTATCGGAATAGCAGCTATTTCTTCTTCTGTAGTGTCCTTCATGATTCCTGAAAAATACAAATCTACAGTAGTTCTTTTCCCGGCATCTCCTGTCTCTGTTTCAAAATCATTAATTAGTCAAAACAATTCCCCTCAAACAGATTTATTAAAATTTGGAGAAGAAGAAGACATAGAGCGTATGCTTCAGGTGTTAAATTCTCAGGTAATAAGAGACATTGTTATTGAAAAATACAACTTGCTTGAGCATTACCAAATTCCGGCAGGGAGCAGATATAAAAAAACAATCCTTAACAGGGAGTATAAAAACAATATTCAGTTTAAAAAAACTGAATTCATGTCGGTTAAAATAGAAGTACTTGACAGCGACCCCCAAGTAGCTGCGAATATGGCTAATGATATTGCTGCCCTGTATGATTCTACTATGACACGTATGAAAAAAGTACGTGCAATGGATGCATATAATATCATATCTAATGAATATGCACTTCTTCAAAATGAAATAAAAACAAAAGAAGATTCGTTACACAAGCTCATGCAACTGGGAGTAAATGACTACGAATCGCAAGCAGAACGATTAAATGAGGCTTTAGGAAAAGCAATTATAGAAGGGAAAACAAATGCAGTGAATACGTTAGAACAAAAAATTAAAATGCTATCTACTTATGGTATCAGCTACATGTCTATACGAGACGACCTTTACCGAATGAGAGAACAAAGTATTTCCCTTAAAGAAAAGCTAGAACAAGCGAAAGTTGATACTAATGAAAATATCTCAGAAAAATTTATTGTAGACAGTGCTTACCCTGCAGAAAAAAATTCATATCCTATCAAATGGTTAATAGTTACCATTGCTACTTTTTCTTCTCTTATTGTTACATTAATAGTGGTTGCTTTAATCGAAAACATTAAAACATACCAAAAAACAACACGCAACACACTAATCAGTGAAAAATTTTGACCTCTTAAAAATAGCCTATAAATGGAAGATGACTTTAATTTTAGTTGTTCTTGCAGCTGCCATTCTATCTGTTCTATTTTCATCCCCTTTCTTTATACAGCCAAAATACAAGTCAACAGCCATAATATATCCTTATAACATTGCTCCCTATAGCCAAGAGTCTCCTACAGAACAAATGATTCAGTTATTTCAAGCAGATAGTGTTTTTACCCATGTAACAGAGCATTTTAACCTCATAAAACATTATGACCTGGATACAACCTCGCCTACTTTGCAATTTGAACTTCTATCAACATACAATAAAAATGTATCTATAAAAAAAACAGAATACGAGGCTGTAAAAATAGAAGTACTTGATACAAAGCCGGAAGTAGCTTGCGGAATGATTAATGAAATGATAAGTGCTTTTAATGCAAATACTTTAATACTTAATAAGAAGAAATCATTTGAGTCATTAAGTGTATATAAAAATCAATTAACTGAAAAGCAACAACAAATAGATTCTATCAGTCATAGTTTAAAAAATATTTCTACAAAATACGGTATCATTGACTATTCCTCTCAATCAAAAGAACTTATGAGAGAGTATTATAAAAACCTTTCTACCGGAAATGAAAAAAAAATCAACGAGCTGACAAACGCACTAAGAAATATGGAAGAACTGGGAGCGAAATACAATGAAATGCGTCTACACCTGGATCATGCAACGGAAGAATACTCTTTCATATTAACGGAATACAATAAAGCCCTAACAGATACTCAAAAAAAAATCACTTATACTAACGTGATTGTAAAACCTGTTCCTGCCGATAAAAAATCATATCCGGTAAGGTGGATTATAGTAGCTATCAGCTGCTGCTCTACTTTCTTATTCTCATATATAGTTATCTTAATCATAGAAGGAAAAAAACTTATAGACCAATAATCATTTAAAGTAAAAACTATGGCAGTTATCTCCAGAATCCGTAAACGTGCAGGACTTATCGTCACATTCATTGCAATTGCACTATTCTCATTTGTTCTTAGTGATATGTTCTTTAAAGGGCATTCCCCATTTAGTTCCGACCAAAATGTAGGACAAATTGCTGGTAACTCAATTAGTCTTATTGCTTTTGACAATGAAGTACAAAAAATTGCTGAGCTTACAAAAGAGCGTTCTCGCAGAACGGTATTAGATGATGAGACCATGGGTCAAATCCGTGATAACGTTTGGAACAAATTCATTAAAGAAATTGCCTTGCAACCACAATTTGAAAATGCCGGGCTAAGCGTTTCTAATGGTGAGCTAAAAGAGCTTTTACTTGGAAATGATCCGGATCCGATGGTAGTTCAATACTTTTCTGATCCTAACTCCAACCAGATCATTGATTACTTCCGCGATCCTATTACCGGAAAGCTAAATCCAAAAAGTGTAAAAACCTATGTTGATTCGCTCCCACCGCACGAACAAGGTAATTGGGCGGAGTTCGAAAATATATTGAGAGATGCGCGTATGCAAAACAAATATTTATCCCTTATTAAAAAAGGATTAGCCGCAACTACCCAGCAAGCAACTACTGAATATAACAACGTAAACAAAACAGTTGACTTCAAATATGTAATGAAGTCGTACGCTCAGCTGCCGGATTCTGCAGTTAACGTAGATGACAAAGATTTGCTTAAGTATTATAATCAAAACCGATATAAATTCAAACAAGAGGCTTCCCGCAAACTAGAATATATTTTATTCGATGTTAAACCATCTCAAACTGATTTTGATGATGTAAAAAAACAAATGGATGAACTATCGGCAGAATGGAAAGAAATTAAATCTTTTAAAGAAGACTCGTTATTTGTAATAAGAGAAGCAGAAAGTCGTTTTTTTGACACAACCTTATATGCAAAAGGACAACTGCCTGCTCAAATAGATTCACTAGCACACCTATCTGCAAAAGGAACGATTTTACCGATTTACATGGAAAACAATCAATACAAACTATCAAAAGTATTGAACCATGCCATGACCCCTGATTCTGTAAAAGCAAGACATATACTTGTTAAAGTTGAACAAGGTGATTCTATTTCTCTAGCAAAAGCAAAAATAAAAATAGACAGTATTAAATCTGTTATTAAAAAAGGCAGCAGTTTTGCAGAAATGGCAAAGAAATTTTCTGATGATGGTGGCAGTAGAGATTCTGGCGGCACGCTGGGATGGTTTACCATGGGAAAAATGGTTCCTGAATTTCAAAATGCATGCTTCTATGGAAAAAAAGGGGATATGCCTGTTGTACTGAGTAAATTCGGATACCACCTTATTGAGATACAAAACCAAAGCTCACCCAGTTTAAAAACATCGGTTGCCACCATTGATAAAATAGTTGAGCCGGGAACACTCACAAGACAAGAAGTATATAACCGTGCCTCTGACTTTATTACAAAATATCATACCGGAGAAACTTTTGAAAAAGGTATCGAAGAATCCAACCTTATAAAACGAGTAGCTGATCCTTTACTTGAAAGCGACAAAACTATTGCAGGAATAGAAAATTCTCGCGAAGTGATAAAATGGGCTTATGGTGCAAACAAAGGTGATGTAAGCATTGAACCTTTCGGATTCCACGATAAATATGTGGTAGCACTCGTTTCAGAAATAAGAGAAGAGGGTACTGCTTCGTTAGATGAAAAAAGAGAAGAAGTAACCTTTGGCGCAAAAAAAGCAAAAAAGGCAGAAAAATTTATTGAAGAGTTTTCAAAAGTAAAAGCACAAAGCTTAAATGATTATTCAAATGCGCTTGCCCTAAAAATTGATGCTGTAAATGACGTAACCTTTGCTTCTTACTCTATTCCTCAACTAGGCAGGGAATTAAACTTGTATGGCCCATTATTCTCTCTAAAAGAAAATGAAATATCTAAACCCGTTGCAGGCGAATCGGGGGTATATATTGTAAAGATTGATAAAATAACTGAAGCTCCGGCGACAACAGATTATTCTTCAACAAAATCTAACATAGCAAATAATTATTCTTACAGAGCCGATAATGAAGTATTAGAAGCGATTAAGAAAAAAGCAGATATAAAAGATAAACGTTCGAAGTTCTATTAATAAAAACACATCTCTCCCCTTCTCCCCAAGGGGAGAAAGCAATTAAATAAACATATATATTACTCTTCGCCTTTTTGGGGAAAAGGTGAGAAGAGTTACTACTTTTTACTATGGAGAATTTGATTTACATCCTTCCTTTTTTTGGCGTAATAGCCCTTATTTACATGGCCTTCCTTTCTATGTGGGTTACAAAACAAGATGCCGGCGACAACAAAATGAAAATTATAGCGGGCAATATTGCTGAAGGTGCAATGGCATTTTTAAAAGCTGAATACCGCATTTTGGCTATCTATGTAACTATAGCAGGTGTTGGACTTGGTTTTCTATCTCAGTTAGAAAAAGTAGTTGTTCATTCGCATATATTAATAGTTGCTGCCTTTGTAACAGGCTGTGTTTTCTCTGCTCTGGCAGGGTTCATTGGTATGCGCATTGCTACCAAAGCAAACGTTCGTACCACACAAGCAGCAAAAACCTCTTTAGCAAAAGCTTTAAAAGTTTCTTTTGGGGGCGGGACTGTAATGGGTCTTGGCGTTGCCGGATTAGCTGTATTGGGATTAAGCATATTATTCGTGATCTTCTATACCAAGTTCATGAACGGAAGTTTTGCTAATGGCGGAAC
>CAZCJN010000076.1:0-10913 GCA_964498865.1 uncultured Bacteroidia bacterium
TTTTGCAAAATTATGAGAACAATAGAAAATTGGATTAAAATTGCATTGATGAATTTATGCCTGGTTGCATTACTAGGTGTTACCTTAAGATATAAAATTGCTTTTTCACTTCCATTTATTGATCAGAAAAATTTGTTACATGGTCATTCACACTTTGCATTTTCAGGATGGATTTCTCAAGCATTAATGGCTTTGCTCCTGTATTACCTTCTTAAACAAGGCCAGGCAAATGTGCTGAAAAGATATCGAATCATCCTGTTTTCGAATCTTCTAACAGCTTACGGAATGCTAATCTCATTTCCAATTCAGGGTTATGCATTCTTTTCTATTCTCTTTTCAACTCTCTCTATTTTTATTTCCTATGTTTTTGCAATCATGTATTGGAAAGACCTAAATAAATTAAAAGGCATCCGAAACCCTCATCCATGGTTTAAAGCCGCTTTATTATTCAATGCAATTTCATCCATCGGTCCTTTTAGCCTTGCCTATATGATGGCGGCTCAGATAATAAATCAAAAACTATACTTAGCATCCATGTATTATTTTCTACACTTTCAATACAACGGTTGGTTTCTTTTTATTTGCTTAGGTTTATTTATTTACAAACTAACTGAATTTATCGGAGAAAAAAAAGGATTCAAATCTATTTTCTGGCTCTTTGCAATGAGTTGTGTTCCTTCTTATTTCTTATCAGTCTTATGGTTGCCCATTTCAACTACAATGTATATACTGATTATTTTTTCAGTCATAATGCAATTAATAGGATGGATATGGTTAATCAACATCGTCCGCATTCATCTTTCGGCTATTAACCATCATCTATCCAAGCCTGCTAAATGGCTATTATCCCTCTCTGCATTTTCAATGACAATAAAGTTAGTACTGCAATTAGGCTCTACCCATCCAACCCTTAGTCATCTTGCTTTTGGATTCCGCCCAATCGTTATAGGTTACATTCATCTGGTCTTGCTGGGAATTATAACCATTTTTATTTTAGGGTTTATCGTTTCTGAGAAACTGATAAGTATACAAAAATCCGTCATGTCAGGAATAGTTATTTTTGTTTCTGGAATATTTATAAATGAAGTTCTTTTAATGATGCAGGGGGGCCTTGCATTGATGACAATCAGTGTATCACACATGAACGTTTATTTGTTTCTCGCCGCAATAATAATGTTTTCTGGAATTTCAATCATATTATTGAATAATAAAAATCCCAGCCACCAAACTCCAAAATAAACACCAAATAATTTATTGTTATTTTTTATTTGACTTATACTCATTAAAAGTTAAAAGAAGCATGATATAGGTCATTTTTTCAGTCAAGTGAACACAACTGACATCGAAGGTTACAATAACTTACGAATTCCAAATGGATTTCATGAATCGAATTTCTCCTGGTAAGAAATTTAAGCTTATAATAAAACAGATAATTTATATAGAATGATACTCCTTGAAACAAACCAAGAATCCACCAAATGAAGGAATCCTTCTTTATCTTTCTTGTTATAACATTTTTAAGATTAAATGTATTGATTCCAAATAAAGCTATCAGCTATTTTATATGTTTTCATTTAAATGTTAAACGCTATATTGCTCCTCGCAGTAGTTTATATAACAGAACTAAAGAGCTGTGATTGTGGAACGTTTCTCCAGAGTTTTGCGTCAAAGGCCATACATATATTTCTTACAAATGGGTACCCGGACTTTTTTACTTTTAAATGGCCAGGTGAAAGTTCGATTAAATTATCTTTTTCCATCTCTATAAGTCGATCAACAGCACTATACACATACTCACATTGTTGCTCTTCATGATGCCAGCTTGTTTCAAATTTACACATGATGTTTAAAATGTGTTTCCTTATAATCAGGTCTTCATTTTTTAATATATGCCCTTTAAAGATTGGCAATTGCTGCTTGTTAATCAGCTCATAATATTTTTCCACAACTTTAACATTTTGCGCAAAGGTATACCAGGTATCCCCAATAGAAGAAACACCAAGCCCAATCATTAATTTGGTATAGGAATCAGTGTACCCCATGAAATTTCTGTGGAGCGTACCTTCTTCAACTGCTTTATATAACGAATCGTTTTTTAAGGCAAAATGATCCATCCCAATTTCAACATACCCATTATTTAAAAACATGATTTTGCCCATTTCATATAAGCTCCTTTTTTCTTCATCCACCGGAAGATCCTTTTCTGTGAACTTAATTCTATCAAGGCGATGTGCTGCTGTTTTGCTTCTTCTGGGACGTTTACTTCTTAAATTCAATCCTTCTTCCTTGTAAAGGCGATGTACGCGTTTATGATTATCCTTCCATCCTTCTCTTCTTAGAAGCGTAAAAATGCGCTCACAGCCGTAGCGGACTCGAACAGAGGCAATTTCATGGATCCTCTTTTTTAACATGGTGTCATCTCTTCTTTTGTTGCTTTTGTAGTACCATACGGATCTGCTTAACATGAGGACTGAACAGACCTTGCATACTGGGGCTTGGTAATCATCAATCAGGGTTTTGGCCAGCCTCCTCATCTGGACTGGCCTTAATACTTTTTTTTGAGAACATCCTGCAGCATTTGCTTATCCAAACTCATATCTGCAACCAGCTGCTTTAGCTGTGAATTTTCTTCTTCCAGCTGTTTTAAACGTCTTAACTCCGGAACGCCCAGTCCTGCATACTTTTTCTTCCAGTTGTAAAATGTGGCATCGCTGATGCCCATTTTTCGACATACTTCTTCGACAGAAATGCCGCTCTCTGATTGTTTGAGCGCAAATACAATCTGTGCTTCGGTAAATTTTGATTTTTTCATTATGGTGATTTTTGTCGTTGTTAATTTATTAAAATCACCGAAAAACTCTACTTTACATCTGTCTACTTTTTTGGGAGGAGGTCAATTGTCTAATACTGAAAACTAATATCGCTATTGACTTAATATCCTTCCTTCTACTTTCAACTTTATAATTATCTTCGCCGCGGGTAAGCCCTGTACGACCAGCTCCTGTTGAACGCTCCAGGTCCGGAAGGAAGCAAAGATAATACGGTTGAGCGGTGCGCTGCAGCAAGCTTACCCTTTTTATTTAATGATTCAACAGTTCCTTAGCATTTTTAATAGAAACTTCGGTAGGTTTTCCGGCACTTAACATCTTAGCCACTTCTGTAATTCTTTCTTCTTTAGACAGGCTGCGTATTTGAGTAAACGTCTTTCCGGCTCTTTCTTCTTTATAAACTGTAAAATGAGAAGTACCCTTGCTGGCAATTTGAGGAAGATGTGTAATGGTGATCACCTGCATGAAATGGCCCATATCCAAGATCATCTCTCCCATTTTATCGGCAACTCCCCCACTCACTCCTGTATCTATCTCATCAAAAACAATAGTGGGTAACAAGGTACTTTGTGCCATTATGGATTTTATGCAAAGCATTAAACGCGAAAGTTCTCCGCCCGATGCAACTTTATAGATGTCTTTCATATCGCTGCCCTTATTTGCTGAGAATAGAAATTTCACTTTGTCAATCCCCTGCTCGGTCAATGTCTCTAACAAGATATGCTCTATTCTAAATTGAGCATTAGGCATAGCTAAAGACGAGAGAAGGGTACTTACTTCCTTTTGCATCTTAGGTATGGATTTAATGCGGTCTGCAGATATTTTTTTAGATACTCCAAAGAGTTTGGTCTGCATCTGTGCTACTTCTTTCTGAAGATTGCTGATCTCCATTTCCAGCGATGAATTTTCTTTTAACCTTCTTTCTATATTTTCTTTTTCTGCTATAAGTTGTTCAACTGAATCTAACCGGTGTTTTTCCTGTAAACCATAAATAGCATCTAATCGTTCTGTAAGTTCCTGGGCACGTGTAGGATTAAAGGCGACCTTTTCCGATAAGTTTTCTATTTCGTTTGCAATGTCTTTTAGCTCAATATAAACACTGCTTAACCTGGAAAGAAGCTCATTGTACTCCGCATTCAGCCTGGATATAAAATTGAGCTGAGCTTTAGAATCACTAACCATGGGAAGCACTCCTGTATTACCCATAGCATTTTCACTGCCATTTAAGGTAGTGGCTACTTTATTCAGGACACTTTTTATTTCTTCGGCATTCTCTAATAGCTTAAGCTCTTCTTCTGCCTTTTCCTGCTCCTGTGCTTTTAAATTCAACCTATGTAATTCATCAAATTGAAATTGCCAGTAATCAATATCTAATTTCGACTTCCTTTCTTTTTCCTGGAGATCTGCCAGTAAACCTTCGGCATATTTATACTTTTTATATAAGCTCTTATATTCTTCTAATGCCGTTTTTCCTGAACCGGATTTTAAAGCAAAAGCATCGATAACAGATAATTGGTAGGCCGTTTCGTTGAGCGTTAGGGTTTCATGCTGCGAATGAATATCTATTAATGAATAAGAAAGCTCTCTTAACTGAGCAAGCGTTACGGGAGTATCATTGATAAAAGCACGTGATTTACCTTCCGGAGAAATTTCCCTGCGTATAACGGTTTGGTCCGCATAATCCAGATCATGATTTACAAAGAAGGGTTTTAAGGAATACTTATGTATATCAAAGGTTCCTTCCACCACGCATTTGCTGGTTTTATCTTGTAGCGTGGAAGCATCAGCTCTTTCTCCTGCAATTAAAGAAAGGGCGCCTAAAAGAATGGATTTACCGGCACCTGTTTCACCTGTAATAATGCTTAACCCATTTGAAAAGTCGATTTCAACTTTTTCTATGAGCGCATAGTTTTGTATGGATAAGTGTTTAAGCATGGGTGATGTTGGATCAAAAATAAATACAATTTACTGTACTTTAGCAATAATAAATAAACCGATGGATTTTTTCGTAATAGGTATAACCGCGTTTTTGGCATCCATACTCACCTTTTTTTCGGGGTTTGGACTGGGTACCATTTTGACTCCCGTATTTGCTATTTTCTTTCCTGCAGAAATTGCTGTAGCTCAAACTTCTATCGTCCACTTTATCAATAACATATTCAAACTAGGCCTCACCAGAAAACACATTAAAAAAACTATACTCTTCAAGTTTGGAATCTCTGCTGTTATTGGCGCTTTTATTGGAGCTTATTTACTTGTTTATTTTTCTGCCGCTAATCCCATGTATGTCTATTACCTCAACGAAAGAGAATTCCTTATAACACCTTTAAAATTAGTAATCGGAATTCTAATCATTAGTTTCTCCATCATCGAATTTCTTCCCAGGTTTTCGAAGCAAGGGTTTGCTGTCAATAATCTTTTTGCAGGCGGACTGTTAAGCGGTTTCTTTGGCGGACTATCCGGACACCAAGGCGCATTAAGAAGTGCTTTTCTGATTCAATACAAATTAAGCAAAGAAGAATTTATTGCTACCGGAACAGCGATTGCCTGCATAATAGATGTTACGCGGATCAGCATGTACCTCACCCTCTTTTTCAAATTGGATATATTCAGCAATGTAAACTACATAGCATTTGCATCAGTTTGTGCCATTGCGGGAGCATTTATCGGCAATAAGCTTTTAAAGAAAACGACTATTAAACTCGTGCAGGTATTAACGCATGTATTGTTAATAACACTGGCCATTGTACTGGGAGCAGGTTTAATATAATTTGTAATATTGCGCCTTATTAATAAAACAACATGAAAAAGTTATTATCCTTCTCGTTACTTATCGCTTTCATCTTCTTATCATCTTGTGCTACTCAACAAAAAGACATCTTCTCAAAAAGGAAATATTACAACTTTCCTCGTACCAAACATATTATTTCTAACCAGCCGGAAGAATTAGCAGTTACTAAAGTAAAACCTATACTTTTTTCAACTAAAAACAAAACAACCGAGAAGGCGGTAGAAACTCCGGTTACAGCATCTGCCAATCAGCATGCACCGGCTGCACCTAAAAAAGAAATAACACCTCGACTAAAAAAAGTAACGAGTACAACGAATGTTGTTGAAGTAAAAGAAACTAAACCCAACGTTTCCTCTCCCTCTCATAAAAACATCCTTAACAAAACAATCAGCAGCCATTCTTTGTTCTCTTCGGATGGGATGTTGATCCTCCTGATCATTTTAGCCATTATTTTACCTCCGCTTGGTGTTTATATGAAGAACAACAATGCAGTAAACAAATGGTTTTGGGTAACATTAGTACTTTGCTTACTGGGTGCTTTCGGATGGGGCTTTCTCATCATAGGATTAGGAGGGGTGCTCTGGTTTGCAGCAGCCATCATTGCCCTCTTGTTTGTCTTTGATGCTATCTAATATTAAATGAAATAAAAATTTATACCTTTACAAAAGCGATAAAATAATATTTATATGGAATTAGTTACAACAACCCAAGTTTTAGGATTTTTCATATGGCTTTTTTTCATTACAGCCGGAACATTTACTTTAATGTTCATCGTAAGTATGATTCCTTTTTGGTTAACAATGGCCGTTATCAACCGTTTTAATCCAAAATTAGCAGAGAAAATATCTGTTTGGATATTGGAATTCTAATTTTTAAGGTATGTCATCATTAGCTGTGCGACTTGCTTAGAAGCACCTGCTCCGCCCAATTTTTGTTTTAGCATACTAAGCTCTGATTTCATTTTACTTTTATAGCCACTATCCTTAAGTATCTTGCTTAATTCTTCTGCTAATGCCTTTTCATTAAATTCATTTTGTATCAATTCCTTTACAACTTCCTTTTCCATGATAAGGTTGACCAGCGAAATGTAGTCGACTTTCACCAATCGTTTGGCAATCATGAAAGAAACAGCTCCTCCCTTATAACACACCACTTCCGGCACTCCAAACAATGCGGTTTCTAACGTAGCAGTACCCGATGTAACAATAGCCGCAGCAGAATGCAAGAGCAGATCGTAAGTCTTTCCAAACAATAGATTCAACTTATTGGATCCAAGGCAGGAAGAATAAAAATCTCTATGTTGTGTGCTTACCCCGGCCACTACCAATTGAAATTCAGGAAAATGATTTGCCATCTTAGCCATAACAGGCAACATTTGTTCTATCTCCTGCTTGCGGCTACCGGGCAATACAGCTACAATGGGTTTTTCAGACAATACGTTCTCCCTCGCAAACTCTGAAAAAGAAAGGGTTGATTGTTTTCTATCCTCAATAGCGTCTAATAACGGATGCCCTACAAAATCTACTTCATAATTGAACTTCTTGTAGAACTCTTTTTCAAAAGGCAGTATCACAAACATTCTGTCTACATATTTTTTAATGTGATGAACCCGTGATTGTTTCCATGCCCATACTTGAGGAGATATGTAATAGAATACTTTTACCCCCTTCTTTTTAGCAAACTCCGCTATGCGAAGATTAAAGCCCGGGTAATCAACTAAAATAAGCACATCGGGTCTGTTGGATAAAATATCTTTTTTACAAAATTCCATTTTCTTAAGGATGGTACGCAGGTTCATGATGACCTCTGTGAATCCCATAAAAGCAAGGTTCTTGTAATGCTCTACCAGTTCTCCCCCTTGGGCTTTCATCAAATCCCCACCCCAACAACGAAAAGACGCCTGTGCATCCAGCTTAGAAAGTTCACGAATTAAATTAGAAGCATGTAAATCTCCTGAGGCCTCCCCTGCTATGATGTAATATTTCATTGTATCCTTTTAAAGCTGAGTAGTGTCTTTCTGTTTAAAAACAAATGAGTAGAATGGCATAACAATTCCTGTATTAATGAGAAAGAATAAACCAACACAAAACAATGTACTAAACAGAATAACAGAAAAGCAAACAGCCTGAATAATATCTCCAAAAGGCAAACCTTGCTGCAAAGGCAATGTAGCAATAACAGCAGCTCCCAATCCTTTAGGTATCATAACGGAGATAATGGCCTTATCTACTACAGGAGCCTGCTTTGAAACAACAAGCTTAACGACAAGTATCCTTATCAAGAATAAAATGAACGTAATAACAGCGCCCCATATAAGCCAATCGATTCTGTTCACCTGGATATTTAAGCCAATGAATACAAAAAAGAAAGTCCTTAATAAAAATACAATTTGTCCGAAAAAATCTTTTTCACTATCCGGCAACACAATTCGTTGATTAGGAACTATAGGTTCAATAATTTTAGGTTCCAGGTATTTAAGATTACCTATAGATATGCCGAAAGACAAGGCAGTTAAGGGGCCGCTAAAATTCAAATACTCAGCCATTCCATACAAGATAAATAAAAAGGCAGGGGTTGAAAATTTAGTGGTCTTAAAATTAGGGAACTTATTTATAAGAAATGACCAAAGAAAAGCTCCGCCAACGCCAATCAATAATGCCAACACCAACGATGAAATAAATTGAGAGATGATCACATTTGTTGCCAACTGACCGGTAGTCATAAATGTAATGATGCTCAACGGTATGGCAAGTGTAAACACATCGGTTTCTGCCGATTCAATTATTAAGGTGGCAGATGTTTTAGGATGAATGGCAATTTTTTTCACAAGCCCTGCTACTACCGCCGAAGAAGTACCACCTAAGGTTGCACCAATAAACAAACAAGTTAGAACAGGAAGCTGAAATATGATCTTGCAAAGAACAGAAATAACCACCCAGGTAGTTAAAAAACCAATGACTGTAACGCCGGCAGACTCTTTAAAAGACTCTTTAATTTCTGCTATTTTTAAATCTGTACCACTTTCAAACAAGATGAATATCAATACTAAATTACTGAACAGAGGGCCAAATTTTCCAAAAGAAGCCGGATCAACTAAATGAAAGATAGGTCCGAGCAGAATACCAATGAACATGAGTCCTAATACATCCGGAATGCTCTTCCTGTCAAACACACCATTTAAGTAATGTCCCCAAAATATAAATAAGCCTATAATAATAATGACTATCGCTGTTTGCATGCCGATTTTATTAAGTATGTAAATATAATACTATAAGGAAGTTAGACGGAGCCTTGAAATGCAAAGCGACCGTAAGAAAGAAAGTACCTTTAAATTATTTCTTGGGTCCTGATTGTAAATTAATCAAGCACTAATTTCCATGTACCATTTACTTTTCTCCAGAACGAGTTATACAGCCCTTTGGAGGTGTGCTTGTTGCCTGCACTATCTGTGTTGGTAATGACGTACCAGCCGTAAGTATATCCCAGATCACCCGAAGCTGCTACTTCTATTTTTTCCGGCTCCCAGGTAAGTATAAACGGAGGTTTAGTTCCGACAGGAAATTTATCAACTTTAGTTTTTATATACTCCCATCCTTTAATAACGGTATCTCCTGTTTGAAACATCGCTATATCATCCGCAGCAAAATCCAGCAGGGCATGATAAAATCCCTTTTTAAAAGATGAATCAGAAAAAGCATTTTCAACCTTTTTTAATTCCTCTTTTAACTCTGTATTATTTTTTGCAGCCGGCTGAGTGCACGATGTAAAAAATAGCACCATCGCATATGTACTGATAATTGAAAAGAATGTTTTCATTTTTGCTATTATTTTAAATAAAAGTAAACATAAATGTACGGCTAAAAAAAAGCGCAGCATGTTTATTAAACTCATGCTGCGCTAAAACAACTTAACTACTACTAAAAACTAATAAACAACTACCTTACGGATCATTTCCTGACCCTGGCTCGAAATGGAAATAAAATAAATGCCTTTTTTATACGATGTAATATCAATTGACTTATTATAGTTTCCTACAAATTCCGATTGCTTTTCCTGATAAACCGACTGACCCAATGCGTTTTTTATTTGCACATTATAATCTGCTTTATTCAATACATAGAAGGACAGGTTTAACACTTCTGAAGCAGGGTTAGGATAGGTTTGGAAAGACGCAATGTTAGCAATGGCATCGGAAACAGAGTTAGCAATACCAATAACATCTTTTCCAAAATAAGGTTCATAATTGAATGCTGTACCGGTTACCGATATCTGGTCATTGTTGGCTACGGCAGGGAAATTAATAGTGGCTGTACCACCTGTAATGTATCCCGTTCCAATGATCTTACCATTTAAGGTTAAAGCCACATAAGCGCCTTCCACCGCAGATGAAACAACCATACTGGTGGTTCCGGGTGCATCGGTAGTGTGATGCGTTACAACCAATGGTTTAGGAGCCATCGTTCTTAACAATAAAGAAGGGTCACCAAAAATATTCATGCAATTAAATTCTATTTTCATGTTATAGTCTTGAACAGCCACTTTCAAGTACGTATCGTAAGTGACAGCGCCATAGGTTTGGCTTTTCCTTGTTTTATCTATCAGAAATTTTGCAGCAGCATTACCATATTTTTCCGACGGCCCCATCGGCATATCGCGGGTAGACATGGCACAACCGATAGCTCCCACCGGATCGGTACCGCTTACGCCACGCAACCATGTTTCTGAAAAGCAAGTGGAGCCTGTAAAGTTCCCTGTTTGGCAGGAACAATTCCATATCATAGGCCACATTTTAGTATTCTTTAAAGCCGCCACATCTGTATTGCCAAAAGGAAAACTTTGTAATCCGGATGGCGCTCCGTGAGATATCCAAGACATAAAACCGATGCCTTGATTCACTGTATTGGTAATGTTTGCTTTTGTGGGGGATAAATCACCCAGGTTATTTTCAAACATTTCTGTAAATTTATAACCGGCAGGTGTGAGCGTGGTTTCAATATCACGCATCATTTTGTATACCTGTGTTGAATTATCGGGCCCTAAGTACATAGAGATAGTTGCCCCTTTAACAAAATTGTTTACATCTAAACGACCCGGTGTTTTTTCGTACATAATGAATTTGGTCACTTGAGAAGTAACATGCGATAATTGTGTAGCAGAAATACGCCCGCAAATAATTTCAGGATAAACGTCACTCCCTGTTATTTGAGCATATTTAGTATCCGATCCGTAATTAGGGTCTGTTCATTAAACTGTGTCAGGGTTAATTTAATGTTGTTCTAGTGTCGTCAGGTCCC
>CAZCJN010000077.1:0-10687 GCA_964498865.1 uncultured Bacteroidia bacterium
TTTAGTCATCTCGCTTATCTCGTTAGCTTTAAATTTAAAACCTTTAAGATTGGGATCTTCTGCAAAACCTTCATCATACTTTAGCGTATGCATATATACATTTCCTATTTTCTCTCGGGTACCCTCATTTGTAATCATATCATGCAATAAGGAATTATAGAAAATATTACGAGAAGAAAAGATCCCGGTTAATACATCATTGGATGTTCCTCCGGAAAATGATATCCCCATCATAGACATTAAGCCCCCCATAGAGCTTATCCTGGAGTCAATGGCATTAAAGCTGGCATTTGCAGTAAATTTGGGTGCTGATAATGTGGCAAAGAAGTACCCGCATAGAGTCAATCCAATTACACCGGGTAAGAAAATATACCATTTCTTGAACAGATATCGAAAATAATTACCAAAAGACTCAAGTATATCAACCAGCCTTATGTCCTCTTCATAAAAATATTCCTCCTGCATCTACTTAGTTTTTAAGTACGAAAATGAGTGTAAGTGTTGTGCCTAAGGACGTTACTCCGGCAATGATACTTGGTAACAATATATTCCAATTTATATTAGACTCCGGACCTTTTGGTGGTTTTGGTTTTTTCACTTTCATGTCCACGTTTATTACTGCACCTTCATAGTCCACTGTAGGATAATTTTTTATACCCATAGCAAAACGAGTATAGTCCATCTTTTTATTTGGATACATCACATAAGTAGAGCGTTTATTTGCTCCTTTTTTAAAGCCCCCGGCATAATTTTTTATGTACCATCTGGCACTTTTGCCCGGCACAAATTTACCGCTTATGGTTTGGTTGGAATCTAAATCAGGATAACGAATACCATTTCCTTTAATGCTTACTTGTTGGTTGACGGTTGGAATATTAATGACATCTCCGTTTTTTAACACAAGATTGGCACGAGAGGTGCTGTCTTTGAATGCATTTTTTAATTCAAAAATGATTTCTTGTTGATTATTATCAAGACGTACTAAAGTAGCACCATTTAGGTAGGCATAAGGAGTTAATCCTCCGGTGCGTTTAATCAGATCCAACACTTTTTCATTTTTATCTAAAATTGGATAAATGCCCGGATACATTACTTCACCATTAATTACAAGACTTTCCTGAGAGTTAAATCCCGGAGTTTTGCGTACAAAAATTTGATCAAAGGGCTCTAACAAGAAAGATTTACTTTTTTCATCTATTTCCAGTTTGTCATTAATTGAGGCAGATAATACGGTGATGCGTTGAGGCGAAAATTCGTTTTTTAAAGTATCAGAAACTACATTTCTGGAAATCTCAATTTTAGAATTTGCCGCTTCCATTTTTAATCCACCTGCATAAAATAAAAGATCATTTAATGTCATGCCTCTTGTATAGTCCATTGTAATAGGATTAATTACAGAACCGGCAATTGATACTTTAAATTTTTCCAAGAAATCATCTTTAGAAAAGATTTTTATTTCGTCTCCTTTTTGAAGTAACAGATTTTCAGAACCTGATGGATTTAGAATGATATCTTTTAAGGAAAATTTTTGATTGACATAGGTATTATCAGGAAGTTTTCTCTTGATGTAGGCTCTGTCTAAATAAGCATCAGATGTAATTCCGCCACCGGCAATAATAATGTCTGAAATTCTATAGCCATCTTTAAGCTCGTATTTACCCGGATACTTAATTTGACCGGCTATTCTTACAAAATTTTCGGGGTCTCCGGTTACCGCTAAAACATTCACTATATCACCGTCATTAAGGACATAATCAGAACCGGAAGAAACCAGTAAATCATAATTTACATCTATAATTTGCTGGGTTTTGCCATTATTGCGAATAATCTGAAGACTCTTGGTGTTTGCATCCGGAGCAAAACCACCTGCAAATTTGACTAAGTTTTTGAGTCCCTCATTTTTCTTCAATTCATATTTAGCCGGCCGGCGCACAGCCCCTCCTATTTTCACTAATTTTTCTTGAGTTCCAACGAAAATAAAATCCCCTTTTTGTAAGTAAAAATTATTATCACTAAGCGGATTAAATAAGAACTCATATACATCAAATGTCTTAACCACTTTTCCGTTTCTTCTGATTTGTATATCGCGGACACTTCCTATATCAGTTATCCCATTTGCGGCATTGATAGCATTGTAAACTGAATTAATAGCGGGTATCTGATAGGTGCCGGGTGATTTAACTTCGCCGACAATATTTACATCTATCGTACGGGAATAAATTAAAGATATTTCGTATTTCGTATTTTTAGAGTCAATGAATGTTGCCAATCGTTTGCCGATAAGTGCTTTTACCGCTCCAAATGTCAAACCACGAACATAAATTCTTCCAAACTCAGGGATTTGGATATAACCATCATCGTTAACCTTAAACTTGTTGTTGTAATCTGCATAACCCCAAACTGCGATATTTAACTCGTCACCTGAATCTAATATATAAGAATCAGCTGCTCTTGCATCTGTGGATTTAACAAATGTGGCCAGCTTTTGATTGCCGAAAAAATCATGTCCATAAATATCGTTAGGTGATACATTTGCAGCAGGAGTACTGTCTTGTATGCCTAGTTTTGCTAGGACTGTTGACATATCGTTTTGCTGTGTTTTAATAGACATTAAAATACCTAATATGTCTTCAATTGGGTTTGGAATAGCACTGGCGTCCCCACTGGCTTGGTTATTTGAGTTATTCTTAGCCTGCTCATTCTTTAGGATATATTTTTGAATAATATTAGGATCCAGTCCAAGCATCTGCAATTGAGATGCTGCCGCGCCGCTAGCTCCGCTTGTGGCTAGCTGAGATATTGCTTTTTGAGCTGAGCCACTTGCAGCAGTTACAGAAGATCCTGAAGAATTAAGCATTCCCATTAAACTACTTATACTCTGAGCATTGGCAGAAAACAATAATAATAAAAAGACTGAAAGTGTATAAAATCTTCTCATGGATTTAGTCATAAAGGTTACAAATGTAGTAAACAAAAGTCAGAAATGGATATAAAAAAAGGGCAACTCATTCGGTTGCCCCTTAAATTATGTTATCTCACAAGTATTTAATAATTCGCCGGTGTAAATTCTACCCGTCTGTTTACATGATGTTCCGGCTCACCTGTGGCGTTAGGAATAATATTATCTGTTTCGCCGAAATGTGAAGGCAGGAATCTGTCTCTGGAAATATTGAATTTTTTTACCAGAAAATCAACAGCAGAATTCACTCTGTTTTCTGACAGTTTTTCGTTATATGCTTCCGTGTTTCTCGTGTCAGTATAGCCTTTAACATAGACCTTTAAATCGGGGTATTTTTGCATTACTGTTGCCACTTTGTATAATTCCGGAACTTCTGATGCTTTAATATTATATTTGTCTAAATCAAAAAATATGATAGAAAGTGCCCATCCTGCTGTAGTATTACCACTTTTTATTTCATTATTGATAAGTTGTTTAATGTCTTGAGGAATGATGGAATCTTTAGGGTGTTGATTTACTCCGTCTACAATAGGCAACATCGGTGTAGAAAATGGCTCTTTATCTAAATGGTCAGGGATACCATCACCATCACTGTCCAATGTTTTCCCATGTGAGTCTACTTTTGCCCCTTCCGGAGTATCCGGTTCTTGATCCAGTTCATCTAAAATACCATCACCGTCTTTATCTTTCACTACAAATGGGTCTTTAATTTTGCTGTCAATAATACTCATATAGGCCTCTAATGGATTTACCCATTCGTTATGTTCTTTTTGAGCTCCGATACGTCCGAATTTATAAGTAACACCTACATTCAAATATGCATAAGCATCTCTGTTCATTTTTTTCAAGGTAGAACCGTTAGGATTGGAAGCTAATACTGCATCAGAATGTGCGGAATAGGCATCCAGTTTATCCGTATTGGTAAATACGAAGTTACCTTCTATACCAATATCAAAGGATTTATTACATTTAATTTTCATACCCATTGCCAAAGGAAACACAACCTCTGTAAATTTGTTGGTATACCCTTTCAGATATTGTGATGGAGAATATAATTTATCATCTTTGGTATTATAAATTTTAGACTCAGTACGAATAAGTCCTACCCCAAGTTTAGAATATATAGAAACGCGTCTTTCTTTCCATGGTTTTTGCGTTTTGTTTGATTTTATCCATCTGTTGATGGCAAAAAACATATTACTCCAGTTGACATAAACATTTACTGTAGCTTGATGGAAAAGCGGTGCTTTAAAATATACTTCCTGGTTGAATCCTAACTGTTTCCAGTATAATCTGTCTTCTGCAAATCCACCACGCGAAACCGTTCTGCCCAATAATTTTCCTAAAGTATAATCTAGTTGCACGCCAAAAACAGGACCGCACATCTTTGTCAGACTGATACCGGCACCCCATTGCAGCTCACTGGGTTTCTTTGTCTGACGCACCCAGTCATAACTTCTGATATCTGTAAATGGTGAAGTAGTTCCTCCATGGAGGGTAAGAGACCAGTCTTTCAGAAATTTATCTGCGGCTATGCGCTGAGATGTTTTTAATGTTCCTGAGGTGCTTTTGGTGTTAGATTTGTTTTCTCCCGCTGAGATTAAATTCGTCATTGAGAAAAACAATACTCCAAGCAATGCAATTTTTAGATTCTTCATTGTCTAATTTTAAAATAAATAACAGGTTTGAGTACGAAAATACAGAAACAAAAATATTTTTTGAGCTTTTTGTCCCATATTTTATATAATTTCTCAATTTTTTAATCAAAAATTATGAATTTTACCCAAAGGTGATGCATCCTGCTTTTTCTGATACAATAATTGCACTTTCTACTCCGGCAGGCATGGGAGCTATTGCTGTCATTCGTCTATCGGGAGAGCATGCCATTCGAACCACAAATGAATTGTTTAAGGGTAAAGATTTACAGCAACAAGCAAGCCACACCCTGCATTTTGGTAAGCTGATGGATGGGCAGGAAGAGGTAGACGAAATAGTAGCCGCAGTTTTTAAATCCCCACATTCTTATACCAAAGAAGATGTTGTCGAGATATCCTGCCATGGTTCGCCATATATTGTCAATAAAATTATCACGTTGTTTTTGGCTAAAGGTGTGCGCCTGGCAACACCCGGCGAATTTACCCAACGCGCTTTTATGAATGGTCGGTTTGACTTGTCGCAAGCGGAGGCTGTAGCCGATTTGATAGCGTCAGATTCGCAAGCCGGACATAAGATAGCCATGCAACAGATGCGGGGAGGTATATCACAGAAATTGAAAACCTTGCGAACGGCATTGATAGAATTTACGGCACTGCTCGAACTGGAGCTAGATTTTAGTGAAGAAGATGTGGAGTTTGCCGACAGGAGTAAATTTATACAACTACTGCAAGATATACGCACCGAAATAGCCACACTGGCAGCTTCTTTTAAGTTGGGTAATGCCATAAAAAGCGGAATTCCTGTGGCAATTGTAGGTAAGCCTAATGCAGGAAAATCTACCTTGCTGAATGCGCTGCTGGAAGAAGAGCGCGCCATCGTAAGCAGCATTGCCGGTACCACTCGCGATACCATAGAAGAAACACTGACGATAGACGGCTATCTGTTTAGGTTTATAGATACAGCAGGGCTTAGAGAAGCCAACGATGAGATTGAAAAAATTGGTATAGAACGAAGTAATGCGGCAATAGAAAAAGCGGATATCATCCTGTATTTATTTGATTTGGAGTTTGAAAATGAAGCTGATTTTTTAGCAGCCTTTCGTGAAAGAGCCGGAGCAGATAAAGAGCTTATTGCCATAGGAAATAAAGCAGATAAGATTTCGGAAACTGCACTGCAAGGGATACTCGAGAAACACCCTGAATTTCTTGCACTTTCAGCGAAAAACAAAGCAGGGATAGCCGAATTAAAGCATAAACTGGTTGCTGGCATTGCACTAAAAAACAAAAACGAAAATTCAGTACTGCTGACTAACCAACGGCACTATGATGCATTACTGAAAGCAGAGGCTGCCATAGACAATGTACAGGAAATGATGCGGCATAATATACCCACAGATTTGCTCACACAAGACATAAAAATTGCCCTGCGCCATATCGGTGAAATAACCGGAGATATCGATATCGACAAAGATATACTGGGCACCATATTCGGGAAGTTCTGTGTGGGGAAGTGAAATGTAATAACTGATTTATAAAATTCTAAAATTTACTAGAAGAATAAATTATATTTGTGGAAATGGCTTTAGAAAAATTTTTACAGGAAATTGATGTTTTAAAAACGGAATTTGACCAATACCGAAACTTGGATAATGCAAAAATTCAAGAAGCATTAGCCATTGAATACACCTACGAAAGTAACAGAATTGAGGGAAACACCCTTACCCTACAAGAAACCCAGTTAGTTATTGAAAAGGGTTTAACTATTAGCGGAAAGCCTTTAAAAGAACATTTAGAAGCTATAAATCATAAAGAGGCAATAGATTTTATTGTTGATTTAGTACAAAATAAAGAGCCATTGAATGAACGAAATTTATTACAAATTCATTCAATCATTTTAAAAAGCATTGACAAAGAAAATGCTGGGAATTATAGAAAAGTACCAGTCCTAATAAGTGGAAGTACCCACACACCACCACAACCCTATTTAGTTCAAAAATTGATGGAGGATTATTTTTTGTTTTATGAAGAAAACAAGAATAGTCTGCATCCAGTTGTATTAAGTGCCGAAATGCACGAACGATTAGTTACCATACATCCTTTTATTGATGGAAACGGCAGAGCTTCACGGTTAGTTATGAATTTAATTTTACTTCAAAATGGTTTTCCTATTGCAAACATCAAAGGTGATACTGAAAGCAGAATGAAGTATTATAATGCTTTGGAAAATTCAAGAATAGATAATAAGGCAGCATTTATATTGTTGATAGCGGAGTTGGTAAAAGAGAGTTTAGAGAGGAGGATTGGATTAGTAAAAAATAAAACCGAGTTGTAATTATGGGCGAATGGTCTAAAAAAATTGGTGAGTATGGCGAAAATGTCGTAGAAAGTTTTTTTCTGTTATAGGCTGGCACGATATGGCAAAAGGTGTCGTTTTAGACTGTATGAATGGAGAAAAGCATTTAAACAAAAAAGGAAACCCAAAAGAAACACACGGAATTGATTTTTTATATTCATACCTAAATCCTCTTGTTTCAGGGCAATTAAACAATGTTTTAATTTCTTCAAAATTTGAAACAAGTAAATATCCTAATAGTCCAACAGTAAAGTTTAAAAACTTTATGGAAGATATTATTACAACTATGGAGTGTTACGATGTTTCAAATGTTAAAGATGAAACTTTAACAGGCTTTAGTTATTCAACCTTAAATGATGTTGGTGTTTTATTTTGGCTAAACAATAAAGCTGATAGTGAAGATGATTTAATAAAATTTGTTGCCAATTCTCGTATTGAAGATACAAGCGTAAATAAATCTATCTACATAATGGATAATAAACGAGTAGCTTTTATCCTTGAAGTAATGAAATTTGTAAAGACAAAAGAGAATGATTTTGAAAGTTCTTTTTACTACCCTAATACAGGGCAGAACATAAACCCTTTAGAAAGAATAAATGTAGGAAAAAGACTACCAGTTGAATACTTAAATTCATCTATAATACCTATAAAATTAAGCAATAAGAATAATTCTAAAGAAACGTATTTGCTACTTGCCACTTTTGAAAATTTTGAAGAAGGCGACTTAATGCGTTTGATGGGTTTGGCAAAAGATATAGGGACAGAACTTGTAGGAAAAGTAATTATAGCATTTGCAGATTATAATGAATTAGAACACAAACAAACTGTAACATTAGCAAAGCAAAAATTTCAGTCAAGTGAGTTTACTAAAAATGTTAGTGTAATCAATTTTTTAGACCCCTCAAGCGTTTTTTAGAATGAATACAGAACATAAAGACATACAAAAAATATTGCCTTATGGAGAGCAATTAAGAGGCTTTGCTAATCAAAAATACATTACCGAACCTGAACTTTGTAATATTTTAAAAGAGAGAGGCATTTTTACTTTAAGTAAAGATAGAGATTATACAGTTCCTTTATTACAAACCTTAATGCTTTCTCCTAAAGAATTTGACAAAATAAGAGAAGCATTTTCTACGAGAGAAGATAACCCCAAAAAGAGTTCAAGCGATATTATTTGGGCAAAAGACACAAAAATTTTGATACCTGAAATATTGAATGTTGATGTAACTGATTTTATTATAAAGCACTTGCCAACTTGCACATTAGAACAAGCCATTCGGTTCTCTACAGTTGAAAATAATCCAAATCATTTAAAAACGGATTTTACAATAAATAGAAATGATATAAATAAAGTTTGGTATGAGCAAAGCAACAAATTTGACGGAACTATTGAATTTATAAATGATATTAACGGAAAAGGCAGGGTTGTAATTTCTCATACTGCACCTGAAACCAAAGAACTTGCAGAGCATATTATTAAAAAACAAATTGCAGAGTATAAAAAACGAGGAGTAATTGCCCCAAAAGAGCAGTTAAGGAAAATATTTTTTAGAGACTTTACCAACGAAGAAAGGTTTACATTTTTCTTTAGATTAACAAACCATTTAGAAAGTGAATACTTTAAACACGAAGATATTAAAGATATATATATTAAACCTGAAAACACAGAACTACCAGAAGAAATAAAATGGATGGAAGAACTCCAAAAAATACTTTTATCAGGTAAATCTTTAGACAAGAAAGTTTTTATTAAGGACAAAAAATTTCATAAACATTTACTATTGTGGAGTATTGATGCCTCATTTGAGTATAGTTATAAAGGAGAAAAAGGGAAATTTACTGCAAATTTTGGTTTCCCCGATTTTGTAACTAAAAATGGAAGTGCGGAGTTTGAATTACTTATTTCTACTATAACTCCATTAAAAACTATTGATGTAAGAACAAAAAAGATTTTAAAGTTTAAATTATTGTCAGAGATGGATAAACAGAAATCTATTGTGTATAATAATTTTTTGGAGTATAAAAATAAAGTAAGTTTGGAATGAAAATAAGGTTTGTAGAAGCTGATATTAAAACCATTTGTCTGCATTTAGTTGGAAATAAACTTGCAGATGAAAATTGTGTATTCTCAAAAAAGGAAATAGTAATTGATAGTGAGTTAAATACTTTGCTTTCAAGCTATTTTTTATCTTCTTTTAAATCGGAGGAATATTATAAATTTTACCACGAAACTAACTTGTCATTAAACGAAGTATATACTTATGTTACAGATGCTTTTAATGAACCTAATAGCATACAAAAACAATCTGTAAACCTTGCTAAACATCTTTATAATCAAAGTACACACCCTAATATAAAAGTTGGAGAATTTTATGTTGTTCACTTTCAAAATGTTACTTTAGAAAGCAAATCAGTAGAGGCTATTGGAATATTTAAGTCTGAAAATAAAGAGACTTTTCTAGAAGTAGAGCAAATTACGAATAGCTTTGAAATTGAGAACCGAAAAGGAATAAACATCAATAAATTAGACAAAGGATGTTTAATTTTTAATACCAATAGTGAAGAGGGTTACATTGTTTCAATAGTAGATAATACCAATAAAGGGAGTGAAGCACAATACTGGAAAGACCATTTTTTAGGTGTACAGGTATTAAACAATGAATTTCAGCAAACCAGTCAATTTTTAGGTATTACAAAGCAGTTTGTAACCAAACAGTTTACCGAAGATTTTGAAGTGTCTAAAACTAACCAAATTGAACTTTTAAATCGTTCTGTAGATTACTTTAAAAAACACGATAATTTTGATAGAAAAGAATTTGAAGAAGAAGTACTTGGAGATACCAATGTAATTAAGTCTTTCCGAAAATTTGATAACGAGTATAGAACTGAAAATGAAATTGAAATTGAGGATAATTTTGAAATTTCAAATCAAGCCGTAAAAAAACAAGCACGAGTGTTTAAGAATGTATTGAAATTGGATAAGAATTTCCATATCTATATACACGGAAATAGTGATTTGATAGAACATGGAATAGATGAGAATGGAAGAAAATTTTATAAAATATATTATAAAGAGGAAAGCTGATTTTCCTTTAATACCCCATTGCTTTCTCAATATTTATTGCATTTTTACATTATTTCATAACACACAACAATATAATCAACTGATATACACAAACTTAGACTAAATACTATGCTTTTTGTATCGGAAAACAATCCCCTTCGGGTATAATTCAAATATCATTCACAATATTTATACCCTTAAAGGTATAATTTCAATTAATCTTATTAAATTTGTACCCTTAAAGGTATAAAAATGAGTACTCAATTAGCCGAATTTGTGAAAGAAAAGCGTAAGCAGTTAAAACTTACACAGCCTGAATTAGCTGAAAAAGCTGGTGTAGGTTTGCGTTTTTTGCGTGAATTGGAGAATGGAAAAGAATCTGTAAGATTAGATAAAGTAAATCAAGTTTTAGCCTTATTTGGTGCAAAAGTTGGTGTAGTAACAAATGATGAATTATGAGAAAAGGAAACGTTTATTACAAAAATAATTTAGCAGGAATTATAGCTGAAAATGAAGATGGCTATACATTTCAATACAATGAGCAATATTTAAATTCCACTTCTGCAAAATCTATTAGCCTAACGTTGCCCATTCAAACACAACCTTATCAAAGCAAAATTTTATTTCCTTTTTTTGATGGTTTAATTCCTGAA
>CAZCJN010000078.1:0-1797 GCA_964498865.1 uncultured Bacteroidia bacterium
GTTATACATAGTTTATATGCTCAATAATTTTTACAATCTGGTGTAGATATTTTTTGTCTGTTTCATCAAAGTCTGCTAATTTATCAGAGTCTATATCAAGAATAGCGAATACTCCATTTTTATTTGTGCACGGAATTACTATCTCTGATTTAGAATCGGAGCTACAGGCAATATGCCCCGGAAATTTATCTACATCGTTTACAATAATGATTTTATTTTCTTTCCAAGCTGTGCCACAAACGCCTTTCCCCATTGCAATACGTGTACAAGCCACGGGGCCTTGAAAAGGGCCTAAAACTAATTCATTTATATTATTTTTATTTTTCTTTACAAAATAAATGCCTACCCAAAAAAAATTCATTCCAAATTTAAGAGCAGCGATAATGTTCGAAATGTTTGCAGTAAAATCAGGTTCACCATCAACAAGCATTTCTATTTGAGGAAGCAAGGAAATATATTTTTCTTCTTTTGTTGAACCAGCAACTATTAATGATTCGGCCATTGATTTATATAATAAGCTGCAAAGATGGAAAAAATGACGATGATTTAATGGATTAAGGCTGCAGCAATGGTAACGGCACTAACTTTGACATCAGTAATACTTAGAAGTTGCTGTGTACAAGCGTCGATAGTAGAACCGGTAGTAACCACATCATCAACCAGTAATATATGTTTACCCTTTAGTTTTTCAGGGCTTGACAAAGTAAAAATATCTTGCACGTTTCTCCATCTGTTAAAACGTGATTTTTTGGTTTGTGAGGAAGACGTAGCTGTTTTTATAAGAACATTATCTATTATCTCTATTTCCATTGCTTCCCCAATACCTTTTGCAAAATACTCACTTTGGTTATACCCTCTCTTTTTGAGTGTTTTTTTATGAAGTGGTACTGGGACAATGACATTTATGCAAGAAAATATGGAAGAGGTTTTAAGTAAATGACCGTAATATCTACCTAAAGAAAGACCTATTTCTTTCTTCCCTTTGTATTTTAGGTGATGTATCAGGTTTTGTACTTTTCCACCTTCGTTGAATTCATATAGTGATGCGGCTGATTGAACATTGGTTCGTCCCCAAAATAGTTTTGTAACCGGATTATCTTTCTTTAGATGGAAATCAGTCTTTGGCAGATTATAAAAACAATGCAAACAAATGCAATTTTCTTTTTTCAATAAACTTCTTCCACAGGCATAACATACTTGTGGGAATATTAAAGAAAGGAAATCGTTAAACATGATTTTAATACCTTCGCAAATATTGGTATTTAGGCCATATCCAGAAAAATATTTTTTTATGACAGAAACTGCTACGAGTCCTGCTCCAAAGGCTAAGGGAAAGAACGATAAAATTTATTTGTTGCTGGTGTTGCTGCTATTAGGGACTAATGCTTCTATTGCATGGATGTGGTGGAATGAAAAAGGTAAACTACAAGTTGTTACTGTCACGAAAGAAAATAAAGAGAAAGATGCAGAAATTGCCAAGCAAGAGCTTATTGCATTACAAGCACAATACCAGACACTCACAGTTAATAATGAGCAAATACAGTCTGAGATTAATTTGAAAAAAGAAGAGATTGCACAGTTGCAAAAAGAATTAGAGAAACATAAAGACAATGCGTACATAATCGCAAAACTTAGAAAAGAAACAAATACACTGCGTGACATTATGAAACATTTTGTTGAAGAGATAGATTCCCTCAACACAGTTAACAAAAAAATTACGGCTGAAAAGGAAGTTGTAAAAGCCGAATTGAAGGTAGAGAAAGAAAAAAATACGGTTCTTTCAAAAGAAAATGAAAA
>CAZCJN010000078.1:1897-6885 GCA_964498865.1 uncultured Bacteroidia bacterium
GAGGCGCATACATTCTCATTTGGCAAATCAAAAGGATATTGGGCAAGTAAAAAATCTGTCAACTATCAAAATGAAAACACTGCTGTAATAATGTATGCTCACCCTAAAGATGGCGAGTTATTTGTTAAAGGCAAGTATATGATAGAAGTAACAGCCGGTGGTTATCCCATAGGAAATACAACCTTGGAGTTAGAATGAAAAAAAGATTTTTTTTATTATTTCTTTATCTCACGCCTGCATATTTATTTGCAGGAAACCTTGAAAAAGGGTTTGAAGCATTAAAGGTTTACAATTATTTTGAAGCAAAAAAGTATTTTGTCAAATCGCTAAAAAATGATGCTGCCGGCTCTGCCTATGGCATGAGCACGATTTTTTACAGGAATGATAACCCCTTTCATAACATTGATTCAGCATATAAATATATTCTTTTGTCTGAAAAAAGTTTTAAACTGTGTGATGCAAAAGAGATGGCACATCTTTCTGAATTAACAGTAACACAGGCTTCCATTGATAAATTAAAGGACGGTATTATACTTCTTGCTTTTGAACGCGCAAAAAAAATAAATACTGACGATGCTTTAAATGATTTTATAAAAAGATTCCCCCATCCTATCTTGAGTAAAGAAGCTAAAAAATATAGAGGGAAATTAGCATTTGAAAACGCTAAAAAGCAGAATACACCCCAAGTGTACAAAGACTTTATCGCCAACTATCCCAATGCCGATGAAATTAATGATGCTAAGTGGTTGTATGATTTTTCTTTATTTAGTACAGTTACTAAACCCAACAATCTCGAAAATTACGAAGCATTTGTAAAACAATATCCTAAAAGCCCCTATAGAACTCAGGCAGAAGACAGCATTTTTTATTTTTCAACTTTACATAAATCTATAGACGAGTATTATTTTTTTATAAAAAAATATCCTGACAATCATAATGTAAAAAAAGCATGGGACGTTGTTTATCAATTATCTACTATTGATTTCTCTCCAGATAGAATACAAAAATTTATTAAAGATTTTCCCGATTATCCAGACAAGTCAAAAGCTAACTTGGATTTATTGAGATCGAAAATGTATCTATTCCCCGTATCTCAAAATGGGAAATACGGATTTATTAATTCAAGCGGAGCAGTAGTCATCCCTTTTAATTATGATTGGGCAGATAATTTTTCGGAAGGTATGGCTGTTGTTACGATTGATGAAAAAAGCGGTTACATAAGTAAATCCGGATCAACTTTATTATTAGGTGAATTTGATGAAGCAAATGCTTTTCATAATTCAGTAGCAATAGTAAAAAAGGGTGATAAATACGGACTTATTCATAAGCTTGGAAAGCAACTACTGCCTTTTGAATATGAAGACATAATAGGAAATGAAAGTAAAGATAAAATAGTGATTGCTTTAAAAGAAAAAACCTATTTCTACTTTACTCTTTCATGCCAACTTCTTTTTCAAGGCAAGTATGAAGCTGTCGGAGCATTCTCTTTAGGTAAGGCTTATGTTATTCAGGATGGGAAATACGGCTTCATTGACAAGGCAGGTAAAACTATAGTAGCCCCGCAATATGATTGGGTAGAGAGCTTTAAAACAAATGGCTTAGCCCGCGTAAAACAAAATGAAAAATTTGGCATGATTGATACTACTGGTAAAATTATCTTGCCTTGTGAATATAACGTCATAGATGAATGCTCTGAAAAAGTGATACGAATTGTAAAAGATAAAAAATTTGGATTTTCTAATGAATCAGGACAAATAATTATTCCAATTAAGTATGATTACTCACCTGAGATTTCTGTTACAAAAGGATTTACGAATGGCTATGTAAAAGTCGAATTATTAAAAAAGAGGGGATTGATGGATACTACAGGAAAATTTATTCTTCCATGTGAATATGACGACGTAGGAAATTTTCATGAAGATGTATGCGCCATAAGAAAAGGAAAATTGTGGGGGTATATTGATAAGAGTAAAAAAATAAAAATAAACCCCCAATTTGAATATGCCTGGGACTTTTTATTGGGGTTAGCCAAGGTGAAACAAAAAAACAAGATTGGATTCATTAATCATAATGGCACCCCTTTAATCCCCATTATTTATGATGATGCCACCGATTTTAACAATGGTATTTCCGTAGTAATTCAATTGGGTTTGAAAGGATTGATTGATACAACTGGTAAAATAATTATACCTTGTCAGATGAACGAAATAAAAGAAATAGGCGAACAAATCTTTAAATTGGAAAAAAACAATAAGATCTCCTACTACAGCGTTCCCCTACAAAAGCAAATTTGGACAGAGGATGGCTTCTAAGTAATATACTTCTTGTACATTCGTTAATATTTTTGTTAATCATTTTATATCTTTTGTAGATAAAACAATAACATACTTTCTATTTTTGTTTTCATGGAAACACAAAACACCGCCCCGCAAGAAGAAAAAAAGCAAAACAAAATTTTTCTTTATTTATTTCTGTTGATGACTGTAGCCTGTGGAGTATTTGGCTGGCTTTATTGGATTCAGAAAAATGAAACTACAGAAGTAACTACCGAAAACATTCAAATTACACAAGAATCGGAGGTTGTAAAGCGCGATCTGCAACAACTGCAATCTGATTATGCTGAATTAAAAACCAATGATGAAAACCTTAATAAGGAAATCGAGGAGAAAAGAACCTTAATTGAGCAATTACAAAAAGATGCTGAAAAACATAAAAATGACGCTTGGATAATTGCTAAGCTCAAAAAGGAAACGAAGACGTTAAGAGCCATCATGCAACATTTTGTTGTTTCAATTGATTCATTAAATATGCTTAACAAACATTTAATGGCTCAAAACGACTCTGTTTCCACTGTATTAACTACAGAAAAGGAGAAAAGCGCAATTCTTCAAAATGAAAAAGAAAAGCTATTTAAAGTAGGATCGGTAATTAAAGTGAGTCCGATAGAAGTAGTTGCTATGAATGAAAAGGGAAAAGATAAAGCCGATGAGACGCAAAAAGCAAAAAGAACCGATAAAATAAAAATCGCCTTTAAACTAGAGGAAAATAAAATTGCACCTCGTGGAGAGCGTACCATTTTTGTTAGAATCATTATGCCTGATGGGAAAGAATGGTGTGACACTCCTGATGCTGACCATATGTTCTCATTTGGAAATTCAAAAGGATTTTTTGCAATGAAAAAATCTATACAGTATACGAATGAAGATTTAAATGTAGAAATGTTCATACGAAGAAAAGAAAATCAGGAATTATTACCTGGTAAATATATTGTAGAAGTATGTATGGATAATACTACTATTGGTAATAATATTATAGCATTACAATAAGCAATACCTAATTATGGCAACAAAAAAATCGACTATTATATCTTCAAGCGCATTACAATTTCTTCACCAATATATCAATGCACCTTCTCCAACAGGATTTGAGTGCAGACTACCCCATAAAGAAAAAACCGGCCAGCAGTTTTGGGTGGAATATATGAAGCCATTTGTGGACGACCATTATATAGATACTTATGGAACTGCTGTTGGAATTATCAATCCTAAAGCAGATTATAAAATTGTGATTGAAGCGCACGCCGATGAAATCTCTTGGTATGTTCATTATATTACAAAAGATGGGTTTATTTACTTACGCAGAAATGGAGGTAGTGATCACCAAATAGCTCCTTCCAAACGTGTTAACATACATACTGAAAAAGGAATAGTAAAAGCCGTATTCGGATGGCCTGCTATTCATGTGCGTGAACCAGGCAAAGAAGAAAATCCTTCTTTGAAAAACCTTTTTCTTGATTGTGGATGTAAATCCGATAAAGAAGTGGAAAAGCTAGGCATTCACGTAGGTTGTGTAGTAACCTATCCGGATGAATTAATGGTGCTTAATAATAATTTTTTTGTAGGGCGTGCACTTGATAACCGTATGGGCGGGTTTATGATTGCACAAGTAGCAAGGTTGTTAAAAGAAAATAGAACAAAACTTCCATTTGGCTTGTATATAGTAAATTCTGTTCAAGAAGAAGTAGGTTTAAATGGTGCAAAAATGATTGCAAATAGAATCAACCCTGCAGCGGCTATTGTAACGGATGTAACGCATGATACCCAAACGCCCATGATGAATAAAATTCAGCATGGAGATGTTGCGTGTGGCAAAGGGCCTTCGCTTACAATAGGTCCGGCAGTACATAATAAACTTCTTGACCAGATTATCTTTACAGCAAGAAAAAGTAAAATCCCTTTTCAGCGTGAAGCAGCTTCTCGTTTTACCGGTACTGATACCGATGCTTTTGCGTATTCAGGTAGTGGAGTAGCATCAGCATTAATTTCGTTGCCTTTAAGGTACATGCATACTACAGTAGAATCTGTTCATCGTACGGATGTAGAGAGTGTTATAAAACTTATTTATGAAACCTTGAAAGGAATTAAGAACGGACAGCAGTTTAATTACTTATAAACACGTCGCTGTGTTTAAATTAAGCAGGGGTCTTTTTTATTCTCATAGTTTGTATATACATTTGTTTCAGACAATAACTATACAGCCATGGTAAAAAAACTACTTTACTTTTTGTTATCGGTTGCCACCATTTTATTTATCTCTGCTTGCGAAAATTCCAAAATTGATAACCCAACAACGGAAAATGCTGAAGAGGCTAATGTGCTTTCTACTTCTGATACTGTAATGGATGAGATGATAAAGTTTAAATATGATAAACTTATCAGTAATGTTCCTATCCCTTTTGATATTCTTCGTTCACATGAATCGGTGCCACTTGTTTATAATGCCAGTTCATTAAATGCAATTTCTAATCTTTCGAATTATTCTTCTGCTATTTCTAAAGCATTGAATCTAGGTGTTTATGGAGGAGATCTAGCCTATTGTGTTACTTATGATAAATCTGAGGAAACAAGCAAGTATTTAGAATGTGTAAAGAAACTAGCAGACGATTTAGGTGTTTCTTTAGCTTTTGACAAAAATACTTTAGCTTATTA
>CAZCJN010000078.1:6985-10641 GCA_964498865.1 uncultured Bacteroidia bacterium
AATAAAATATTTCGCCGTTGGTGGTACCGCTCTCTAAATGGGGAGCCATTTATTTGTTGGCCCGGGAAAGTCAGATACTTTGCTCTTAGCTCCGGAACGTCAGAAGCATCAAGCAAGCAAATACCTGTTACTAAGGATATGATCCGCGCAATAAGAAGAGCCAGTGTTAAACAAATTTTAGCACAAGCACACTATAACTTGCCTATGGAGCATTTTGAAAGAGGTATATTAATGCTTGGAGGCAGTACTCACTTAAATTATAATGGTACTTATTTTGAAGGTGACTTGAGTGGCATTACAGCAAGTAATATTCCTTTTTGGTTTCAGCATTTCTATAAGCCGGGCAGGCGCATATCACGTGAAAGGGATTGGAATGCTAAACTTGATGATATTGTTCAAAATGCAAAGAAGTGGGACCTCTCTACAATATGCGGAGTTCCAGCATGGGTTACTATTTTATTTGAAAGAATTATAGCTCATTACAATGTTCAGACCATTCATGATATCTGGCCTAATCTTAAAATTTATGTACATGGAGGAGTTTCTTTAGCGCCCTATAAAAAGGGCTTTGAAAAACTTACAGCCCATCCGCTCATATTTATGGAAACCTATCTTGCCAGCGAGGGATTTATTGCTTATGACGATCATCCGGATAGCGAGGGCATGAGAATGGTGTTAGACAATGGAATATTTTTTGAATTTGTTCCATTTACCGAGAATAACTTTGATGCTGATGGTAACTTAAAAGAAAACCCGGAAGCGCTTTCTATCGGTCATGTAACTGAAGGGGTAGAGTATGCTTTATTGCTTTCTACATGTTCCGGTGCTTGGAGGTATTTAATTGGTGATACAATAAAATTCACTTCATTAAAACGCCAAGAAATAATCATTACCGGCAGAACAAAACACTTTTTAAGTTTATGTGGGGAGCATCTTTCTCAAGACAATATGAATCGTGCTATTGAATTAACAGCTCGTGATTTTAATATTGAAATAAAAGAATTTTCTGTAACAGGCATCCCTTATGGATCTCTTTTTGCTCATAAATGGTATATAGGTACCGATGCTAATGTGAATGCAAATGCAGTAAAAGAAAAAATAGACCATCATTTAAAAAACCTTAATGATGATTATCGTGTAGAACGAATAGCGGCACTTAAGGATGTCATTGTAGAAATTCTTCCCCCATCTGTTTTTTATGAATGGATGGAACAAAAAGGGAAAATGGGTGCTCAGAATAAATTCCCGCGAGTTATGAAAAACAAACACCTAGCGGAGTGGGAAGAATTTTTAAAGCAAAAGAATAGAAGTAATCTATGATCTTAGAAATGTTTCAATCATTCTTTCATTCTATATTAGAAGGAATAGGATTGGGAATAACTCTCGCCATTCTTACAGGACCGGGTTTCTTTGCTCTCTTACAAACAAGTATTCGTAACGGATATAAATTCGGTATTGCTTTTGCTGTTGGAGTTCTTATTAGTGATTCTTCCTTAATAATACTTTCGTATATAGGAGCATTGCAATTGTTCAGCGATCCTAAAAATAATTTTGTAATGGGTATCATTGGCGGAACAATACTAATGATGTTTGGCATTTTTAATGTCTTTCAAAAACATCCACTTGACCTAAATGAAAGGAATGGAAAAATAGAAAAACTTATAGCTCAAACCAGTACGATACCTGTAACGGCATTAAAGGGATTTGCGATGAATACAATAAACCCTTTTGTGATTATATTTTGGTTAGGCGTTGTGAGCGTTGAAACAACACGATATAAATTCTCGGAATTAGATATTATCACGCTGTTTATAGCTACTCTGCTTACTATTTTTGGAACAGATATACTTAAGGCAATGGCTGCCCAACGTATTACATCATTTTTAAATCCACGTATACTCCTTTGGGTTAACCGAATAGCAGGGATAATTCTTATTGTTTCAGGTGTTAGTATGATATGGAAGGTTGTACATACCTTTTTCTAAAAAATTTATTTATTTAGGATAACATCAATTTTTATCCTTTCTTTTCGGTTAGCTATTTCCCATGCAGTATAGAATGTTAATTGTGAGCGCTTTACTAACAGAGGGAAATTTATTTTACTTACTTCGTCTCCTTCTTGATGATAGTCTGCATGAGTGCCATTGAAATAAAAAATAATAGGTATGCCTTTTCTGGCAAAATTGTAATGATCCGAACGGTAATAAAATCGGTTTGGATCATTTTCGTTGTTATAAGTGTAGTCAAGTTGCATATGGGTGTAAGCACTATTACATAATTCATTTATTTTATGCAGGTCTGTACTTATTTTATCGGAACCAATTATGTATACAAAATTTGAATCATTTTGATGAGCTTCGTCGCCTCGACCGATCATATCAATATTTAAATCGCAAACTGTATTTTCTAGGGCGAAGATAGGATGCTCCACATAATAAGAAGATCCAAGCAATCCCTTTTCCTCACCGGCGTTGGCTAAAAAAACAATTGTACGCTTTGGACCCACACCGGCTTCTTTTGCTTTAATGAAGCCCTTAGCTATTCCCATCATTCCCACTGTTCCGGAACCGTCATCATCAGCACCGTTATATACTTTGCCATCTATTACACCAATATGATCGTAATGCGCGCTTATAAAAATATACTCATTAGGAAGTTCACTGCCTTTAATAACTCCTAAAACATTTTCAGAACTTATTTTTTCAATAGTATTTTTTATTTCCATTGAAAAATGAGTTTTTATGCTAAGTGAAATAGGGGCCTTTGTTTCAATTATTTTTTTCTTAATATTTTCTACGGTTTCCATTTGAGTTGTTCCTTTACGCTTTGCAAAAGATAGAATATCATTGGCAGCCTTTATAGAAATTCCACCTCTGAATATCTTTCTCTCTACTTTTGTTTCCGTTGTTTCTAGTTTCATGACCGGAGAATCGAAAAGATGCTTGATGTGTTTTGCATCTGTCTCAAATTTTTCATTGATTATAAAAATAGCAGCAGCCCCGTTTTTTCTTGCTGCTTCTAATTTCATGCGTGTATTTTTATTCCAAGGAGAAGGTTTTTTTGTGCCGGTAATTAATGAAATGGAATCTTGAGTTAGGGGTTCTCCATCTAAAACAAGTAAAATTTTGTCTTTAACATCTACATTTTTGTAATCATTATATTTTTCATCGGATATGCCATAGCCTAAGAATAAAATATTTTTGGTTTTATATTTTAATGGGTTACCATAAGGAAACACATAGTAGTCTTGATATAAATCAAATTTTTTATTGCCGACATACATAGTAAAATTTTCCGAAGTACTTTGAGTAAGCGGAAATTTTTGCAAATAACTTTCATCCGTTGCAGTTTCTAAACCTATAGACTTAAAATATGCGGCAATGTAGGCAGCAGCCTTTTTTTGCCCTTCTTTCCCGGTTTCACGCCCTTCGTATTCATCAGAAGCAAGGATACTCAGGTGTTTTTTCGCTTCATCTGCACTAATATTTTGAGCAAATTTTATAGCGCTACTATCAGGGATTTGGGCTATCCCAATGAAGCTAGAAAGTAAATAGATTAAAGGGGTAATGTGCGCTTTCATGATACATATTGATTAATAAGTATACAAACCTATAATAATCTTTGCGATACAAAAATTTGTTGAAGTATATTTTATA
>CAZCJN010000079.1:0-10569 GCA_964498865.1 uncultured Bacteroidia bacterium
TAATAAATTAAATTATTATTATCAGAACTGTAGGTTCTCTTCTTTAGCCATCCTTTTCAAGCTTAATATAGCATACCTCATACGCCCTAAAGCAGTGTTCAGATTCATATTTGTCATTTCACATATCTCATTGAAACTCATATCTAAATACTCTCTCATTACAAGTATTTGTCTTTGCTCGAAGGGGAGTTGTTTTATAAGATGGCGAATCTGCCTGTGGGCTTGCCTCTTTTCAATATGTCGGCTACTTATTTTATCTCCTACATCTATTACATTAAATATATCTTCTGTCTCTCCCTCTCTGTTTCTGACACAACTGATCATTCGCAGCTTACGGGCCCTTCTGAAATAATCTATAATCATATTCTTAGAAATACGTAAAACCCATGGCAAAAACTTATCCTCTTCATTATAATTCCCTCCTTTTAAAGAGCGTATCACTTTAAAAAAAGTTTCCTGGAAGATGTCTTCTGCCAATGCCTGATTGCGAGTGTATTTCATTATATAGGCAAAAATCCTGCTCTTATGTCTATTAATAAGTTCTTCAATGCTTTCTTCATGACCTTTTATATAGCGTTTAATCAATTCGCTGTCACTTAAATAAGAAGAAGAATAAGAAGGAGTTGTGGTTTCCCATTCGGAGGAATAAAATGTTTTATACATAGTAAATCTTTTAATCCGTATGACACGGAATGGTTGAACTAATAAAAATTCAAGTAAAGATTTACTTCTATAAAAACAATGAATTGGTTACTATTATAATTTAAAGACTAAAAAAACGAGTAGAGATAATTCTATATAATAGTAGAGATAGGTATTTGTTTATTACTTTATACAAATGTATAAGAATTTTTGTTTCAAAATAATCAATTATATTTTACATTTGGTTCTCACTAAATCCCATCAACATGAAAATCATTAAAAAAATCGTTATTGCCTTGGCAATTCTTATCGCAATTCCCCTGATGTGGTTTTTGAGTATGTGAAATTTCTTAAAAATCAGGATAATTATAGCAAATGGGCAACCATGGATCCTAATATGAAAAAGGACTACCGTGGAACGGATGGAACAGTTGGCTTTGTTTCTGCATGGGAAAGCCAGGCAGACAGTGTTGGAAAAGGAGAACAAGAAATAAAAAAAATAACAGAAGGTGAAAGAATAGATTTTGAGTTGCGTTTTGAAAAACCTTTTGAGGCTACCGACTTTGCATACATGACCACCGAAAGCTTAGACAGTTCTCAAACTAAAGTTAAATGGGGATTTAATGGAAAAATGCCCTACCCTATGAACCTTATCTATTCATGAACATGGACGCCATGTTAGGCCCTGATTTAGCCAAAGGGCTTAGCAACTTAAAAGGTATTTTAGAAAAACAATAATGTATAGTTATATATGGTTCAAGAAAAGACCTCCTTATCCGGGGTCTTTTCTTTTTTGCAAAGAATTATGTTAATTAGCGGATTCAAAATGGTTTTATGAATTTATACAATTACTTATTGCTTTATGCTTTCATTACCTCAACAGCACTATGCTCTCAAGAATTGCCTGTAAGTGCAGATTACACAACTGCTATCCAATTAACATTTACAGGTAGAAAATGTCAATATGGCCCTACTAGTGCACCAAAAGGATTCGGAAAAGTAAACGAAATAAAAGCTTGCGATAAACAAGATATTTTCACATTTGAAAAAGAACATAATAGTGCATGGTATACTTTTACCTGCCCAGACGATGGTGATCTGATTTTCGAAATAATACCCGAGAATCCTCAAAACGATTATGATTTCATGTTGTATAAATACAAAGACACTTCATTTTACAATCAACTGCTAAAAAGAAATATCCTACCTGTTATGTGCAATTTAGCCCGCTCGGGTAAAGGCGGCCGATCCATTACAGGGCTATCTTATCTTTCATCTGATGTATATACTTCGGTAGGGCCGGGTAATTCTTATTCAAAACCACTTACCGTAAAAAAGGGAGAAAGCTTTGTTCTTGTGGTGGATAATGTATACCCTAAAGGAAAAGGACATACTATTAATATGTACTACCTAAGGGATATTAAAATCAGCGGAACAATTCAAGATGACAACAAACAAAACCTTGCAGCATCTATAAGCTTGCAAGATATAAGTGGACACATCATTGAAAATACAGTTTCTGACACCAATGGTACTTATCACTTGAACACAAAAATACTCGACACTGAAAGTTATTCCTTGATTTATTTTAACGACAGTACCTTTTCAAACTGCATGCAAATAAACTCTGGATTCCTTTCCAGAAATAATTACGAATTAAATAATCTGAAAATAATTTTACCTAAATTAAAACAGGGAAAAAAATACCTGCTCAGCAGTGTTTGTTTTCAAAATAACACAGCAAAACTCATGTCTTCATCCCTGCCAATGCTTAACAATTTAGCAGATATGATAAAAAGAAACACGAGCATGAATATTCAGATTGAGGGGCATGTCAATAGCCCCGGCAACCCTGTCAACGCAGGAAAAGAATCGGTTTTAAGTAATGGTCGAGCTAAAGCGATCTACGACTATTTACTTTCAAAAGGGATTGAGAAAGAAAGAATAAATTACACCAGTTATGGAAGTCTATATATGCTTTATCCTAAAGCAAACTCACAAAAGGAATTCGAGGCTAACGATCGTATCGAAGTTTTTATAACTAATAAATAGTGTGAAAACAAGTTAAGGGAATGGACGACCTACCTTTCTACCATTATTTTTTCATTTACAATACCCCCATCAATCGTGGTAACAGTTAAAAGATATATTCCATTAGAAACCTGGTCCGTAAAATTCACCGTTAAATTATTTTTATCAATATTATCAATAAAATAGACCTGCTCACCAAGCAGATTGGATACTTTAACTGACTTAATAGTATGATTCGTTTCTATATTTAAAATGCCATTACTTGGATTGGGATAGTATTTAAATCCGTTGCTATCATCATAAGTCGATGTTGAAGTAACAACATTGTTTTTAACGATCCCCACCCCTGTTGTTGTACAGCCGTTAGCATCCGTTATAATAACAGAGTAAGTACCGGCCGCTAAACCAACTGCTATATTGGATGTTTGCACCGGCGATGTATTCCATTTATAAGAATATCCTGAAGTGCCACCCAATACTTCTACAGTTATTCCCCCATCCTTTGAGGTAGGTGTAGAGGCATTTTTAATAATTGTATTATTAATTCTCAGAACTTCTGGCTGTGAAACCAATACTGTATTTTTCGCCTTACATCCATTTAAATCAGTTACAGTAATGCTATATGAACCTGCAGACAAACCCGTTGCAATAGCATTGGTTTGGCCGGTGGGAGACCATACATAACTATAAGCCCCCGTTCCCCCGCTCGTACTTGTTTCTGCTTTTCCATTGTTTAAACCATTGCAAGTAACATTGGTTTGTAGTACTACTTTATTTAATAATGCATTGGGTTGAGTAATACTCAAAGTTTGTTTTGCAACACATTTATTTGCATCGGTAATGATTACTGAATACGTACCTGCTGCCAAACCTGTTGCAATAGGATTAGTTTGATTAGTGGGTGTCCATAAATAGGTATAAGCTGCAACTCCTCCACTTGTGCTGACTTCTGCTTTTCCATTGCTTAAACCGTTACAGGATACATTGGTTTGAGATTTAATCTGCCCCAACAGAGCATTGGGTTGTGAAACCGTTATTGTATATTGTTTTTTTGTTAAAACAAAATCAGTAACTGTAACCGAATAAGTACCGGCAACTAACCCTGTGGCTGTGGCTGTAGTTGCTCCTGTATTCCACAAATAAGTATAGGGAGTTTTCCCACCGCTCGCTGTTATGGTAGCTTTACCATCATTGCCATTATAACAAGTAACATTAAGTGTAGATATAGTAGCGGAAAGTGATGCATTGGGAGACTGTACTATTTCAAATGGGCCAATATCGTATTTAGCTCCCTGTGGTCGTGTAATTCCGTCAAAATCATTTTGATTATATGACAATGTTACTCCAACATCTTTGCAAGGGCTGGTTAATTGTAGTCTGAAGTTTTGATTAAGAGCATCTATATACAATGGATTTGATGAAATGTTGCCGGTGCCGACAGGCATGCTAAAAGAGTTGTTGTAGAAATTGTTATATCGAAAATCACATGATAAACTATACTTACCAGAAGTGAAAGTTTTAACATTAGTAACAATAGTGTTTGTGAAACTAATGCTCTTACTTTCTTTATCGCACCTAAATAAATAACCGATCTTATCAAAAACAGAATTTACAATTGTGTTACTGTCTACAAGAGAAACTTGGTCATAAGAGTCAAAATAGATTCCATAATCTGCATTCTTTATGATGTTGTTTCTAAATAAATTCCCTCTGCCTGCGTATTGCGCTCCACCATCCTCCGAAGTATCTAAGAAACGTAATCCTCCTTCTACGCTGTCAACAACACATTCTTCAAATATATTATTAGAGGCTCCGTCGCGTACAACCAATCCGTACCCTCTTATGCAAGTACAATTTCTAAACGTATTATTTTTTACTCCTCTGTGCCTTACATAAAAATCTTCAGACATATTTACAGCTGTACAATTAACAACAATATTATTTTGACAATTAGCTTTTAACCCTATACCATGTCCATAATGTGCCAGGTCTCCTATTCGTTCTGCATAACAACCGTCCAGTTTGTTATTATTTCCACATACTATTATATAGTAGTCTGTAGCTGCATTATTACCTGATCCTTGCAAACCTTCATTACAATACACTTTACAATTTACAACCGTATTATTATTTCCATTAATACTCAATCCTTCAGCAGCCGAATTAACTACAATACAATTGCTGATCGTATTATAATTAGATGAATAGGTGCCGAATGAGCCAAACTGAATTCCTCTTCCGGCATAAGAGTCAGCAATATTACCGGTGTACATTGTAATAATATTGTCAAACGTTAAGTAAGATGCATTACCGGTATTTATTCCGTACCCGTAATTTGTAATTTGAAAATTCTTTACAACGATGTTTGAACGGCCCGAAAAATCCATACCAATTTGGACAGTAGATCTATCTCGCCCATCTAATAAAGGCATTACAGCAGCGTTCAATGCTGTACCCATTTTAAAATTCAAGTTGGGGGAATCACCGGGAGTCGTTTGATACCCTAAAAACACAATGGGCTTTCCGGCTGCACCACTTTTATCGAAGTTTACATACTCCTGCCCATAATTACCGGCTTTTACATAAATGGTATCACCGGCAGTAACAGGCGATGAAGTTGAGGCAGCATAGGTAATGGTACGCCATGCATTGGTTTGGGATAATCCGGAATAAGAGTTGCTTCCTGTAGTGGAAATATAGTATCTCTTTGAGATAGCATCACCGTAAGACAACAATAAGACAACTAAACTTAAGTATATACATTTCATGTATGGAGGATACAAAGTAAAATTAGCCGTTCAATGTTGCCAAAGATATATAAAGAAATTAAAAAAAAAAATTAATTGTTTCTTGAGTTATAAAAAACAAAACGTTCATTAATTCATATGCGTGGCTGTCTGACGTTAAAAATTAAACCTTAAGAAATAAATATTACTTAGAACTTCCTGCAGGATCAGGTGAAACAAAAATATCTTTTTCCATTAGAGGTTTATACGAATTTTTTCCAAGTATAGTAATAGCCTCTTTATATGGAATAAAGCTGGCAACAGTTGCATTGATGGTAAACTTGCCCGGAGGAAGAATAACCACATACCTGCCTGAATAAGGATTAGGTAAATAACTACCGAACTCCTCCCCTGTCTTATTATCTACTACGGAAATAGCAGCATGTAAAGAATCTGCCGGCTTGGTCATGTCCATGCTTTTAACACGCCCTGTAATAACAGTATACTCAGGCTCTACATCTAAAAAATCTACCCTGTAAATATCCATATCACCAAAGCCATCCGGTTTCCTGGCAGAAATATATCCGTATTTACCTGTTGCCGATACACGAAAATTCATATCGTCCTCCGGAGTATTAAGTGGATAGCCTATGTTTTTTGCATCCCCAAATTGCTGAAGCGTGTCGCTCCACTTAGAGATAAAAATATCATAGCCGCCCATACTTGTATGTCCTGTAGAAGAAAAATATAGTGTTGTTCCATCCGGTGAAATGGTAGGGAAATCTTCATTCATATCCGTATTAACACCTTTGCCAAGATTTAAAGCAGGACTCCATTTTCCATTAGGCAGCCTGCGACAAACATATAGATCCGAACCGCCGAAACCACCGGCCCGATTGCTGGCAAAGTAAACCGTATTAGCATCAGAAGTAATAGAAGCAGATATCTCTTGTCCTTTCAAAGAGTTAATTTGATCGGCAAAGATCATGGGCTCTTTAAAATTCTGGTTCTTATCCGATTTAGAAATATAAATATCCCCCGAACCTTCCAGGTTATCAAAATACAACAAGAGATATTCCCCGTTGGCAGAAAGCCCTACTGCCTCCTCATCTCCACCTATAGAATTAATAACACGCCCTAAGGGTTTAGATTTTATGTAATCACCGTCTTTTGCTTTAGAAAAATAGATATTGGCTCCCCATGAACCATCGCTGCGTTGAGTGCTTGCAGATTCCGGGCGCTTAGAGTTATATATAAGGAAAGATTCATCGGAAGGGATGAACGGAAAATAATCGGGGTATTCAGAATTGATATTCTTGCCCAGGTTTTCAAAAGAAATATTAAGCGGAAACTTCATGATTTCTTTTGCATTCATAGCATATTGAACTTGTTTGTCTATATCCTGTAGGTTATTAGCTGCACCTTTGCCTTCTTTCTTATAGGAATTAAACATTTTAATGGCATCATCAAACCTGTAGGAATAGCTATAAGCCCTGCCCAGTAAATATTTTAATTCAACTTCTGTAGAGTTGTCTTTGATCTTTTCAAAGTACTTAATTGCTTCTTTTTTATCTATCGCCGTATTAAGATAACAAACTCCCAAACGGTAATTGTATTTCTCGCTATCGGGTTCTTTTTTAATTAATAAAAGATATTCCTCTAAAGCCAAATTGAAATTCTTGTTTCTAAAAAAATCATCGGCAATTTTAACATCACCAACCGCTTTATATTTTTTTGTAGCCTGTTGTGCAATTCCGGATATGAAAATGCTGAAACATAATACTGATAAACAAAATCGATAGAGCAACATATAAATGGATTAGTAGTGTATTGCAAATATAAATTATTATGTAAAAAAAGTAACCTATTTCTATTAATGGCGTATTAAAAACCTCAATAAATCAATCCCTACTTTATCTTTTTAAAAAAACATGTCAAAATCTACACTTTATACTCTTCTGTTTCTTTGTGCAGCCACATTCCATCTGCAAGCTCAAGATACGGTAAGAGCATCCACCTTAGCCGGCTTAGACATATCTGCTGAAAAATATTACAACAGCGGCATAGGGAAAATCGCCGCTAAAGATTACCAGGGCGCCATAAATGAATTTAATCAAGCTATATCTATTAATGGTAATTTTTACAAAGCCTATTACAACAGGGGCATAGCCAAGTTTGAACTAAAAGACATAAGCAATGCAATAAGTGATTATACATTAGGCATTAGCCTGTCTCATGACTCATGCGATATGTGCTATTACAGCAGAGCCCAGGCAAAATATGTGCTGGGGAACAAAGCGGAAGCCTCTCAGGATTATACAAACTCCCTCCGCCTGAATCCGCAAAATGCACAAGCCTATTATTATAGGGGGAGTATTCTTTTTGAAATACAGGAGTATAAAAGTGCTATAGAGGATTTCACTTCGGCTATCAAATACAATCCGGCTTACGCCTATGCCTATAATGACAGAGGGAGCGCTAAAAAAATGCTGGAGGATTATAAAGGTGCAGCAGCAGATTACAAAAAGGCCGTTGAGTTAAAACCCGATATGAGCATTGCCTATAATAACCTCGGCAGCGTACTAAGAAAGCAAAAAGACATGAAAGGAGCCATTGCTGCTTATAATAATTCCATAAAAATAAAAGAAGATTTTCTCACCTATAACAATCGGGGCAGTGTGGCTTATGATAATGGGGACTATAAAGCAGCAATAGACGATTTCAACAAATCCATCAAATTAAAAAACGATTATGCATTGGCCTATAATAACCGTGGTGCTGCAAAGTTCAAACTAAAAGATTATAAGGGCGCTATTGAAGATTACGACAAAGCGATCTTGTTCAATCCTAAATACGGTCACGCTTATCTTAACAGGGGCATGGCTAAAGAATTGGTGCGCGATACTAAAGGGGCTTGCCAGGATTGGGAAAAAGCAGCAGGCATGGGCATTGAGCAAGCCCGGTCCTACACAGGAGATTGCGAATAGAGATCAGTAATTAACTAATAACACAAGCATGAAATTTTACTCTTTATTAAAAACTACGTTTATGATGGGCTGGTTATTGGTTTTACAAACCGGCCTCGCACAAAATGTAGAGTTCGAAAAATCTAACTTCCCTAATGATAAAGCCGGTTTCAAAGAAGCAAGAAACAAAATAGAAGAAGGAGATGAATATTTTAACAAATCACAAAAAGGGGAAGGATATGAATTGTATAACCTGGCTCTCCCCCTCTACTTAAGTGCAAACATGTTCAACCCCAACAATGCTTTATTGAATTACAAAATAGGAGTTTGTTATTTAAAATCGCCCTGGAAACAAAAAGCATTAATGCATCTTGAAAAAGCATACAAGCTTGATCCAACAGTAGGAGAAAACATACACTTTTATTTAGCACAAGGCTACCACATGAACATGCAATGGGAAAAAGCCGTTGTAGAATACCAGGCCTATAAAAACAGCGCAGACCCTAATGATAAAAAAACGTTAGCCGATGCCGATAAAAAAATATACGAATGCAAAAACGGAATGGAGTTTGTAAAAAACCCGGTACTTGTTTTTATAGATAATGCCGGTCCTGAAATTAACTCTCAATATCCCGACTACTGCCCTGTAATTTCTGCAGATGAATCCGTTATGATGATCACCTCACGCAGAGACAATACAACAGGCGGAGAAAAAGACATTATGAGCCAGATGTATTACGAAGACATTTACATCTCCAGGGGAACTAACGGAAAATGGAGCCCTGCTATTAATATGGGCAAACCGGTTAACACAGAAAACCGGCACGATGCAACCGTTGCTATTTCTCCCGACGGACAAAAGCTATTCATTTACTTAGATGACTTTGACCATGGCAGTGGAAACATTTACACCTGCGAGCTCAAAGGAAGTGTATGGTCTAAACCGGAAAAGCTGAATGATAAGATCAATACCAAGTACCATGAATCATCGGCTTCTATCACTGCCGATGGAAAAACATTATACTTTATCAGTAATAAAGAAGGAGGTTTAGGCGGGCACGATATTTACAGGTCTACCTGGGATCCCAGGAAAGAAAAATGGGGCGATGCAGAAAGTTTAGGTGCCGGAATAAATACTCCCTATGAAGAATATGGAGCCTTTATCCACCCCGATGGAAAAACATTATACTTCAGCAGCCAGGGACATACCTCCATGGGAGGATTCGATATTTTTAAAACAGTTTGGGATGCCACTAAGAAAACTTGGTCTATACCTGAAAATATAGGCTACCCTATTAATACTGCCGATGATGACGTAGATTTTGTACTCTCCGCCAGCGGCAAGCATGCCTACTTTGCTTCGTATAAAACCGAAGGGTATGGAGAAAAAGATATATACAGAATTACATTCATCACTCCCAAAAATCCTATACTGAATACCGAAGACAACCTGCTCGCAAGCTTAGCTGAACCCATTAAAGAAACCATCATTGCCAAAGAAGTAGCAGTACCCACAGCAGTAGTATCTATTTTAAAAGGAACTATTTTCGATGCAGTTACCAAACAACCTTTAGAGGCCGATATAGAATTGGTGGATAATCAACTCAACCAGGTAATTGCCACCTTTAAATCGAACAGCGCATCGGGTAAATTCCTGGTGTCCTTACCTGCCGGAAAAAATTACGGCATAGCTGTTAAAAAAGAAAACTATTTATTCCATTCCGAAAATTTTGACATCCCTGCTGCTTCCGGTTACCAGGAATATGTGAAAGACATTGGTTTGAAAAATGTGGCAGTAGGCCAAAAAATTGTTTTACGCAATATCTTTTTTGATTTTGATAAATCAACTTTACGCCCGGAATCTACAGCTGAACTTGAACGACTTATAAAATTACTCACCGATATTCCTTCCATGAAAATTGAAATTGGCGGGCATACGGATAGTAAAGGGGCCGATGATTACAACATGAAACTTTCATCCACCCGATCCGAATCGGTAGTCAATTACCTGGTAAGCCATGGCATTGAGGCAGCCAGACTTACCTACAAAGGCTACGGCGAAACTAAACCCATGGCTACTAATGATACCGATGAAGGAAGACAATTGAACAGAAGAACAGAGTTTGAGATAAAAAGCAAATAGGTTTTAGTTAAGGCAGCGCCTGAAAGCACTTGAAATCATTTAGCCAGGTCATAGAAACCTG
>CAZCJN010000080.1:0-10536 GCA_964498865.1 uncultured Bacteroidia bacterium
AATTTTGAAGATTCTGCTACAAAAGACGGCATGGATATTATTATATGCTCATTTGATAAGTCCAACTATGAATTAGAATTTGCCGCTGCCTTTAATCCACTTCTATTAATACGAAATAAAGAGCTATCTGAAATAAAAGGAAATAAATTTTCAGTAGGCATTTACCTAGAAAAAGAAACTCGAAGCTTTACCAACCATAAGCTGCAAATGCAAAAAGGCGATGTAATCTACATTTTTTCAGACGGATATGCAGATCAGTTCGGCGGACCAAGGGGAAAAAAATTCATGCAAAGCCAATTACGTAACCTTTTATTGGATATTCATCAAAAACCTATGCCCGAGCAAAAACGTATACTGGATCAAACTATAGAGCATTGGCGAGGTAACGAAGACCAAGTTGATGATATATTGGTTATGGGTTTTCGTATTAATTAATTAGTCTTCATATGAAAAATTTAGTTTGTTATCTATTCATTGCAATACATGCATTGTGTTTCTCTCAAACTAAAAGTGAGTGGAGTAAACAAGAAAACTTATCGGGAGAAATATTTGATAAGGCTGTTGCATTTAGGTGTAATGGCAACCTATTTTCTTGCCTAGGTACCGATAGAACAGAATTTAGGAGAGATCTTTGGAAGTATTCTTTTAAGAATAATAAATGGGAAAGGGCTGAAGATTTTCCGGGGGAACCTCGCATTTCTGCCATCGCATTTTCTATTGGTAATAAAGCGTATGTAGGAACCGGATTGAGCTCAAGCAGTAACTCTAGGCAAGGCTTGAATGATTTTTGGGTATATGATTCAGAAAAAAATAAATGGGAAGAAAAAGCCAGCATGCCCGGGGGAATACGTTATGGTGCTGTTGCTTTTACCATTAATGGCAAGGGATATGTCGCATTGGGTGCAAACCAATCTACTTATTATAATGATCTATGGGAATATGATCCCGAAACCAATCAATGGACGAAAAAAGCAGATTTCCCTGACAATGGGCGCTCCGACGCCTCGGTATTTGTTATAAATAATGAAGCCTATATTTCATTTGGTCAAACAAAAGAGTTTTTTATATCTAAAAAAAAATCATGGAAATACTCTCCTGTAAAAAATGAATGGTCGCCCGTTGCAGAATTTCCTGATTCTCCTCGTGCAGGTGTCATTGTTTTTTCATACGAAAATAAAGGGTATGCCATGGGAGGCACCAACGGTACATTTAAACGTTTTGAAGAATTTTGGGAATACGATGCAACAAAAAATAAATGGAAAGAAAACATCGATGTGCCGTATGGTTCTTGTGCTTATGGATTTGCTTTTGTAAATAAAGACACCGCATTTATTTACTCCGGAAAAACAAAAAATGGATCTACGGGTGTCGAACTTTGGAAATATAATTTAGCTCCTTCTCCAAAAAATTTAATGATTGGTGGGCGTTTGTTAGTAGGTGAAGATCGTATGCCTGAAGAAGGAATAAAAATTAATATTTCTACTAAGAATGGTGAAATTATACGAACAACTAAAACAAATTTATACGGCACCTTTTTATTGTCTGGCTTACCTGATAATCAAGACCTCTTTTTATCGCTCGATGTAAGCGATACCACTCTTAAAGGGGAAACTTATCGTATAATAAATAAGCACGACCAAGAAGTTGCTATTCTTAACTCTGAGAACAATTACAGATTCTACATTTATTCTCCCGAAAGAGATAAACAAATTGCCACCGAAATTAATAAGCGAGATTTACGAATGAATTTAAAAGGGTTGCTTGTATGGGACAACAAAAGAAAAAGTCCCCTATCAAATATTTCTATATCTCTTTTTAATGATCAGGAAAAAGTAATTAGTGAAGGTACCACCGATGAAAAAGGGAATTTTTTATTCAAAAATATACCGGTAGATTCTGTCATTTATCTTTCGATACAGAAAAAAAATATGAAATCTACAACAGCTGATGAAAAAATACTATTATTAGCTGATAGTGGTAGTCTTGTTTCTAAAACCCCATCTTCTTATGCAATTTTTGAAATGACCAATCTGCCACCCGATAAAAACATATTAGCAGAAGTTTATATAGAAGATGCCTGGCTGCCGCAGTTAATTAACAGTAGTTCTGAAACAAAATTAATAGAGCCCATTTACTTTGATTTGGCAAAGTGGGATATTGTTCCTTACGCAAAAATTACACTTAACAAAGCTGTTGTCTTGTTAAAAAGCAACCCCAAATATTCAATAGATATTGCAGCTCATACAGATTGTAGGGGCGATAATGAATCAAATCAAATACTCTCCGATAAACGGGCGAATGCTGTGAAAGAATACTTTATTGGAAAAGGTGTTTCTCTCACTCAAATTGTCGTAAAAGGATATGGGGAATCTCAACCAATAAATAACTGTATTGATGGTGTTATATGCACCGAAGAAGAGCATGCACAAAATCGAAGAATGGAATTTAAAGTTAGGCTTAAATAATTACTTTTTTAGTACACCAGGAATAACACAAACAGGGATAGGTTTCATTTTGTGTTTATTTATAGAATTAAACCTCATAAATATTTCCATTATCTGTTTTTGACGGAGTGTTAATTTATTTTTCTTTGTTTTTTTTGCGATTGCTCGCATAGCCCATTCCATCTCATCATAAGAAGCGCCGATTTGCTCTTCATCTGTACGATTATCTGACCATAAGCCATCAATAGGGGGTGCATCAATAATAGATGGGCTTATACCAAGCTCTTCTGCCAAGGCATAAACTTCAGATTTTAACAAATCAGCAATGGGGCTTAAATCAACTCCTCCATCACCATACTTAGTATAAAAACCCACTCCGAAATCTTCAATTTTGTTTCCTGTACCTGCTACAAGCATCCTGTTGTGTGTAGACATTGTATAAAGTGTAAGCATACGCAAACGTGAACGGGTATTCGCCATAGAATGATCATCCTGCATTTCTTTTGGAAAGTCTTTCCTGAACTGTAAAAATGTATCTGATAAATTTATTTCATACGAGCTAACATTAGTATATCGTTTCTTTAGCCAAATAATATGTTCATTAGCTAAATCAAATTGTGTTTTATGTTGAAGGATAGGCATGTTAATAACAATGACTTTTTTACCTGTTAAGGCGCAAAGTGTAGAGGTAACCGCAGAGTCAATGCCTCCGGAAACTCCCACTACAAAACCATTCATTTTAGATTGCTGGCAATATGATATTAGCCATTTTACAATATGTTTTATTACTTGTTTTTTTTTCATGAAAATGATTTTGTTAAAAAAGAAAATCCTTCACTTCTTTATAGTGAAGGATTAAAGTTAGGAAGTAATTTTAGAAATTAGAATAATACACCCACTGTTATTATTACTCCGTGTTGAATAAATTTTTGTTCTGTCGGTAACATATTTACACCGCCGGATGCATAAGGGGTTTTTAACAAATAATCGGATTTTTTCTTTACAACGTTCGAAAGCCCATAATCGTATCCGATAGCAAATACCAAGGCTGTTGATCCGGAAAGATAATACTCACCACCCGCACTAAGAGTCGTAGAAATTCGAAGAAATCCCATATCATCCGTAATATCCAAATCTTTTTGGTTAGCTGTTTGTCCATTAGTTGGCCCTGTAGATATGGTTGTAAGATCATCATCGGCTCTAACTTTTTTTCTAATATTTAGATTAATACTTGGTTGAAAGAAATACCTCATAAAACCAATTTCATTGGTTCGCATTTTTATTGAAATGGGTAAGATAAAATAACTTGCATTATAAGTACGTGTATTTAATCTATAATGTGAGTATTTACCTAGCAGGTTGGCAGTATCTTCAAGAGTGATAATAGCGTCATTATTAAAATAATAATGAGCGGTATCAAGAAAATTCATTTTCCCGCCTCCGGAGTTTAAACCGATGCCAAAACCAAAAGCAAAATTCCCACTAAATGAATATTCGCCGTTTATTAACACGCCAAAACGAGCTATAGCACCATCACTGCTGAATTTTTTAAGATTATCCGGTTTATACCATGTCAGGGAAGGGATAATTGTACCACCAAAACGCAAGTTTTTTATAGCGCTGCTTTTTGCATCCTGTGCGAAAGTTGCAAAAGCAAAAACAAATAGAAAATAAATTGTGAATAGCTTTTTCATGATTCAATATTTGATTTGGTGAATGATTATAATTTTGCAATACATTGTATATGCAATATTAAGAAAATTATAAGGATGAAAAATTTACGCATTGATTTAGTTATTGTTTTGTGTCTGTATTTATTCCTTATTGCCTGTACCAATAATCGACTGAATATAAATGTTTCTAATGTGCAGGTGGCTCCGGTTCAGCTAAAACATTTCGATAAAGATTTATTCTCTCTTCGTGCAGATAATATTGAACAGCAAATTTCCGAATTACAAAAAAAATACCCTGGTTTTGCAAGTTTATTCATTAATAATATACTATGTCCAAACGGGATAAAAGACAGTGCTTGTATTCCGGAGATTATAAAATTTATTAATGAAAAAGATATGAAAGGTGCCTATGAGGTTTGCCAAAATTCATTTACGGAATCTGATTTTTATACAATTGAAATTGAATTGACCGATATACTTAAACATTATAAATATTATTTCCCCCAAGAAAAAATGCCCATGATCTATACCATGATGTCCGGCTTTAATTATTCTATTGCTACGGTCGACTCTTCTGAAGAAAGTAAAGAATTATGTTTTGGCATAGGCCTGGAAATGTATCTAGGAAATAAAAATAAATTTTATGAAATGCTACAAATTCCAGGCTATAAAAGAGGGACTATGCAAAAACAATTTATGACTCGAGATTTTGCAAAAGCTTTAATGATCCGCAAATTCCCAAATGAGAGTACGAATGGAACTTTATTAAGCGAAATGATATATCAAGGAAAATTACTCTATCTTATAAATGCTTTAATGCCAAACGCAGAGGATACTTTAATCATTGGTTTTTCAAAAAAACAACTTGAATGGTGTAGTGGCCATGAAAAAGACATGTGGGGCCATTTAATAGAAAACAAATTTTTATACTCCAACGCAACCGAAGTAATTACAAAATTTACTGGCGAGGGGCCATTTACGATGGGTTTTGTAAAAGAATCCCCAGCTCGTACAGGGGTATGGCTGGGATGGAATATCGTAAGGAAATATATGGAAGAGAATCCGAAAACAAACATACACCAACTCATGAAGGAAGAGGCTCAAATACTATTATCAAAATCAAAATACAAGCCTTAGTTAATTTCAATTTTATGAAAACATCCGAAATAAATTTTAAAGTTACACTGGACGAAAACAACTTACCATTAAAGATAGACTGGGAAGCGGCAAGTATGAATGAAAAAAGCTCCTGTAAGAGTGTTTTAATCTCTTTATGGGATGCTAAAGAAACCAATACTCTTAAAATAGACCTATGGACAAAAGACATGATGGTAGATGAAATGAAGATATTCTTCCATCAAACATTATTATCTATGGCAGATACGCTTATTCGCTCAACAGGTGAGGAAAAAATGGCAGAAGACCTTAAAGATTATTGTGCTCATTTTGCAGAAAAGATGAACCTTCTTAAAAAAGGATAGTCTCACTTCTGCTCCAACCATCTTATTTTTTCCTATAACTTCGCCTACATAATATATAATTATGAAAAATATATCCCTTATTATTAATGCTGTTCTAATTGCAGCCGTTGCATTTCTGTTTTATAAGACTTTCTCTTCTTCAAAAAATAATTTTACTGACTCAACTCTTGCAGAAGATTCCACTTCAACTGCTGTAATTACTCCTCTTTCGACACAAGCTATTGCATCGCTCCCCCAAGGCGTTCCCTTTGCTTTTATAAATACGGATAGTATTTTTTCACATTATGCTCTTGCCAAAAAAGTAAAGGCTGCCGGAGAAGCGAAAGTTGCAAACCTGCAAAAAGCATATCAGAAAAAAGTTGAAGCATTTCAACAAGAATATGATGATTATGTACAAAAGGCAGGTGCCGGAGCTTACACAAAAGAACAGGGAACTGCCATAGAAACAGGTTTGCAAAAAAGAAAGGAAGAAATAATGATGATGGAGCAAAGCCAAAATGGAATTATGCAAGAGATTGATAATTCTACTTTGGAAATTCAACATCAGCTATATGATTATTTAAAACGTTTTAACAAAGAGCATGGTTATAGCTGCACTTTTGCCTATACTTTAGGTAGTGGAGGTGTTTTGGGAGTCGCCGATTCACTTGACGTCACAAAGCAAGTTATTATTGGTTTAAATAACGAATATAACTCTGTAAAGGGGAAATGACAAAAAAGAAAAAAGTTTTAATCGAAAAAATAAATTCTGTTAAAGAATTTCATGAGGTTTTTAAAATTGGTTCTCGCGAAATGCCCGAAGGAAATTTAAATGAGTCGGAATATTTACTTCGATACAAGCTTATGCAAGAAGAAAATGATGAATATCTTGAAGCATGCAAAAGAGGAGATATTGTAGAGATTGCCGATGCTTTAGGAGATAAGCTATATATACTTTTTGGCACTATTTTAAAACACGGCCTTCAACACAAAATTGAAGATATTTTTGACGAGATACAACGTAGCAATATGTCTAAGTTAGATGATAACGGGCAACCCATTTTCAGAGAAGATGGTAAAATTTTAAAAAGCAATAATTACTTCAAGCCCGACATAAAAAAGATCTTAGACAGTCTTGATTAATTACTCTTTATTTTATTCAATATGCCTACCTTCGGTAGATAAATGAAACTTACAAAATTATTTTCTGATTTTTTTGAAAGTGAAAAAGCGGGCGGTTTTTTATTAATTGCCTCTACCCTGTCCTCTTTAGTACTTGCTAATTCTTTTCTCCAATCTGAATATTTAACTCTATGGCATTATACAATTGCCGGAGAGAGTTTAGAATATTGGATCAACGATGGTCTTATGGCTATTTTTTTTCTGCTTATTGGTTTAGAATTAGAGCGCGAAATATATAGGGGAGAGCTTTCGAGTATAAAAAATGCTTCTTTACCCCTTATAGCTGCGCTGGGTGGCATGCTTGTTCCGGCAAGTATTTTTTTACTATTTAATTGGGGGAAATCCACACAAACCGGAGCAGGTATTCCTATGGCAACCGATATTGCATTTGCAATAGGAATACTTTCATTGCTTGGAAACAGAGTTCCTGTTTCCTTAAAAATATTACTTACTGCTTTTGCTGTAATAGATGACTTGGGAGCAATTATTGTAATTGCTATTTTCTATACTAATCAATTATACTTAACAAATCTAGGAATTGCATTCTCTATTTTCGCCTTTCTCTTACTATTAAACCGACTAAAGGTTCATAACCTAATTCCATATCTGATTGGAGGGGTAGGAATGTGGTATTTTATGTTACATTCCGGTGTTCATTCAACGATTACGGGCGTACTATTGGCATTTGCCATTCCTTTTGGTAAAGGAGATGAGAAATCTCCTTCATATATTCTACAAAGTTTTTTACATAAACCAGTTGCATTTTTCATTCTCCCTTTATTTGCTTTAGCAAATACTTCCATTATTATTACTCACGATTGGTATGCAGAATTAACAACCGCTAACAGCATAGGAATTTTAACAGGATTGATAATAGGGAAACCGTTAGGAATACTACTTTTTTGTTCAATTGGAGTAGGATTAGGGATTTGCACACTACCTACTGACCTAAAATGGAAACATATTGGTGGCGTGGGAATGTTAGGTGGAATAGGATTTACAATGTCGATTTTCATTACCCTGCTGGCTTTCGACGACAGCTTGCACATTAGTGGATCTAAAATTGCAATCTTACTTGCCTCTCTTGTTGCCGGAACTATTGGTTTTTTATGGTTAAACAAAGTGATTAGCCCTGCAATAAAGGCAAAAGGGGAAGAATAACTCCCTCCCCTTTTTTATAGTTTGAGAACCCTGTTATTTACGGCTTTTGTAACGGCAGATACCTTCATCCAAGAATTTTTTGTATGTATCTATATCCGGAGTATATCCGCGAGGTTGCGCTAACTTTTTAGCATTGTTATCGAGTAATACATAATATGGCTGCGAGTTCGTTTTATAAATGGCTGTTTGTATATCGCTCCATTTATTGCCTTGTGTTTTTATTTTTTTTCCTGTTGTAGTAGATACAATTTGATCTTTTTCCAAAAGAGGAGTTTTATCATCTACATAAAGTGAAATAAGAACATACTCTTCGCTTAGGCGTTTTAAAATTTCAGGATCGCTCCATACATTGTCTTCCATTTTACGACAATTCACACAGCTCCATCCCGTAAAATCTACCATTACAGGTTTGCCTTGTTGTTTTGCGTATGCCATGCCTTCATCATAATCGTGAAAGCAAGAGAGATTATGCGGACAGTGGCCGGAATCTTCCTTACCCTGGCTCCATTCTTTATAAAAATCCGGAGGAGGGAAACCACTAATTAATCTTAAAGGCGAACCCCATAAACCGGGTATTAAATAAAGTGAAAAGCTTAATACAATTATAGCCAGTATAAGTCGGGGTATAGAAATGTACTTCACATCGCTGTCATGTGAGAATTTTAATTTGCCCAGCAAATAGAAACCCCATAAACCAAAAATAATAATCCATATAGCCACAAAAATCTCTCTTTTCAAAAATCCCCAGTGATAAGCGAGGTCTACATTCGACAAAAATTTAAGCGCTAAAGCAAGTTCAAGAAACCCTAAACTAACTTTTACAGAGTTTAACCATCCACCTGCTGTAGGCAATGAATTAAGCCACGCCGGGAACGCTGCAAATAAGGCAAACGGAAGTGCAAGAGATATTGCAAATCCAGCCATACCAAGAAGAGGACCTAAATTATCGCCGCTTACTGCCGCCTGTACTAACAATGTACCAATGATGGGTCCTGTACAAGAAAACGAAACCAGAGATAGTGTAAATGCCATGAAAAATATTCCTATTAATCCGCCTTTATCTGCAGCACGATCAGCTTTATTAGTCCAAGAACTGGGAAGAGTGATTTCGAAAGCGCCAAAGAAAGAAGCGGCAAACACAATGAAAATTACGAAGAAGGCCAGATTAAACCATACATCGCTCGCCATTTTATTTAAGGTATCGGCACCAAATATTTTGGTGATGAAAAAACCAAGTGCAACATAGATTAATACTATGGATATTGAATACACAAAAGCATTACGTATTCCTGTTTTTCTGTCTTTACTTTGCTTTATAAAAAAACTCACCGTAAGAGGTATCATTGAAAAAACACAAGGGGTGAATAAGGCAAGCAAACCACCTATTAATCCTTGAATTAAAATAGACCAAGCCGATAAATTATCATAAGCAGCTCCCGAAAGTTGGCCGCAATCATCGTTAAAATCATCTGAATCTCCTGCTTCTGATGCGGTTGAAGTTGCAGTCGTTTGACTAATTGTATCTATAGTAAGAGTGGTTGTGGCAGCTACAGTAGGTATTTGTGGCTCAGTAGCTAATACGCCGTTTTTCCCTTCTATTTTAAAATCAAACTCTACATCAGTTGGTGGTAAACACATCTTATCATCACAGGTCTGGAAATTAAGTAGCCCCTTAATTGAAAATGTATTTTGTGTAAGAATTTTTATTTTTTGTTTATATGTTACTTCATGTTCGTAAAACTTAACGTTCATTTCAAAGTTCTTGTCATACATTTTTTCAGGGGTAGGCTCAAAAATCTTTCCGTCCAGAGAATAATTATTATCCTTTTCAAAATTGAAAGTAAGAGCAATGGGTCCCTGGTCGCTTTCCTGATTCATCGAATAAACATGCCATCCTTTATCAATGGTTGCTTTAAGTAGCAATTCTGCTTCTGTTTCTGAAATTTTATTTATTGAAAAATGCCATTTTACAGGTTCTTGTATTTGAGAAAAAACAAAATTGCAAATAAGCAAAAAGGGCAATACCAACGCTTTAATGCGCATAAAAATGTTGTAATAATATTGTTTCAAAGATAAACATTTGGGTTAAAAACAAAAGACTATTTACTGTGATATCAGAGGAGAAAACATGCTTTTAGGGAAATACCCCTTAAATATGTACGCAGCAGGATGTATTTGCCTGTCTTATAATTTTTATCCTTTACCTTTGTTTGGCATGAACCATGCGGTACAAAACACATACAAGACCAATAAGCTATTATGCATCTTAATACTTCTTTTGACTTTCTTTGCTTACTATCCTGCTCTTAAAAATAAATGGACAAGATGGGACGATATACAATATACCCTGGAAAATTCCTATACTCAAAATTTGTCTTTTGAGAATATTAAATATGTATTCACTACTTCTTACCAAGGGAATTACATACCTCTTACCTATTTGTCTTTTACTATTGATCGTGCCCTATTAGGAGATAATCCAAAAGGGTTTATCGCAATAAACATCCTCCTTCATCTTATAAATACATTAATGGTCTATCTCTTAATAGATAGGCTTACCAATAATAAGCTGGTCGGTTTCGTTGGATCCTGTCTTTTTGGTATTCACCCTATGCA
>CAZCJN010000081.1:0-10427 GCA_964498865.1 uncultured Bacteroidia bacterium
ATGAAGATCGTTTCTAATCAGCAGTAAAGATTTTACCACCGGAGCTATCTTTCCTAGCTCCGGTTACGCTTTTTAGAATATTTATTTCGTTTCGCATTCTTAATACCCCCAGAAATGCGAATGCCATTGCCTCTTTAAATTGTATTGTTTGGTTCTTTGGCAGAACTACTTTTGGCTGAATGTGAGTTTTAATACGCTTAATCAAATACTTATTATATGCACCTCCGCCGGTAATCAATATATTTTTCCTCATAAGATTACTATGCCCAACAAGAGCCTTCCCTATTTGAATAGCTATATGTTCACAAATAGTGTTCATTTTATCTTCAATAGAAATAGTATATGAATTAAGGGGAGGCATAAAAACTTTTTCCACCCATTCCCTACCTAATGATTTCGGTGGTTTAGCTTTATAAAAAGGGAGTTTATTAAGTAGATTTAGTAATTTCAGATCCATCGCTCCTTTCGCTGCTATATGACCATCCTTATCAAATTCTTTTCCTATCGCATTGGCTAAATTGTTCATTACAATATTTACAGGGCATATATCAAATGCCACCCTGCTGCTTTTTGAGTTATTGAATGAAATATTAGCAAAACCACCAAGGTTTAAACAATAAGTATAGTCGGAAAATAAAAGCTTATCTGCTATAGGTACTAAAGGTGCGCCTTGGCCGCCTAAGATTACATCGCCTATACGAAAATCACAGACAACAGGGAGTTTACATTCAGAAGCAATGACATCTCCTTCTCCTATCTGGACAGTGATTCCCTTTTTAGGTTGATGAAAAACTGTATGGCCATGGGAAGAAATGAAATCCGGATTTAGCTTTTTATTTCTAATAAACTTTAAAACCTTATTAGAAATAAAACCTGCATATTCGTTACTTATTCTTTCAACCTGATTTGTATTGCTAGTATACGCTGCGCTAAGCTTATTTCTCCATTTAGTTGAATATTCTATAGTCTCAGTATGGAGTATTTTATACTTCCATGTAGTTTTTTTTTCAAACTCACAATAGGCAATGTCTAGTCCATCTAAAGAGGTGCCGGACATCAATCCAATGACTTTATATTTTTTAACCATAGCTACTACAAAAGTATACATTCGTATATTCGTACACTATTAAATAATACCTATTTAAACATGAAGTTTGATTTATCTGAAGAACATCTCTCAGTTCAAAAAGCAGCACGTGACTTTGCTCAAGAAGTACTAAAACCAGGTGTAATAGAGCGCGATGACAAACAGAAGTTTCCAGCTGCAGAAATAAAACAATTAGGCGAATTAGGGTTTTTAGGGATGATGGTAGATCCCAAATATGGTGGAGGTGGAATGGATGCCATATCCTACGTATTAGCAATGGAAGAAATTTCAAAAGTAGATGCTTCGTGTTCTGTTGTTATGAGTGTAAATAACTCGCTGGTTTGTTGGGGTTTAGAAGCATTTGGAACAGAGGAGCAGAAACAAAAATACCTTACACCTCTTGCTAAAGGAGAAATAATAGGTGCCTTTTGCCTATCGGAACCCGAAGCAGGTAGTGATGCAACCTCTCAAAGAACTACCGCAGAAGACAAAGGCGATCATTATGTGTTAAATGGAATAAAAAACTGGATTACTAATGGTGGCTCTGCCTCTGTATATTTAGTAATGGCACAAACACATCCTGAAAAAAAGCATAAAGGCATTAATTGCTTTATTGTTGAAAAAGGGATGCCCGGATTTCAAGTAGGGAAAAAAGAAGATAAGCTAGGCATACGAGGAAGTGATACTCATTCGTTAATGTTTACAAATGTAAAAGTGCCTAAAGCAAATCGTATTGGGGAAGATGGTTTTGGATTTACTTTTGCCATGAAAACTTTGGCAGGGGGCAGAATAGGCATTGCTGCACAAGCCTTAGGAATTGCATCAGGAGCGTATGAATTAGCATTGGCATATTCTAAAGAAAGAAAAGCATTCGGAAAAACCATCTCTCAACATCAAGCCATTCAATTTAAGCTTGCAGATATGGCTACAGAAATAGAAGCAGCAAGATTACTTTGCTTAAAAGCGGCATGGATGAAAGACCATCATTTAGATTATGGAACGTCCAGTGCTATGGCAAAAGTATATGCTTCACGCGTTGCAATGGAAACTACAGTTGAGGCTGTTCAAATTCATGGTGGTTATGGCTATGTAAAAGAATACCATGTAGAAAGATTAATGCGTGATGCAAAAATCACACAGATATACGAGGGAACAACCGAAGTGCAAAAAATTGTTATTTCGAGAGCACTTCTCTCTTAAAGAGAGTCTACTACTCTTTCTAATTTCATTCCGCGAGAGCCTTTAATCAGGATTAATGCATCCTTAATTCTATATTGATGTGAGATTACATTTAATAACTCATCTGATGTTTTGAATACAGGAAAGTTACTTCCTAATTCTAAAACAGCCTTATCAAATCTATTCCCAACAAGAATAACATGTTTAAATTTTTTTGATTCTATTAGTTTAATAATGCTCTTATGTTCTTCTACCTCGTATTGACCTAGCTCCAACATATCTCCTAATATCAGCCACTTGTCATCCCCTTTCATTTGGTAAAAATTCTGAATTGCTACCATCATACTGGATGGATTAGCATTATAAGCGTCCAATACAATCTCATTTGATTTAGTTTTTACAATCTGAGACCTATTGTTAGAAGGTACATACTCCTCTATAGCATTCTTTATATCGGCTATACCTATTCCAAAATATTTACCGATACAAATTGCTAATGTAATATTATCAAAGTTATACGTCCCAATCAATTTTGATTGAATAGGTTGATTTTCATATACTATTTTAAGAAAAGGATTTACTTCCACTAATTCGGACCTGCAGTATGCATTTGAACGGGTTCCATAGGTAATTTGATCTATACCCCTTGCGTGTTTCATCAACAAAGCATCTTCAGCATTAACAAATATTTTTTTACCATTGCTCTTTATATAAGCGTACAATTCTGTTTTTGCCTTGATAATATTCTCAAAACTACCGAATTCACCAATATGAGCTTTTCCAATATTTGTAATCATTCCATAATCGGGTTGTGCTATATTGCAAAGCATTGCAATTTCACCCACGTGATTAGCCCCCATTTCAACAATTGCTAATTCAATTTCCGGAGTAATTGAAAGTAACGTTAAAGGAACACCAATATGATTATTCAAATTCCCTTGCGTTGCAAGCGTTCTATATTTTTTTTCAAGAACTTTTTTAATCAATTCTTTAGTAGTAGTTTTTCCGTTACTCCCTGTAATTGCTATGATGATTGATTTTAATTGCTTACGATGATAAGTTGCAAGCTGTTGCAAGCATGTAAGAACATCTTCAACTAAAATATATTTATCTCCATGATATTTTTTTTCATCATCAATAACAGCATACGATGCGCCTAGATTTAAAGCTGTTTCTGCAAATTGATTTCCATCAAAAGAGTCGCCTTTTAAAGCAAAAAAAAGAGAGTTTGGAGTTATTTTTCTTGTATCAGTAGATACCTTTGGATGCTTGACAAAGACAGAATATAATTCTTGTATAGAAGGATATTTCATTAGTAGCAAAGGTATATAAACAAAAAATCCTGCTTCTTATAAGAAGCAGGATTTTTTCAGTATAAATACTAAAATATTATTTTCTCTTTTTACCTCCCATTCCTACGGGACTGCCTAAACGAACCATAGCACAACGAAATCCAAGCCATGGCGTTGCTTGTCTATGATCAAGGAACCTGCGCGTTCCAGGAACCATCCAATAGGCTCTGTCTTTCCATGATGCACCTTTATACACGTGCGCCTTATCATTCACTAAAGACATTTGATACTGCTCCTTAGGGTTGGCCTCTTGATATTGACCTTTACGAACCGGAAATTGATACATTTCAAAGTTCTTATCTCTTTCGGTTGCGGGAGGTTCACCTTCATAGAAGATAGTTGATGAGTGGTCACCATCCCTATAATTGATATTATCTGCATATTTATAGTTTCTGCGTTCATCTAAATGATCCTCTTTTTCAGTAATACTAACATTCCGCATTCTTACTAGTCCTGGGCGACTGATCAGGTTGCTATCTGCATCATATAATAAAGAATCACCTTGATCGACAACAGTACCATCTTCATCTTTCATTGCGGTTTGAAACACATTACCTCTAAATGGGCGGAAATCATCCATATCCATATAGGTCAAGGGACGATACACATCCATTACCCACTCACTAACATTTCCTGCCATATTATATAATCCATAATCATTTGGCCAAAAGGAGTAAACAGGAGCAGTAATATCAGCTGCATCATTTAATCTGCCGGCAATACCCATGTAATCTCCACCTGTTATAACAAAATTGCCCATAAAATCACCTATGAATTTATCGTTAGGATTACGTACAGCTGATCCATTCCAAGGATAAAGTTTTCTCTCTAAAATACGACCTTCAACCATATTTCCTATTAAGCCATAGGCTGCAAATTCCCATTCTGCTTCTGTCGGTAAACGGTATTTGGGTAACAATATCCCATCCTCCATTCTTACTTTTCTTTCCGTACCGTCCGGTCTTGGAATTAGTTGCTTAACAACACCTTCATATTTTCCTGCCAGATAAGCATCGGTATTAAAGTTATTTGATAGACTTTGGCCTAAATCCCAATCTAAAATACCTTCTCTAATGAGAATATATTCATTTACACGATCTGTACGCCAAACACAGAAATCATTTGCCTGAAGCCAGTTAACACCTACTACAGGATAATCCCTGTATGCCGGATGGCGCAGATAATATTCTACATACGGTTCGTTATAAGCAAGTTTTGAACGCCATACTAATGTATCCGGCAATGATCTTTTATAAATTTCATAAAAAGTTTCATCAGTAGCATAAATTCTGTTAAGCCAATGTAAATATTCCAAATAATCCAAATTTCTAATTTCAGTTTCATCCATGTAAAAAGAGGAAACAGTAACACGCCTTGGAATGGTGTTCCAATCATAATTTACATCTTGTTCAGCACGCCCCATAGTGAAGGTACCTCCTTCAACTAAAACAAGTCCTGGTCCTGTTTCTTGTTCAGAATAAGGCATCACCTCAAATCCACCATTTTCTGCATCGTTATAGTTCCAACCAGTAATAGGAGAAGATTCGGTGCTACACGATGTAATTAACACGCTGCCCATAATAAAAAACGAAGAGAGCGATATTTTAATAATTGTTTTCATAGTCTTAATTTTTACCGGTTGTTTATAACGAACTTTATTATTAAATATTTTAATTAGAAAGAAGGACAGTTCACGGTTCTGAATTTTTTATGACGTGGTCTGCATTTAAATAATAGTTGAAATGATATTTCATGCGAACCTGCTGTTACTGTCCCTAATTTAGAAACAGTTATATCATAGCTATATCCCATCCTCACCATATCTTGTTGAAACCCTACCATCGCTACAATTGCATCTTGATTCCTATACCAAAGCCCCCCAACGATTGGTCCTTTCGTTAAATACAAACCTAAATTTAGCTCACGAAAATCTCCTTGTTGCTGATATATAATATTAGGCGACATATTAGATTCACCATATCGCCCATCAAGTGGAATCATTGCACCTGCATGAGCAGTAAATTTCATAGGGAGTGGACTGCCCGATCCTAAAAAGGCTTCATCCGGTTCAGTTAGATGGAAAGCTGCAACGCCGGCATAAAATCGTTTACTATAACCAAGCGCACCAACAGAGAAATCAGGATACGAAACTAATTCCTGATTTTTAATCTCCTGAGTAGTATAAATGAAACCATACTTCGGATCTATCATATCTCCAAATGTAAGCTTAGACCAATCTAATTTCTTTTGTCCATAAGTCGCTTGAAATCCAAAAGCCATAGAGAATTGTCTATTTATAGATACCTGGTAGGCATATATACCACTAAAACGAGTAATGCCCATAGTCCCCATTCCAGCTCTATCATTTAAGAAATGAAGCCCTAATCCACCAGATAAAGCATCTACCCGCATATCAAATGAAAAGCTTGTAGAAACAAAAGTGCCGGATATGTTTGGCCATTGATTTCTATAATTGAAAACTATTCTTGGACAACGATAACTTCCGGCAAAAGCGGGGTTTAAATAGATAGGATTTGCATAGAACTGGGTAAAATGAGGGTCTTGGGCTTTTACCTGTTTTTCAAATACAAGAGAACTTACTATAACAACTAAAACAAAAAAACACTTGTTGATTCCTTTCATATTTGTATTGTTTCAACGTAACACCAAAACAAAAAAAGTAAAAATAATAATAGAAAATATTTACTCAAATATTTCGTTAAGTGTTCTTAGTTAGTTTTGAGAATAAAATCGAACCAAAATTAGGCTTTCCAACAAAGGTATAGATATTATTGAAAAATGCAAATCTTTGGTTTTGATTTAATTCGCCATCTTGTTAGCAGGTTCTACGCATAAATTTTAAATTTGTTACTATATGTTTGAGATAAATATTAAAATCAAGTTATATATTGTTGTATTAATATCTCTATTTAATACCGCTATAAATTCACAAAATTTAAACTCTTCTTTTGGATTACCAAAAACCATTAGCTGGGAGAAAGAAAATAATGTAGAGGTATTAGGGCTGGGCAAACAAACTGTTTTTGTATTTAAGAATGCACAGTATGATTTTGCATCTTCTTTATTTCCATATTATTATGAGCGTATTCCATTAGCAGCTAATGTAGAAGCTATTGAAGCAAAAATAACTGATGCAGAATACTCCGCAATGAATGAATCGGAACAAAAGATTATTGCATCGTATAAGAATACAAGAAATTCTAATTTAAATACAGAAATTATATCTCATACATATATATCCTATCATAAGAAAAGACCCTATGCTAATATTCATATCACTCCCATAAGAAAAAATCCATCTACGGGAAATTATGAAAAACTTATTGCATTTACCCTAAATATAACCCCTGTACAAACCACTTCTTCTAATACTACTTCACGATCTGTAAATTATGCAGCTAATTCTATTTTAGCCAGTGGTACATGGCATAAAGTCTCAGTTTTAACCGACGGTATTTACAAAATGGATTATACATTTTTTAGAAAAATGGGGTTAACTCTGGACTCCATTAATCCAAAAAACATTAGAGTGTATGGTAATGGGGGTGGCCAATTACCTTTTGGTAATAGTAGTTTTCATTATGATGATTTACAAGAAAATTCTATTTATGTGTTTGGGGAGGCAGACGGGAAGTTTGATACGACTGATTATGTATTGTTTTATGGGCAGGCTCAGGATAGATGGAAATATAATAAATACGATAACCAGTTCCATCATAACATTAACTCCTATTCAGATACTACCTATTACTTTATTAATTGCGATCTTGGGTTAGGAAAAAGAATCAACTTACAATCCTCTTCACTACAGCCGGTAACCACAACTGTTACCTCGTTTAATGACTACCAGTATCATGAATTAAATAAAGTTAATTTATTACACTCAGGAAGAGAATGGTTAGGGGAAGCATTTGATATCATCACCTCTTATTCTTTTAATTTCAATTTTCCAAACATTTCTACCTCTTCCAAAGCACGAGCACAAGTTTCAATAGCCGCCCGCAGAGATGCGCCAGGCACAGATTTTTATTGGTCAGCCGGAAATGGCTCATCTACATTTAATATCCCCGGAGTGGTTATATCCAGTGTAAATTCTACTTATTACAATATGGCTGTAGATACATTGAGTTTCGTCCCTAACTCACCACTGAATACTGTCACTATTACTAAAACAACACCCACCCCTGCTATTGGATGGTTAAATTACATAGAGTTGTGTGTAAGAAGGAACTTAATAATGCATAGCAATCAAATGAGCTTCAGAGATATTAACTCTGTTAATACCGGGAGCATTGCTAAATTTATTATTTCAAATGCAACAAGTCAACTAAAGATTTGGGATGTAACCGATGCCACTAATGTAAAACTTCAAGACGCTACTCTTTCTGGTTCTACACTTGAATTTATCTTACCTACTGATTCTTTAAAAGAGTTTATCACTTTTAACGGGCAATCTTTTTATACTCCAAAAATCGAAGGCACAGTACTGAACCAAGATCTACATGGTTTAGGGCAAAGTGACTTAGTAATAGTAACACATCCATTATTTACTTCACACGCCAATGCACTTGCTGATTTACATAGTAAAATGGATAGTTTGAAAGTAGCCGTTGCCACAACATATCAAGTATACAATGAGTTCTCATCCGGCGCTCAAGACGTGTCCGCCATAAGAAATTTCATGAAGATGTTCTATGATCGTGCATTAGATTCCACACAATTACCAAAATATCTTCTCCTTATTGGAAAGGGATCTTACAAATTAAAAGACAACATCAACAACACAAATTATGTGCCTACTTATGAGTCTTTAAATTCTTCTGATCCTACCTATAGTTATCCATCCGACGACTTCTATAGTCTTCTTGATGACAAAGAAGGAAATTGGGACTATACAAACGATGTCCCGGATCTAGGGGTAGGAAGACTCCCTGTAAAATCAGTAAGCGAGGCAGATGTAGTGATAGAAAAAATCATGAAATATGTAAGTGTACCGGGAACAATAGAAACTGGAAATTCTTCCTCACAAGATGTATGTTACGGATTTGGTGATTGGATCAATACAATTACATACTGCGCCGATGATGAAGACGGATCTTTGCATTTAGACCAAGCAGAGCAAATTGCTTCTAGAATGGAAAACACCCATAATACTGTACTTCCTCTTGATTCATTACATGATAATTATAACATCGATAAAATCTACTTTGATGCCTTCCAAGAATTTTCTACACCAGGAGGCGAACGTTACCCCGATGCAACCACTGCTTTAAATAGGAGAGTAGAAAAAGGCAGCCTTATTATCAACTATACAGGACATGGCGGTGATGTAGGATTAGGCCATGAACGATTCTTAGAAATCAAAGACATTAATTCCTGGAAAAATCAATGTAAGTTTCCCCTGTTATTTACGGCTACTTGTGAATTTAGCAGATGGGATGAGCCGGAAAGAACCTCTGCCGGGGAGTTAACTCTCCTGTCTGATCGTGGCGGTAGCATTGGATTGATGTCCACATCAAGAGTAGTATATTCAGGTCCTAACGCCATGTTAAATAACATTTTTTACAACTTCACTTTTAATAAGATGCCTAATGGGAAAATGCCCCGACTGGGTGACTTACAAATGTTGACAAAAGTAAGCATGCCCCCTAATGATATCAATCATAGAAATTTTTCTCTTCTTGCTGATCCAGCTCTTACATTAAGTTACCCTGAATATACCATTGCTACTACTGCAGTGAATGGGGCTATAGTTAATACTTCTAATCCCGATACTGTTATGGCCTTAAGCCATGTAAGTATTAGCGGTGAAATCCGTGATAACAATGGCAACCTTATGAATAACTTTAATGGCATTATTTATCCCACTATCTACGATAAGGCTTCCTCAATCACTACTCTGTCGAATGATGGGCCATCTGAAAGTCCTGCGCGAACTTTTAAATTGCAAAAAAATATACTATTCAAGGGCAAAGCAAGTGTTGTAGGAGGAAAGTTCTCGTTTGATTGTATCATTCCAAAAGATATCGCTTACAACTACGGAAATGGAAAGATTAGCTACTACTCACATAATGGTTATGAAGATGCATCTGGTTTTTTTGAAGATATTATTATTGGTGGTACAGACAGCAATGCTGTAAAAGATATAACCGGACCGGAAATTAAATTATATATGAACGATGATAAGTTTGCATTTGGTGGCACTACGAATACAGAACCAAAAATCTATGCTATTATTAGTGATTCCAATGGCATCAACACAGCTGGTACAAGTATAGGGCATGATATAACTGCTATATTGGATGGCAATGTAAAAGAACCTCTAGTGTTGAATGATTATTATGAATCAGACTTAAATAATTACAAAAAAGGAAGTGTACGATTTCCGCTGACCAACCTATCAGAAGGTAAACATACCCTTGCATTAAAAATATGGGATGTATATAATAATTCATCAACCGCCTATACAGAATTTGTAGTAGCCCCTTCTAACCAAATAGCTTTAAAGCATGTACTCAATTATCCAAATCCATTTACAACAAAAACTGCCTTTTATTTTGAACATAATCAATGTTGCACTAATATGGATGTGCAGATTCAAATATTCACCGTTGCAGGAAAGGTTGTAAAAACAATTCAAAAAACTGTAAATATGGAGGGGTATCGTTCAGAACCGATTGAATGGGATGGAATGGATGATTATAAAGACAAGCTGGGAAGAGGTGTGTATATCTACCGCATTCGTGTTAAGGCAGGTAAATCAGTTGCCGAACAGTATGAAAAATTAG
>CAZCJN010000082.1:0-10411 GCA_964498865.1 uncultured Bacteroidia bacterium
GTTATACTTAGCCTCTATAAAAAGTATCCTAAATAAAATTTAAACAGGCTCTAAGTATAACTATTGAAAGACAAAAAGTTGTAAAGATATTTGTTTACTGTTGTCCCATTCGATGACAAATACTAAAAAATCTTCAAGAAGAACACTTTAAACGCTTAGTAGGAGTAAACCCCTCAACCTTTGAGAAAATGGTATCCGAGGCGAAACGAAAAGTAGGGAAAGTAATTTGTACAAATGTGGGTAAAGGAAGAAGACATGATTTTCATCTATTCAAAAGCAGCAAGATGTATGTCAGAGAAGACGTTTCTATCTTAGAGACAGCGGCTATCAGGGACTGAAAAAATTACATACAAATTCAGAACTGCCCAAACGCAACGGCAAGAAACATCCCTTAACCAAAGAGGAAAAGAAACAAAACCATCAGATAAGCAGCAAGCGAGTACTGGTAGAGAATGTAATGCGAAAAAATAAAAATCTTTAGAATAATGGCTGAAAAATACAGAAACAGAAGAAGACGATTTGGATTGAGACTCAATCTGATTTGCGGACTTTTAAATTATCAATTATGAAAGAGGTCTATTGTTTTTACATGAGTAAAATTTGAACATTGCAATTGTAGAAGAGAGAAAGACACGTTGTAAAATAGCAATAGGGTGATGCGTTTTTTTAATGTTATTATATTAAGATGCGACTACATGAGTAGAAACTTATTAAAGACTGATTCATATCATAGTTTTAAAATTCAATAGTGATGAAACTTGCATCATGAATCATACAATCGACTGAGAGCAATGAATTTATTTTTAGAAAATATTATAAATCTTAAATCTCCGATTCACATTGGAGATAAGGCATTCCAGAGAATTATGACTTATGTCATATTCAATAATGAGGCGAATCATATTTTAAATAAACAAATCAAAACACATTTGTCCCAGGAATCTTAATTAGAAGTTATAACAACCTTAATTATGAAATCTAAAAAAGAAACAAAAAAAATCACTCAAATGTTTGCAACAAGGAAAACCATTAGCCAATTAGCAATAGTTGCCGGGTGCATGATGCTATCTCTTTCTAATGAAACAATAGCTCAGGATGGTGAAAAAATATTTAAGCAAAACTGTGGTGTATGCCATAGAGTTGGAGGAGGGCGTATGGTTGGTCCTGATCTTTTGGGTGTAACTACTAAACGTTCCGAAGAATGGTTGATGAAGTGGACAAAAGGCTCTCAAGCTCTTATCAAAAGTGGAGATGCAGATGCAAAAGCCATATATGATGAGTTTAATGGAACAATAATGCCGGATATGGCCCACATCCCGGATGCTGATATTAAAGCAATTTATGCCTTTATTGCAAGCAAAGATGCACCTGCAACAGCTTCTGTAGATACAATAAAGAAAGAGATTGTTCCTGATGCTTCCAATAATGCTACTCCGGAAGAAATTGAAAGAGGTAAAAATATTTTTATAGGAAGCCAGGCACTTTCCAATGGTGGCCCTGCATGTATTTCCTGTCATAATGTTAATTATACCGGAGTTATCCCAGGTGGCCTTTTGGCAAAAGACCTGACCACTGTTTACAGCAGATTGGGAGGAGATGCCGGTTTGCTTGGTATGCTTGGAGCTCCTCCTTTTCCTGCCATGACCCAGGCATACAAAGACAGACCGTTAACAGAACAGGAAATAGCAGCCATTACAGCATTTCTCAATAAGGTTGACAAAGACAAAGCCAATCAGCAGATAGCGACACTAAACCCTCTGCTTTATGGAGGCTTTGCGGGCGCAGGTGTACTACTTGTATTTATCTTCATAGTTTGGAACAGAAGAAAAAAACATACAGTCAAAAAAGATATATATGATCGACAATTAAAATCTATTAATTAGTAACAAATCTTAAACCAAAATATATGAGCTGGATAGAAGATATCATCTCGCCCCAAACCAGAAAATGGGAAGAGTTTTATAGAAACCGCTGGCAGTACGACAAAGTGGTGCGCAGTACGCATGGTGTAAACTGCACAGGTGGTTGCTCTTGGGCAATTCATGTAAAAGACGGAATTGTTGTTTGGGAAATGCAACAGGTAGATTACCCGCAATTTAACAAAGAGGTTCCTCCTTACGAACCAAGAGGTTGCCAAAGAGGTATTTCTTACTCGTGGTATTTATATAGCCCCATTCGCGTTAAATACCCAATCATGCGAGGGGCATTATTGGATTTGTTTAATAGTGAGAAAAATGCTGTAGGGGGAGATCCAGTTAAAGCGTGGGAAAATCTTCAAAGCAATCCCGAAAAAAGAAAAAGATATCAACGTGCCAGAGGAAAAGGTGGTTTTAGAAGAGTTAGATGGGGTGAAGCATTAGAGTTAATTGCTGCCGCGAACATTTATACAGTACAAAAGTATGGTTCAGACCGCATAATTGGTTTTGCTCCGATTCCGGCAAAAAGTATGTTAAGCTATGCTTCTGGCGCAAGATATATCCAGTTGATGGGTGGTGTAAATTTGTCATTCTACGATTGGTATTGCGACCTTCCAAATGCGTATCCTGAAATTTGGGGTGAACAAACGGATGTTTGTGAAAGTGCGGACTGGTATCATTCTAAATTCTGTGTATCCATGGGTGCTAATCTTGGTATGACGCGTACTCCAGATATTCACTTTTTCTCCGAATCAAAACACAATGGTACAAAAACAGTGGTAATGTCACCCGATTTCAGTATGGTGGCAAAACACGCTGACCAATGGATACCTTGTCATGCCGGTTCTGATGGTGCTTTCTGGATGGCTGTAACACATGTTATTCTTGAGGAATACCATGTGAAACGTCAGGTCCCTTATTTTATGGATTATGTGAAACGTTATACTGACTGCCCGTTCTTAGTTCGTTTGAATACCGAAAACGGAAAATTAGTTCCTGGCAGAATGGTTCGGGCAAATGAGATGGCGCAGTATAAAGACATAACCAATGGTGATTGGAAGTTCCTAAATTTTGATTCTAGAACAGGAAAGATTGTTGTTCCGAAAGGTTCTATGGGACACCGCTGGGATGACAAACAAGGTAATTGGAATCTGAAATATGAGGATACAGTTACAAATAATGAATATGATCCGGAGTTGTCATTTTTTGCAAAAAATGAAGGCATTCAACAAGTCGAGTTTATTGAATATGGATTAGATAAAAAAACTAATCGCGGTGTTCCGGTTAGGTATCTGAGTTTGGCAAACGGAGAAAAAGTAGCGGTTGCTACTATTTATGATCTTACGTTGGCGCAATATGGCGTAAGCCGTGGATTAGAAGGTGACTATCCAAAATCTTATGACGATAAAAATCAGGCATACACACCCGCCTGGCAGGAAATATTTACAGGGATCGGTCGTGATACAGTATTGCAGTTTGCACGCGAATGGGCCAATACAGCAGAGGTTACTGAAGGGAAATGTATGGTGATAGTAGGGGCTGCTATCAATCACTGGTTCCATGGCAACTTAATGTATCGTGCTGCTATTATGGCTCAGATGCTAACCGGCTGTAATGGTAAAAACGGTGGTGGTATGAACCACTACGTTGGCCAGGAAAAACTGGCTCCGATGGATTCCTGGTCAACCATTATGAGTTCTAAAGACTGGGGAACTATTCCCAGGTTGCAACAAGGGCCAATTTGGCATTACATCAATTCTTCTCAATGGAGATACGATGGTAATCAAAGATATTACAACTCAGTACCCGAAAATAAACTGGCGCACATGCATACCGCCGATTGGGCTGTAAAATCAGTCCGTAACGGCTGGATGCCTTACTATCCTCAATACAATAAAAATAATTTTGAAATAGTAAAAGAAGCACAGCAGGCAGGCTGTAAAACCGATGATGAAATGAAAAATTACATCGTGGAGCAATTAAAAACAGGCAAGCTGAAGCATGCGGTTGTTGAGCCTGATGAAGAAATCAACTTCCCAAGAAACTGGTTCATTTGGAAAGGAAATGCAATCGGAACTTCAGCTAAAGGTCACGAGTATTTCTTAGATCACTATTTAGGAACGCATACCAATAAAATTGCGAACGAAGTTGCCGGAGATATTGTGCAGGATATTGTTTATAAAAAGGAAGGTGCAAGAGGTAAAATGGATTTGGTTGTTGATATCAACTTCCGTATGGACACCTCTGCTCTGTACTCTGATATTGTTTTACCAACTGCATCATGGTATGAAAAAGCAGATATCAACTCAACAGATATGCACTCGTTCATTCATCCGCTGGGTGCTGCAATTGACCCTGTATGGGAGTCAAAATCTGACTGGCAGATTTTTGAAGCGCTTGCAAAGTTAGTAAGCGAGATGGCTCCGAAATATTTACCCGGTGTAATGAAAGATGTAGTTAACTCACCTCTTTCTCACGATTCTAAGGATGAAATCACACAGCCAAGATTGCAAGACTGGAGCAAGGGTGAATGTGAACCTATTCCCGGAAAAACAATGCATAAAATTGCATTTGTCGAGAGGGATTATTCTAAAATATATCAAAAATACATCTCCCTTGGCAAGGGCATTGAAAAGAACGGAGTAAGTGCTCACGGTGTTGGCTTCCCCGTAGATGATATATATAAAGAAATGCTGGAACACCGTCAGCATATTACTAAATGGGAAGATGGAACAGAATATCCATCGTTGAAAGAGGATGTGGAAGCAATTAATGCGGTATTGAAGCTTTCTTCATTGACCAATGGAAAATTGGCAAAACGCGCTTATGAAGTAATGGGTAAAAAAATAGGGATAAAAGAAATTGAACGTTTAGGTGACGGTTATGAGCAGATTGATATTGAATACAGGGATTTACAGGCTCAGCCAAAACGATACAACTCTTCTCCTCTGTGGTCGGGGTTAATGCATGAAGGAAGAACCTATGCCGCGTACACCTACAACGTTGACTTTTTAGTACCATGGAGAACATTAACCGGAAGACAACATTTTTATCTTGATCACGATGCATATATCGCTTTTGGTGAACATTTGTCCACTTACAAACCCTCTCCTACACCGGAAGCTTATGGCGACTTACGTGTTACCATAAATGATGGAAAAGCCAGGATGTTAAATTGTTTAACTCCTCATGGAAAATGGCATATTCACTCTACTTATGGTGATACTCTGAGAATGTTAACACTATCAAGAGGAAATGAACCTTGCTGGATAAGTGAACAGGATGCTGCTGATTTGGGAATCAAAGATAACGATCATGTGGAAGTATATAATGACCATGGTACGTATGTAACACGTGCATGCGTGAGTGCCCGTATTCCAAAAGGTGTATGTCTTGTTTATCACGCTGTTGAAAGGACATACAACATTCCAAAATCTCAAGAGAGAAGAGGTGAAAAGGGAGAACCAAGACGAGGTGGAATGAACAACTCATTCACAAGGGTTCACTTAAAACCAAACTTAATGTGTGGAGGCTACGGACAATTTTCATATCACTTTAATTATTGGGGTCCGGTAGGAGTTAACCGCGATACACATGTATTGGTAAGAAAAATGGAAAAAGTTGAATATTAATTAATCTAATAATTATAAACTATGGATGTAAGGTCGCAAGTTTCAATGGTTTTTCACCTCGATAAATGTATCGGGTGCCATACGTGTTCTATTGCCTGTAAAAATATCTGGACCGATAGAAAAGGTGCCGAATATATGTGGTGGAACAATGTTGAAACAAAACCAGGTACTGGATACCCAACAAAATGGGAAAATCAGGACATCTACAAAGGTGGTTGGGAAAAAAATGGTGATTCTGTTTCTCTTAAAGGGGCTGGTAAGTTCAAAGGACTGAAAAATATTTTTCACAACCCACATATGCCGGTGTTGGATGATTATTATGAACCCTGGGCATACAAATACCAGGATTTATTTACAGCTCCCGAAGGAGACGATCAGCCAATTGGGCGTGCGGTTTCTTTAGTAACAGGAGAACCAATTGATCTTAAGGCTGGACCTAATTGGGATGACGATTTGGGTGGATCTATTGATTATGCCCGTCAGGATTTCAACCTTCAAAAGCTCAGTTCTGCCGAACAAGAGGCTATGTTTCAGTTGGAAAGAATGACATTTCATTATTTGCCACGTATTTGCAACCACTGTTTAAATCCCGCATGTGTGGCTTCATGCCCTTCCGGTGCATTGTACAAAAGAGGTGAAGACGGCGTGGTGCTTATTAACCAGGAACGTTGCCGTGCATGGAGGATGTGTGTTACTGCCTGTCCGTACAAAAAAAGTTACTATAACTGGAATACAGGCAAATCAGAAAAATGTGTGTTATGTTATCCAAGGCTTGAATCAGGCCAGGCTCCTGCCTGCTTCCACTCTTGCGTTGGGCGTATCCGCTATCTGGGGGTAATGTTGTACGATGCCGACAAAATTGAGCAGGTAGCCTCATCTCCTGATGATGAATTGGTAAACGCTCAATTAGGTATTTATTTGGATCCGTTTGATCCCGAAGTAATTAAACAGGCAAGATTGAATGGCATTGCCGATTCAACAATCACTGCCGCACAAAATTCTCCGGTTTATAAATTTGTGAAAATCTGGAAACTGGCCTTACCGCTTCATCCTGAATTCAGAACACTTCCAAACTTATTCTATGTTCCTGCATTGCTTCCAACAATGGCAACTGTGGCCGATGGAGTATATAATTCTACAAGCAAATCATTATGGAATGGAGTGGAAAGCAATCGCCTTCCGATGAAATATCTGGCTTCATTATTTTCTGCTGGAAACACTTCTAAAATAGTTGAAGTGATGAAACGCTTGATGGCAGTGAGGTTACACCGTCGCGGCGTAACAGTAGGAGATTTAAACTCTGCCGAAATTTCATCTGCAATGAAAGAAGTTAATATGAATGAAGAAACGGCCAATGCAATATTCCGTCTTACATCGTTAGCCACATTTGAAGAACGTTTTGTAATTCCTCCGGCTCATAGGGAAGAATCAATAGAAATGTTAGAAAATACGGCAGATGTGAAAGGGAACACTGGATTTGGATTCAAAGAAAGACCTGCAAGAGGTTTATAATATAACTATGGAAAAATATCAACATTATACAATATTTGCTGATCTTCTCAGATATCCAGAGAGCGATTATGCGGAGAAAGCAGTTGGCTGTCTTTCTATGCTGCAATCGCGCTATCCCGATGTTGTATCAGAGATGCAGCCTTTTGTTGAATATATGAACTCTCATACACAAGACCAACGCGAAGAACTGTACACAAAAACCTTTGATGTTCAGCCAATTTGCTATCTCGATTTGGGATTTGTAATATTTGGAGAGGATTACAAAAGGGGTGCATTTTTACTTCATATGCAGCATGAGCAAAAAAAGGCCGGAAATGATTGCGGTACCGATTTGTCCGACAACATCAGCAATGTGCTTGTTTGGTATACAAAAACCGACGATCAGGAAATAATCAATGAACTTACAGTTAAAATTCTTATTCCGGGTATTGAAAAAATGATTGCCGAGTTTGCGCAGGCTCGCATTGATTTAAAAGTAAAAGTGCTTAAAAAAATGCACAGAGCTATTATACAGGAAGAGTTAAACCGTGAAAATGTATATCGTAATTTATTCTCAACCTTACTGTATGTCTTGAAAAAAGATTTTGAAAATGTAAACTATAAGAGGGAATTAAATGCAATAATTGATTTACAACATCACAACTCCTTTATTGAAAAACAAGGTGTGAATGCCTCTAATGCAAACATTACAAATTTTGAAGTGAACAATTTAATTAACAATTACAAACTCGATTAGTTATGACAAACTATCTTTTATTTATCGTCTTACCGTATGTGTGTCTGGCGGTGTTCCTTATAGGATCAATTTATCGTTATGTGAACAGGGGATTTACGGTTTCTTCCATTTCCTCACAGTTCCTGGAAGGTAGGAAGCTTTTCTGGGGAAGCCAGCCGTTTCACTGGGGCTTGTTTGTCTTGTTTTTCGGACACCTCATTGCATTTCTATTTCCAAGAGCTGTAATTGCCTGGAACGGACAGCCGGTAAGGTTGTTGATACTTGAAATAGCAGCTTTTTCCTTTGGCCTTTGCGCATTATTGGGGGTTATTCTTCTTGTCAACAGACGTCTTACTTCAAGAAGAGTACAAATCGTAACCAGCAAGATGGATGTGGTTGTATATCTTATTCTGCTTACCCAGATTATTTCAGGATTATTGGTTGCCTATCATAATCGTTGGGGATCTTCCTGGTTTGCAGCGTTTCTTACTCCCTACCTGCGGTCGATATTTGTTTTCAATCCACAGATAGATGCTGTTGCCAGTGTAAATTCTCTGTCGCTTAAAATACATATCATATCAGCTTTTTCATTGATTGGAATAATTCCCTTTACACGTTTTATTCACTTTTTGGTTTACCCGGTCGATTACCTCTGGAGAAGTTACCAGCAGGTTATCTGGAACTGGAACAGAAGAAATATCAGAACCTCCAGATCACATTCTGAAGGACATAAATCTTCGAATAATTAATAAAGGACAATGAGTATATTAAGGAGAAATACGAATGAAAGAAAAATATGTAAGGAGTGTTTTAAAGGGTATTACATGGAGAATTACGGGAACAGTAGATACAATAGTGATAGCATTTGTTTTGACAGGAAAAATCAGCCATGCAATGAGTAGTATAGGGGGTGTTGAGGTTGCAACAAAGATCGTGCTTTACTATTTACATGAACGAATTTGGTCTAAAATAAAATGGATAAAAGAATATGAATACTGAAGAACAAAAACTTCCGCAAAAATTAACAGAAGCAAAAATACAGTTAATGATTACTAGTATATTTTGCTTCGTGCTCCAATTTTTGCTTTGGTGGTGATTGTTGTGTTAGGTGGAATCTCTTGGGGAATCATATGATTTATTATAAATGTCATTAGGCCATATATGGAAAGCATATTATGGAGATGAATATAAAGTATGAGTTGGGATATGGTAAAGAAGATTTTTTCTGGAATATTTTGGGCTTCAGTCGTGTTGGTGATATTGGGAATATTTCTCTGTTTGTTTACAATGGCGTGTATTTATTTTTCACATTTTAAAAACTCATAAATATGAAAACTATTATAAATCAGTTTGGACTTCTGAAATCAGAAAATAAACAAAATCGATTTGCTTTTTTTACGCTTATGCTTTTCTTTTTTTTCTCTGATAATATGGCAATAGCACAAAACACATCCGGCTCAATGGATATGAACTCATTACTCAATAATTGGTTATTGGGAGGCTTAGCCGTAGTCTTTTTAGGTATGGTGATCTATGTTCTCAGAACCGCTTTAGCTGTTCTTCATGACAATGGAAAAACAGTTGAGTTCTCATTTCCTATATTTAAGAACATGGCAGAAAACAATAAAACGGTTACTACTATCATACTCATTATTGTGGTTTGCGGTATTCTTTGGGCGGTAAGTTACGGTGGATAGACTGTTTACCTCAGTCTGTGGATAAATAAAATAAAGAGAATAATTTGTACTGGTTTTGGCAAAGGAAGGAGACATGATTTTAAACTCTTCAAACAAAGTAAAACCCATATACACCCGGTATAAAATGCAGGGTAGATACGGGCTATCAGGGGGTTGCAAAAATCCATGCCAATGTGGATATACCTAAAAAGAGAAGCAAGAAAAATCCGTTAACAAAGGAAGATAAACGACAGAACAGAAATATATCCTCTAAACGGGTTGCGGTTGAAAATATAATCAGAGAAGTCAAAATCTTTAGAATACTATCAGAATAGTACAGAAACAGAAGAAAGAAATTTGGACTAAGGTTTAATTTTATTGCCGCTATGTATAACTTGAATTTATCCGTAGTATGATTTTCCGAAGAGGTCTATTAGCTAAATGGTGGTTTTAAACACCCAATGATTTCTTTTTTGGAATCATAGAAAACCTTACATTTGCTCTGCGGGCAAAAATTATGGGTTATTACTTTTCATCTTTCGGGGTGAGTAGTAATAATATTAGAACCATGGTTTTTGCCCTTTTTATTTTAGTCTGTAGATGTGCCAATTAACAAAATAGCAAAGTGAGAAAAATTAGTATTAAAGAACAAAAGCGAACTCGCCTGGTAGAAACTCAAAAGATAAGTTGGTTTCAGGCAGATGGTAATAATACGAAAGTGGTATTATCAGACGGTACTAAAATTATTTCTACCAAAATATTAAAACACTTTTGTGACTATCTGCAAGGCAGAGGATTTTACCGAATACACGACAAGTACCTCATTAATCTTAAACATGTTGAATCGTATTCCCGGGGAAAAAAGATAGAAGTTAAAATGATCTGTGATACTCCTACACAACTGCCCGTTGCTGTGAGAAAAAAATCGGGTTTTTTAAAATCCACCAGCGAGAAATAATA
>CAZCJN010000083.1:0-10389 GCA_964498865.1 uncultured Bacteroidia bacterium
TTTTTTATTTTTCGTACTCATTTATTTTTTTTCTCCACGCTTCGGGAATCAAAATACTTATTGCTTTTTTATAATTATAAGCAACCAATATAGTATGAGCCTCTGATGCAATGATCTCTTTACCGTTTTCTGCTTTGGTGATAAGATAACTTAAATCGAAGCTTTTGTTCCCCATCCTAGAACATTTGGTATAGGTATGTATCTTGTCAGTTAAAAGTATAGGGTGTTTGTAATCAACAGTTGCCTTAGCCAGAATTAATCCTTTATCTACCCAGTCAATTTCTTTTCCCAATATTTCATTAAAATAGTGAGTACGTGCAATTTCAAGATAGGTGAAATGATTAGCGTTATTTACATGACGAAAGGCGTCTATGTCTTTGAATCGTATTTGTATGGGGGTTTTATGTTTGAATCCTTCCATCCGGAGTATGCTTACTTGTTTATTAATTCTTTATCTAATTCCTCATAAGCGGAGTTCTCGCTTTTAAATTCAGGAACAATATTTTTCATGGCTCGTACTATTTCAATGCTGTTTTCTTTATGGGTTAAAGAAATTAGATGTTCTATTTGTTTAGCAACTACGTTATAGTCGTATTCTCTTACTTTCCCGGCCATGATTTGTGGATTATGAGTGGGGATAGAGTTTTCTTTGGTAGCAAGTAATTCTTCGAATAATTTTTCTCCCGGTCTTAGTCCTGTGTAAATGATCTGTATATCTTTTCCTAAGGTCAACCCTGCGAGTTGAATCATTTTTTTTGCGATGTCGGCAATTTTTACAGATTGGCCCATGTCAAATAAAAATATTTCTCCTCCATTGCCCATAGCACCGGCTTCCAGTACAAGGTGACAGGCTTCGGTTATGGTCATGAAGTAGCGTGTTATATCAGGGTGTGTAACAGTTATTGGTCCCCCTTTTTCTATTTGATGGTTAAATAATTGGACCGCTGATCCATTAGAGCCCAATACATTTCCAAAACGAGTGGTTATAAACTTCGTGTTTGATTCTTTGCCCAGCGACTGTACATACATTTCCGCAATACGTTTAGAGGCTCCCATCACGCTGGTTGGATTCACTGCTTTGTCAGTAGAAATCATGACAAATTTTTCGACTTTATATTTGGTAGCAAGGTCCGCCAGTATTTTTGTGCCGAGTACATTTGTTTTTATGGCCTCTACCGGATGATGCTCCATCATGGGCACATGCTTGTAGGCTGCAGCATGGAAAATTATTTGCGGATTGTATTTTTTGAACAAACTTTCTATGCGTTCCTCGTTCCGTATATCAGCAATCATTATTTCGAAAGAACGCAGGTGGAAAATACTCTTTAACTCAATTTCTATTTCATATAACGATGATTCGGCAACATCTATGAGTATGATTTTTTTGGGATTAAATTTCGAGAGTTGCCTTACTAATTCGCTGCCAATAGACCCGGCAGCACCCGTTACGAAAATTGTTTTGTCGAAAATTTGCTTTTGTATATTTTCTGTATCTAATTTGATCTGACTTCTTTCCAGTAGCTCCTCGATTTTTATTTTCTTGATTTGCTTAAAGCTTAACTCGCCGTTGATCCAGCTGCTTACGGGAGGAACATTCAATATTTTAGTATTGTATTTTAAGCATAACTCAACAATATCTTCTTTCCTGTTCAAGGGCAGGTGTTGTGCAGATATGATTACATGTGATATGTCTCCAAACTTTAAAAGCTCATTCAATTTATCGAATCCGTGAATGGTTACACCTTCTAATTTGCTTCCCCAGTTTTTTTCTTCATCGTCAATAAAGGCAAGTACTTTGTATTTCATTCCTTCGTCTCTATCAAGTGTTCGTTTAGTGATAATCCCGGCTTCTCCTGCCCCAAAAATAATTACGTTGCTTTTAGCTCTCTTCGGGTTTCGCCACTCCATGTATATTGACTTGTAAGTTAGTCTTAGGCTGATCATTAAAAAAGTACTTGCCATAAATTCAATGATCAATATTGAATAAGGGAGTATATATGTATTGGTCACAAAATAATAAGTGACCAAATTGGCTAAAGCAAAAAACATAGAACCAAATAAGGTTACTATAAAGATCCGTTGTGCATCTTGTGAGCTTGCATATCGTACAATGCCTTTGTAAGTTCGGGCAATTAGAAAACTTATGGCACGTATTCCTATTACAAACGGAAAGACAACAGAGAATGTATCAATTTCTGTTTGTGGAATTGTAGCGAAGTTGAAACGTAATAAATAGGCTAAAATCAAGGAGAAAAGACACAGGCAAACATCTATCAGAAAAATAACGAAACGGGGCGTGGTTCTATCAAATAAATACACTGACTAAAGTTTATTCAAATATAAGATTAATAAAGGTGCTAAATGATTATCTATTATAGGGTTGGAATATTTAAAAATTTTATTTTGGGGATGTTACTGCTTGTATCATCCATCCTTTTTTTTCATCTATTACATACTCTCTGAAGTTTATAAAGTAAGGCATGTAGCCAATAGCGAGGCAGCCGGCTCCAACTAATAAAAGGTTTTTCCCATTTTCTGAATTTGGTTTTGATATAATGTTTGAAATTCCACTACCGGTTATAACACATCCCAAGAATAAAAAAGGTATTCCTGCAATCCGTGCTGCTTTATGTAATCGATTCTTTCTTTGAATGGAGTGAAGATTTTTAAATGTTATTCTGATTCCATCTACTACCATGGACGAATCATCCATTGAATTTAATTTGCCTTTAACATATTCATAATCCTGTTTGGTGGCATAGGTGAGTTCAGTATTTTTCTTGTAACAAACAGATTTCCCGTTTCTGCTATTCTTGATCACTATACCGTCTTGACTAAAGGAATTATAGTATAAGAGTATGAATAAAGCAGTTATAACTGTGATTTTAAAATTCGTCATTCTATGTCGTCAAATATACGTAACAACTCAGGCTTTGTTGTCGAATAATTTTACTTTTGCATCTCACTAAATTTATTTATCATGGATACTATAGTTGAAAAAATGAAAAGCACGGCGCTTACACAAAAACACATTGCTTTAGGTGCAAAAATGGTACCCTTTGCAGGCTATAATATGCCCGTATCGTACTCGGGTTTAAATGATGAGCATTTGGCTGTGAGAAATTCAGTGGGGATGTTTGACGTTAGTCACATGGGTGAGTTTATGTTGAAAGGAGAAAAAGCCCTTGATCTTATACAATTGGTAACTACGAACGATGCTTCTAAACTGACTGATAAAAAAGTACAATACACCTGCATGCCTAATGATAAGGGTGGTATTATAGATGATTTATTGGTTTACAGATGGAATGAAAACGAATATTATTTGGTTGTGAATGCTTCTAATATTGAGAAAGATTGGAATTGGATACAAAAGCATAACACCTTTGGAGTAGAAATGCAAAATATGAGTGATGACATGAGCTTGTTTGCAGTGCAAGGACCTAACGCCATTAAAACACTTCAAAAATTAACAAGTGTTGATCTCTCTAAAATAGAATACTATGCATTTGAAGGAGGTGCAATGGCAGGTATTGATGATGTGATTATTTCTAATACAGGATACACAGGTGCGGGCGGATTTGAAATATATGTTTGGAACAAGGATGCGGAGAAAATGTGGGATGCAATCATGCAGGCCGGTAAAGAGTTTAATATTAAACCCATTGGCTTGGGCGCACGCGATACACTTAGATTAGAAATGGGCTTCTGTCTGTATGGTAATGATATTGATGATACTACCTCTCCTATAGAAGCAGGTTTGGGATGGATCACAAAATTTACAAAGGAATTTGTGAATGTTAAACAGATTAAAGAGCATAAAGAAAAAGGTACTGCACGAAAGCTGGTAGGATTTGAAATGATCGACAGGGGAATTCCTCGTCATGACTATGAAATTGTAGATGCTGATGGAAAAGTTATTGGTAAAGTAACTTCCGGTACACAATCTCCGTCATTGAATAAAGCAATAGGCATGGGCTATGTACAAACCCCCTATTCAAAATCCGAGTCAGAGATATTTATTAAGGTAAGAGATAAAAATCTTAAAGCTAAAGTGGTTAAGATTCCTTTTTATAAAAAATAATTTATTGCACGGAAAAGTTTTAGGAAGCAAATAGCATGGAAGAAAAGAAATTGACAATAGATACCTGTTTTACACCTTACTTGTATCCTGTATATAAAGAGGATGAAAGTATCGTTGTAATAATTGATATTTTACGAGCTACTTCTGCTATTTGTACTGCTTTTGAAAACGGTGCGGAAAAAATTATTCCCGTTGCTTCTCTTAATGAAGCAATTGTGTATAAAGAAAAAGGGTATTTAGTAGGTGCTGAACGTAATGGAATGCCGGTAGAGGGTTTTGATTTTGGTAATTCTCCATTTCATTACATGGGAGAACATATAAAAGGGAAAACTATAGTGCTTACCACTACGAATGGAACACAAGCTATTGAAGCAGCAAAAGCGGCATATAAAATTGTTATTGGTTCTTTTCTGAATATAGGAACTCTATGTGATTTTCTTTTGGAAGAAAATAAAAATATCCTTCTTCTTTGCTCGGGGTGGAAGAATAAATTTAATCTTGAAGATGGGGTATTTGCCGGTGTAGTTACCGACGAAATTGCTCGCAGGTCTGATAGATACAAATTGGGTGATGCTTGTCTTGCACTAAAATATTTAGGACAAATAGGGAAAAGGAATCCCAATAAATTTCTGAATTACTCTTCTCATAAAGAAAGGTTGGCTAAACTAAACCTGAAAGAAGACATCCGTTATTGCTTAACACCGAATCAAACCAGTGTGATACCTGTTTATAAAGACGGGGCATTGGTTCTGCATCCACAAAAAGTACTAGGGTGATAGCCTTTCTATTTTCCAGCTTCCGTTTTTTTGTTTTATAAAAACAATACGATCATGTAAACGGCTTTCACGTCCATACCAAAATTCAAAATAGGTGGGAATGAATCTGAAGCCACCCCAATATTTAGGACGGGTAACAACCCTTCCTTCAAATTTTTTTGTGTATTCTGCTACTAAATTATCCAATGCGGCACGATCCGGCAGCGGTTGGCTTTGAGCCGATGCCCACGCACCTATCTGACTTTCTCTTGGCCGTTCGTTAAAATAATTGTCTGATTCCTTGCCGGAAAGCTTTTCAACATGCCCTAACATTTTTACTTGGCGGAACAATCTGTGCCAGAAAAAGAGAATACAGGCATTATTGTTTTCTTCCAACTCTCTCCCTTTTTTGCTTTTATAGTTGGTAAAGAACCAAAATCCTTTTTTATCTGACCCTCGTAAATAAACTGTTCTGGCATTCGGTTGCTTTTTAGAAACGGTAGCTATGGTCATAGCGCTGGCTTCTTCTCCTGAAACTTTATACGCCTCTCCATACCATTTCTCGAATTGCAGAAAAGGGTTTTTTTCTACATTAGAAACATCAAGAGCCGGAGTGGGGGAATTGTTACTCATGTTTTTTTTCAAAAAAGTTATTCATCAACAAAGGTATTACTTTCTATTTTTGTTGTACATTAAACAACGAATGATATACATAACGCCAACTAAAGTTTCTTTTAAAATATTTACGCTTTGTAGTTTCTTATTTGTTTTTATTTCCCTCTTTTTTTCTTTTTCTTGTTATGCTCAATCCAATTATGTTGCAGATCCGGCAATAGCAAAAGACTATATGTCTAAACGTAATTACCCTGCAGCGATAAAGGTATATTTAATGCTCTTGAAAAAAGAACCGGAGAATGTAGAGTACAATCAAAATATTGCTAAGTGTTATTTGCTGGGTAATACAATTAAAGAAAAAGCCATTCCTCACCTGGAGTTTTTAATTAAGCAAGGCAAGCATCCTAATGATGTTTGGCTGGATCTGGGGAAAGGGTATCAATATGCAAAAAAAATGGACGATGCAATTAATGCTTATAACCAATACAAAGCAACTCAAAGTGAGAAAAAAGAAATAGAGTTGGTGGAACGTTATATAGAACAATGCCGAAATGGTATAGAGTTAATTAAGCACCCTTTAAATATTACCTTTCAAAATATGGGGAAGGCAATTAATAGCGAGTTTCCGGATTATTATCCTATTATATCACCCGACGAAAGTACATTGTATTTTACATCCAGAAGGAAGGGAGGAGCTGCTGCTCGTGCAGAGTTTGATGGACTTTATCCCTCAGATATTTATATCGCTCAGGTGAAAGACGGCAAGTTGGCTAAGGCAATACCTATAGGCTCACCTATTAATACTGCACTTGATGAACAAGTGGTAGATGTATCGGAAGATGGAACGATAATGCTTTTTTACATAGATCATATTGAGGTTTTTGGTGATGTTTGGATTACCAGAAGGATAAATAATAAATCAGCATGGCTAAAACCGGAGCCACTCCCTAAAGTTATTAACTCCGGGATGGAAACATCGGCCTCTATCTATAAAAATCCAACTACAGAGGAAGAAGTTTTGCTTATTGCCAGTAGCAGGCCGGGTACTACTGATAATCCAAATTATGGGGAAACCGATATTTATATGTCCAGGAAGTTACCAACTGGTTCGTGGAGTGATCCTAAAAACTTAGGAGCTAATATTAATACGAAGTATAAAGAAGAGTTTCCTCAGTTATCTGACGATGGTAAGACCTTGTACTTTGCTTCTCAGGGGCATTCCAGTATGGGGGGCTTCGATCTTTTTAAATCCGTTTGGGATGAAACCAGTCAAACCTGGTCGGCTCCTAAAAATTTAGGTTATCCTATTAATACACCACTTAACGAACAAAACATAAGTTTTACATCCGATGGCAGGATTGCTTATCTCTCGACATTAAGAGAAGGAGGGCAAGGTGATTTGGATGTGTATAGGCTGATATTAAATGACATTGAAGCAAAGGAAACGGTTTATAAAGGGTATGTTTCAAGTTCAGATAGCTTGCATAAAGCGAAAGATGTGCAAATAGAAATTACAGATAAAAATACTTCAGCTTTGCATGGAGTTTACAATCCAGATCCTAATACCAATTATTATGTAATGGCTTTGTCACCGGGTAAATGGACAATAAAAGTAACTGCCAAAGGATTTAAAACCTATATAGAAGACATCGTGATTACCGATGAAGTGCTTTTATTCTCACCGGAGGTAACAAAGAACATTGTTTTACAGAAATAAATTATAACTATAATGAATAAAGAACGAGTGCTTATTACCGGAGCGGCAGGCTTTCTTGGCTCTCACCTTTGTGATCGATTTATTAAAGAAGGATATTTAGTAATTGGAATGGATAATTTGATCACGGGAGATATGAAAAACATAGCTCATTTACAGACCAATTCTGATTTTAAATTTATTAATCATGATGTAACCAAACATATTACTATCGATGGTGATATAAAATATATACTTCACTTTGCATCGCCTGCATCTCCTATTGATTATTTGAAGATACCTATTCAAACTTTAAAAGTAAGCTCATTAGGAACGCATAATTGTTTGGGACTTGCTAAAGCGAAGAATGCGCGTTTTCTTATTGCTTCTACTTCTGAAGTATATGGGGATCCTCTTGTACATCCTCAAACCGAAGACTATTGGGGTAATGTAAATCCAATTGGTCCGCGTGGGTGTTATGATGAAGCCAAACGTTTTGCCGAAGCAATTACGATGGCTTATCACACCTATCATAAAGTAGATACCCGTATTGTGCGAATATTCAATACCTATGGTCCACGTATGCGTTTGAATGATGGCAGAGTATTGCCCGCATTTATCGGACAAGCGTTAAGAGGTGAAGACTTAACTGTATTTGGAGATGGCTCTCAAACCCGTTCTTTCTGTTATGTCGATGATTTAGTGGAAGGCATCTATCGATTGCTTTTAAGTGACTATTCTTTGCCTGTAAACATTGGTAATCCCAGTGAAATTACCATTAAGCAGTTTGGGGACGAAATAATCAAACTTACAGGTACTAAACAAAAAATGATTTATAAGCCTTTGCCTCAAGACGACCCTAAACAACGCCAACCTGATATAACACGTGCTAAAAAACTTTTAGGGTGGGAGCCGAAGGTAAATCGAGCTGAAGGTTTGAAGATTACATATGACTATTTTAAATCACTTACACCCGAACAACTTACTAAAGTAGAACATAAGAGTTTTGAGATGTATGTGAAATAATTTTTTCATGAAACATTATAAGATTTCTGTCGTAGGAAAAGTGCAGGGAGTTTATTTTAGAAAATCAACAGCGGAGGTGGCAAATAGTTTAGGCATAAAAGGCTTTGTTCGTAATGAGGAAAATGGAAATGTTTATATAGAGGCGGAAGGAAGAGAAGAGAGTATCCGATCTTTGATTGAATGGTGTAAGAAAGGTCCCCCGCGTGCCAAGGTTGAATCTGTTGATTTTGCTGAAGGTCACCCCAATCAATTCTCGTCATTTGTCATTGTGTAATTATTATCTTTGCGCTCATTTGCTCTATGGAAAAACAATACTCTGTACACCCTTCAGCAATTGTTGATGAGGGTTGTAAAATAGGAAAAGGAACTAAGATCTGGCACTTCTCACACATCATGCCCAACTGCGTGATAGGGGAGAATTGTAATATTGGTCAGAATGTGGTTATTTCCCCCGATGTAGTACTTGGGAGGAATGTTAAAGTACAAAACAATGTTTCCATTTATACAGGCGTTACCTGTGCCGATGATGTATTTCTCGGCCCTTCTATGGTATTTACTAACGTAACCAATCCACGTAGTGCGGTCAATCGTAAGAGCCAATATGCTAAAACGCATGTTGGAAAAGGAGCTTCTATTGGAGCCAATGCCACCATTGTATGCGGTCATGATATAGGAGATTTTGCGTTTATTGGCGCCGGTGCAGTAGTGACAAAGAATGTTCCCGCTTATTCTTTATGGGTAGGCAATCCTGCTAAGCAAATCGGTTGGATGAGTGAGTACGGACATAAGCTTCAGTTCGATGAAAAAGGAATTGCCGTTTGTCCGGAGTCGAAGGAAAAATACAAACTAGTAAACGGAAAAGTAAACAAAGAAATATGAGTAAAATAAAATCGGCAGTAATTGGTCAAGGCCATATTGGCAAACGCCATGCAGAAATGTTCCGTCGCAATCCGGAAACAGAGTTGATTGCAGTTTGTGATATTATGCCTAAAGAAAAAATAGGATTAACTGACCTGAAAGAGAAATTCTACACTTCGGTAGATGAAATGCTTAAGGCGCATCCGGAAGTAGAGGTAGTGAACGTATGTACTCCTAACGGGCTGCATGCAGAACATTGCTTGCAAGTATTGAGCTCAAACAAGCACGTGGTGGTAGAAAAACCCATGGCGCTTCATCGCCGTGATTGTGAATTGATACTGTCTAAAGCGTTGCAAAAACACAAACAAGTTTTTTGCGTAATGCAAAACCGTTATTCACCTCCATCGGTGTGGCTAAAAGAAATTGTAGAGAAAAAAATCATAGGGGATATCTATATGGTTCAGCTTAACTGTTATTGGAACCGTGATGATCGCTATTATAAAAAAGGAAACTGGAAAGGCACACAACATCTCGATGGTGGAACTTTATTTACACAGTTCTCTCATTGGATCGATCTGCTTTATTGGTTGTTCGGAGACGTTACAGATATACAAGCCAAGTTTGCAGACTTTAATCATGCCTCACTTACGGAGTTTGAAGACAGCGGTTTTATCAACTTTCGTTTTGTTGATGGTGGAATGGGTTCTATTAATTATTCAACCGCTGTATGGGATAAAAACCTGGAAAGCAGTATTGCGGTGATTGGAAGTAAGGGAAGTGTAAAAGTTGGCGGACAGTACATGGATCAGGTAGTGGAGTGCCATATTAAAGATTACAAAATGCCTCAATTGGCAGAAACCGCACCTGCCAATGATTACGGAGGATATAAAGGATCGGCTAACAACCATCATTTTTTAATTGAGAATGTGATTGATACATTAAAAGGAAAAAATACAATAACAACAAATGCCCTTGAGGGAATGAAAGTAGTAGATATTATAGAAAGGATCTATTCATTTCGCAAGAGTAACAGAAAATCATAATTACTATGGGAATTTACAAAGACATTATAGAAGGTAAATCAGCAATTGCTGTCATTGGTTTAGGATATGTTGGATTACCTATTGCATTGGCATTTGCAAAAAAAGTGAAAGTGATAGGTTTTGATATCAACCAAAAAAGGGTTGATATGATGAAAAAAGGAATCGATCCCAGTGCAGAACTTGCTAAAAGTGATTTTGAAGGATGCGATATTCATTTTACAGCCACTGCCGGTGATCTTAAAAAAGCTAAATTTTTTATTGTAGCGGTTCCTACTCCTATTGATGATCATAACCTTCCCGATCTTAAACCCCTTG